>WFMZ01000055.1 GCA_015484555.1 Hydrogenovibrio sp. | reverse complement strand
GTTAAAGTAAGTTTAAACTATTTTTAATTATACTAAGTAAAGGAAATCAAATGAGTAAAGTTGGTCTATTTTATGGCACAGACACGGGAAATACTGAACGTGTAGCCGATTTAATCAAAGATGAAATCGGTTCAGATCTAGTAGAAGTATTTGATATTGCCTCTGCTAGCGTAGAAGACTTTGCAAAATTTGATAAAATCATCCTTGGTCAGCCAACTTGGTACTACGGCGAGCTACAAAGTAGCTGGGATGATTTTTGGGAAGACTTTAAAAAAATTGATTTTACTGGTAAGCAAGTTGCTTGTTTCGGTTTGGGTGACCAAGCCGACTATTCTGAATATTTTTTAGATGCAATGGGTTTTATGCATGACATTGCCGTAGAAAATGGTGCCGATCCAGCAGGTTATACTTCTACCGACGGTTTTGAGTTTGATGAATCGAAAGCCTCTACAGAAGATGATGAGTTTTTTGTAGGCCTAGGTATTGATGAAGATCAACAGCCAGAACTCACCAATAGCCGTATTACGGAATGGTGTGCGCAGGTTAAAGAAGAGATGAAATTGGTTTAACTTTTAAGCCAATTTATTCTGTTTCAATCTTAAAAATCGCCAGGGGTGGTCTATACATTCAGACCACCCCTGGCGATTTTTGAGTTTTAAAAGCCTTAAAAAGGCTGATTTAAACTGGAGAACGATGATATGGATTTAATTATTAAAGATTTAACCCAAAGATATACCACTAAACGATATGATGCTAGTAAACGAGTCTCTGCAGAAGACTTAGGTGTACTGCTAGAAGCTATCCGTCTATCACCATCTTCTATTAATGCTCAGCCTTGGCGTTTTATAGTGATTGAAAGCGATGAGGCTAAGCAACGGTTTAATAAAACCTTTGCGCAGAAGTTTCAGTTTAATCAAAAGCATGTATTTGAAGGCTCTCACATAATTCTTTTCGCTCATAACCCCGCCTATACACGAGAAGACTATGCAAGGGTAGTTGACCAAGGTATTGAGGATGGTCGAACGCAGCCAGAGGAAAGAGAGGCCGCCTTTGCAGGCTTTGTATTTGCCGAAATGAATACAAATGAACAGGGTGATACGAGTACCTGGACAAGAGCTCAAACGTATTTAGCTTTTGGCAACGCCCTGCACACCTTGGCACGTTTGAATATAGATTCAACAGCATTAGAGGGGATAGATAGCGAATTAATTAGCGAGGAATTTTCAGAAGAGTTGCAAGGGCATGTTTGTTCAGTCGCTTTGGTAATTGGTTATCGTCGATTAGACGACTATAATGCTTTGTTGCCTAAGTCTCGTTTAAAGCCAGAAGACATGATTGTTAAGCTTTAAACAGGGGGCAAAAGTCTAATTTTAATCTAACCAGAATAGCCCTTCAAAAAGTTGTGCTTATCTTTTTCATCTTGGAGTGAAAACTTTTCACTTAGTTCAATGGATTAAGGTAGTTTATAAAGACAAACCTTGCTAAAATACTGGCTTTAATTATTTAGTTTACGGAGCAATAAAATGTTTGATAAATCAATGAAAATCGCTGGTTACGATGATGTGTTAGCGGAAGCTATTGCAAATGAAGCACAGCGTCAGGAAGATCACATAGAATTGATTGCTTCGGAAAACTATACTAGCCCTCGCGTAATGGAAGCACAGGGTTCAGTTTTAACTAATAAGTATGCAGAAGGCTACCCTGGAAAGCGTTACTACGGTGGTTGTGAGTATGTTGATGTGGTTGAGCAACTAGCCATTGATCGTGCAAAAGAATTATTTGGTGCAGACTATGCAAACGTACAACCTCATTCGGGTTCTCAGGCTAACGCACCAGTTTACATGGCTTTATTAGAGCCAGGTGATACCGTTTTAGGCATGAGCTTGGCACATGGTGGTCACTTAACGCACGGTTCTCATGTTAGTTTTTCAGGCAAAATTTACAATGCAGTTCAGTATGGTCTAAATGAAGAAACTGGCATTATTGATTATGATGAAGTTGAGCGTTTAGCGAAAGAACACAAGCCTAAAATGATTATTGCTGGTTTTTCAGCTTATTCTCAAGTGGTTGATTGGCAGCGTTTCCGTGATATTGCGGACGAAGTCGGTGCTTATTTCATGGTAGATATGGCACACGTTGCGGGTTTAGTGGCTTGTGGTGAATATCCAAGTCCTGTACAAATTGCAGATGTGACGACTACTACGACTCACAAAACATTACGTGGACCTCGTTCAGGTTTAATCTTGGCAAAGGCCAATCCAGAAATTGAAAAGAAATTGAATTCAGCTATTTTCCCTGGCGCACAAGGCGGTCCTTTAATGCACGTTATTGCGGGTAAAGCAGTTGCATTTAAAGAAGCGATGGAACCAGCATTTAAAACCTACATTCAAAACGTGAAAAAGAATGCCAAGGTCATGGCTAAAGTATTTATTGACCGTGGATTTGATGTAGTTTCAAAGGGTACTGAAAACCACTTGTTCTTGGTGAGCTTTATTAAGCAAGGTTTAAGCGGTAAGTTGGTTGATGCGGCTTTAGATGCCGCGCACATTACAATCAATAAAAACTCTGTGCCTAGTGACCCAAGATCGCCATTTGTCACCAGTGGTATTCGTATCGGTACCTCTGCGAGCACGACCCGTGGATTTACAGAACAAGACTCTGAAGAATTAGCGGGTTGGATGTGTGACATTATTGATTCATGTGATCAAGAAGCGGGCACTTGGGATGAAAATATTCAAGCAGATATTACGGCTAAAGTGACTAAGCTTTGTGCTAAACGCCCTGTTTACAAGTAGGTTGAACTAAATGCATTGTCCCTTTTGCAATGAACCTGATACGAAGGTAATTGACTCTCGTCTGGCAACAGAAGGCGGGCAAGTTCGTCGTCGTCGTGAATGTTTAACCTGTAAAGAACGTTTTACCACTTACGAAACTGCTGAATTGGCCTTGCCTAGAATTATTAAGTCGGATGGTAATCGTGAAAAATTCGAAGAAACAAAAATTCGAGAAGGTCTAATTAAGGCGCTAGAAAAACGCCCTGTTGAGAGTGAAGCGATTGATGAGATGATTCATCGCATTCGTAAGCAATTAATGTCTAAAGGGGTGAAAGAAGTCTCTTCTTCACAAATTGGTGAAATGCTCATGGAAGCTTTGAAAGAAGTCGATCAGGTTGCTTATGTTCGTTTTGCTTCTGTTTACCGTTCCTTTCAAGATGTAAATGCTTTCGCAGAAGAAATTGAAAAGTTGGTGAAAGCCACGACGGCCAAGTAATTTTTGGTTTATTAAATGACAAATATAGCCCTTTTTTCTAAGCTAGATCAAACGATGATGGCGCATGCTATTCAGTTGGCAAGAAAAGGCTTTTATTCTACTAAGCCTAATCCTGCCGTGGGTTGTGTCATGACGCAAGCTGGCAAAGTGGTAGCAACAGGTTGGCATCGCAAAGCTGGCTTACCTCATGCAGAACGTGAAGCCATTAATGGTTGCAAGGTGTCTTTAAAAGGCGCAACGGCTTATGTTACCTTAGAGCCTTGCTCGCACACTGGGCGCACATCACCTTGTGCCAATGCATTGATAGAGGCAGGTATTGCAAAGGTAATAATTGCCATGCAAGACCCTAACCCTTTGGTTGCTGGAAAAGGTATTCAGAAACTGACTGATGCCGGTTTAAAGGTTATTGTTGGTTTGCTTGAGCAAGAAGCGAAAGCATTAAATAAAGGGTTTATTCACGCCATGACACAGCAGCTTCCCTTTGTACGTTTAAAAATTGCCGCTAGTGTAGATGGTAGAACCGCCATGAGCAGTGGTGAAAGTAACTGGATTACAGGACCCGAGTCCCGTGAAAAAGTCCATGTTATGCGTGCACAGCATGGCGCTATTATTACCGGTATTGGGACGGTTCTGGCAGATGATCCAAGTTTAAATGTACGCTTATCGGCTGAAAAACTAGCCCGTTTAAATTTAAGCGAGGCAGATGCTTCCCCTCTTAGGGTGGTTTTAGATGCCCATTTAAGCATGCCTGAAACTGCTAAAATGCTCAGCTTACCAGGTCGTACCATCATTATGACATCTAAGCAAACATCAGAAGGTCAAACTGAAGTGGTTGAACGTTTGTATAAAGCCGGTGCAGAAGTGGTCGCGGTTGCGGCAGCGGAAGATAAGCTAGATATTGAATCTGTACTGTCTTATTTGCATGAAGTAGAACAGGTGCGTGATGTGATGGTAGAAGCGGGTGCAATTGTTGCAGGTGCCTTTATTTATTCAGGCTTTGTTCAAGAAGTTCATGCCTTTATTGCGCCCGTTTTAATGGGCTCGGCCGCCAAACCTATGTTTGAAATAGAAGGGTTAAATTTAATGAGTGACAGGCTTCAATTTCAATTCGATAGCATGGATAAAGTGGGGCAAGATTTACACCTTGTTTTGACGCCTATTGCGAAAGAGAGCGCTTAAATGTTTACCGGTATTATTGAATCAGTTGGCAAGATTACCCATATTGAAAAAATTGGGGGCGATGCTCGCTTTACCATTGATACACAAAAGCTAGAGATGTCTGACGTAAAGTTAGGCGATAGCATTGCTTGCAATGGTGTTTGCTTAACGGCGATTGAATTAACAGCACAATCTTATGTGGCAGATGTCTCCTCAGAAACCTTAAAAGTGACGACTTTAGGAAGCTTAGGCATTGGCGCTGACGTGAACCTGGAAAAAGCCTTGCGTTTGCAAGATCGATTAGGCGGACACTTGGTGTCAGGTCATGTTGATGGCGTGGGTGAAGTGGTGTCTATTCAGCAAGAAGCGCGTTCATGGCGCTATCAAATTAAAGCGCCAGATGAGCTGGCTAAGTACATTGCTGGCAAGGGGTCTATTTGTATCAATGGTATTAGCTTAACAGTGAATGGCGTTGAGTCTAGTGTGTTTGATGTTAATATTGTGCCTCATACCAAGCAAGAAACGACTATCCATTCGCTACACGTCGGCTCGGCTGTTAATTTAGAGGTCGACTTGTTGGCAAGATATTTAGAAAGAATGCTCCAATCTGGGCAAGAAACTAGCCCTAAAAGTACGGTAACAGAAGCCTTGTTAGCCGACAATGGATTTATATAACTAAGCGTTTAACCAAGAACGTTTAAGATCAGAGAATACAATGAAACTGAATTCAATTGAAGAATTAATAGAAGATTATAAAGCCGGTAAAATGGTGATATTAATGGACGATGAAAATCGTGAAAATGAAGGTGATCTTTTGGTCCCAGCTGCAACGGTGACCGCTGAAGATATTAACTTCATGGCAAAATATGGCCGTGGGCTAATTTGCTTAACCATGACGCGAGAACGTTGTAATCAGCTACATTTACCTTTAATGGTGATTGATAATCAAGATCCTCATGGTACTAACTTTACTGTTTCTATTGAAGCGGCAAAAGGCGTGACCACAGGAATCTCAGCTGGCGATAGAGCCATTACTATTCAAACAGCCGTGGCTGAAAATGCCGTGCCGCAAGATATTATTACCCCTGGGCATGTATTTCCTTTAATGGCACAACCTGGTGGTGTATTGACGCGCGCGGGTCATACAGAAGCGGGTTGTGATTTAGCTAGTTTAGCAGGGTTTGAACCTGCCTCGGTGATTGTAGAAATCATGAATGATGATGGTTCTATGGCGCGCCGTGAAGACCTAGAAACTTACGCACAAGAACATCAAATTAAAATGGGTACTATTGCCGATTTAATTGAATACAAGCTGCAAAATGAAAAGACGATAGAGCGAGTTTCACAATGCAAGTTACCCACCGAGTTTGGTGACTTCAACTTAATCGGTTATGAAGATGCGATTGATCAGCATGCACACTTTGCCTTAACATTTGGTAATATTAAAACTGATGATCCTGTTACCGTTAGAGTCCATATGTCTGATACAATGTGCGACCTATTTGGCTCTAAGCGAGAAGACTGCAAGTGGTCACTTCGCCAAGCAATGAAACAAATATCTACCCAGGAATCGGGTGTGATTGTGGTACTGAAAAAGAATGATGAAGGGTCGGATTTACTGAAAAAAATTCAGTCGTTTCAGCTAAAAGATTTAGGCGTCACTGCGCCAGATACCTTGATAGAAGATGATGCCAAAACCTTTGGGTTAGGGGCACAAATTTTATCTGACCTAGGATTAAACAAATTAAAAGTCATTGGGTCACCTTCTAAAATGACCGCCTTAAGTGGCTTTGGTTTAGAAGTCGTTGAATATATTGATAAAGAACAATAAGCCAGTAAAGGAATTGAAAATGAAAATGGTTGAAGGCAACTTAACAGCAGAAGGTATGAAAATTGGACTAGTCGTAGGGCGTTTTAACAGCTTTATTGTCGATAGTTTAGTAAAAGGTGCTATTGATACCATTGTGCGTCATGGTGGTTCAGTAGATAACATTGAGCAGGTGATGGTACCCGGTGCATTTGAAATTCCTGTGGTCACACAAAAAATGGCTCAGTCAGGAAAGTACGATGCAATCGTTGCTTTAGGGGCGGTTATTCGTGGTGGTACACCTCATTTTGATTATGTTGCTGGCGAATGTGTTAAAGGTATTGGGCAAGTTGCTTTAAATACCGGTGTACCGGTTTCTTTTGGTGTGCTAACGGTTGATACCATTGATCAAGCCATTGAAAGAGCGGGCACCAAAGCAGGTAACAAGGGTGAAGAATGTACCTTGGCTGTGATTGAAACCGTTAATGTTCTAAAACAGCTATAATTTTTACCATAATTTTTAAGAGAAACGCATGAAAATATCAGACTTTACACCTGGCCAAGGCGAAGAAGTTCAGGAAACTGAAAAGAAGTTTAGCCCAAGAACTTTATCTAGACGAGTTGCTTTGCAGGCATTATATCAGTGGGACATGAATAACGCTCCTATGCATGATATTACGAAGCAGTTTAACGAACAGGGTCGTTTGAAGGGCGCTGAAGTGGATCTTTATAACGATATTGTTCATGCGGTTACTCATAACACTGAAGATTTAGATGCTTTATATAGCGAATATTTAGATCGTAAAGTGGCTTTAATTGATCCTGTTGAAAAAAATATTTTAAGAATAGGCGCTTTTGAATTAAAGCACTCACTTTCAGTTCCTTATAAAGCGGTGATTAACGAAGCAGTTGAACTCGCTAAAAGTTTCGGTGCAGAAGACAGTCATAAATATATTAATGGTATTTTAGATAAGGTGGCAAAGTCTGTTCGTTCAACAGAAATGAACGGTTAGTTTTTATCCATAATGGCATCTGAATTTTCATTAATAGAAACCTATTTCAAACCACTTTCATCAATACCAACCATTCTATCAAATTCAGATATTCAAATTGGTATAGGAGACGATGGGGCAGTTTTAACGCCCTTACCTAATCATCAGCTAGTGGTGGTCACCGACACCTCCATTGAAGACATTCACTTCCCTAAACAAACGCCTCCTTTTTCAATTGCTTGGAAATCTTTAGCGGTTAACTTAAGCGACTTGGCTGCCATGGGCGCTAACCCCGCTTTCTATTCTTTGGCTTTGAGCTTACCTGAAAATTTAAACAATGATGCCTGGTTATCTGAATTTGCAAGAGGCTTGAAAACACTAGCAGATCAATATCAACTGCCCTTAATTGGTGGTGATACCACTCGCTCTAGTGTGTTGAGTATTACCATTACAGCCAATGGTTGGGTAGAGTCTAATCAAGCTATTTTACGGTCAGGCGCTAAAGAGGGTGATGCTATTTTTGTTTCTTCTTCTGTGGGTGGTGGATTAGGAATGGGTGGATTAGGGTTGCAGTCTATATTTAAAAGCCTGCCTGCCAGCTTTACACTGAACCAACCTGAAAAATATCACCAAAAATTAAATGAACCACAACCTAGAATAGAATTAGGTTTAGCTCTAAAGGGGATTGCCAATAGCGCCATTGATATTTCAGATGGCTTATTAGCAGACATTAAACACATTTTGCAAAGCTCTGGGTTATCTGCAGAATTAAATTATGCCGATATTCCTTTAACAAAAGAAGTCCTGGACTATAGTCAAGCAGCTGAACAGTCTTTATTCCCGATTATTTGTGGAGATGATTATGAATTATGTTTTACGGTTCCTGCAGAAAAAATGCCACAAGTTGTTCAGTTAGAAAAATTATTGAATTTAAAACTGACTCATATTGGAAAAGTTCTTTCTGGCGCTAGCAATAGCATAAAAATAAATGGCTTGGACAATGAAAAAAACCTCCAAGAAGAAGGTTTTAAACATTTTTAAAAAACAGGCTGGTTTGATTAAGCTTGTCTTCTAGCCTTAATCCCTTCAGCCAATTGGTCGATGACCGCTAGGCTATCTTCCCAGTGAATACAAGCATCTGTGACACTTTGGCCATAGACTAGCTTATCTAGGCAGTCTACTTCTTGGCGACCTTCTACCAAATTACTTTCGACCATGGCGCCCATAATATTGGCTTCACCATTTTCTAGTTGTTGCTGAATTGATTTAGCCACCAGTAGTTGATTTTTGTGCTGTTTTTGGCTGTTTGCATGGCTGCAATCAATCATTAGTTTGGTTTGAACATTCGATTTATTTAAGCTTTCAATGGCTCTCTGTACAAATTTAGATTCATAGTTAGGGCCATCATTGCCACCACGTAAGATAACGTGACAGTCAGAGTTACCATTGGTTGAAAATATAGCCGAATGGCCTTGCTTAGTCATGGATAAAAATATGTGAGGGTTGCTGGCCGCACCAATGGCATCTGCGGCAATTTTAACCCCCCCATCTGTACCATTCTTAAAGCCAATCGGGCAAGATAAACCAGATGCCAATTCTCTATGGCCTTGGCTTTCTGTTGTTCTAGCACCAATAGCACCCCAAGAAATAAGGTCAGCTACATATTGTGGTGAAATTAAATCTAAGAATTCTGTGGCACAAGGAATGCCTTTATTATTGATATCCACCAACAATGAACGAGCTTCTTTTAGACCTTGGTTTATTTCAAATGAATTGTCTAGGTAAGGATCGTTAATGAGCCCCTTCCAGCCAATGGTTGTTCTTGGTTTCTCAAAATAAACTCGCATAACGATTAGAAGTTCATTTTGATATTTTTCAATAAGAGGCTTTAATTTTTGAGCATAGTCTCTAGCGGCAGCTGGGTCATGAATTGAGCAAGGCCCTACGACAAGTAAAAGACGGTCATCGTCACCACTAAGAATATGATGAATGGCTCGGCGAGTACTATAAACGGTCTTAGAGGCTTGCTCCGTAATAGGATACAACTCGTGCAATTTTTCAGGCGTGCTGACTTCAGTGATGGCATTAATTTTTAAGTCATCTGTTTGCAATAGGCTCATTTTTCGCTTTTCTCAGATCAAAATTTTAAAGATGCATATTATGCCATTAAAACAAGGTTTTTTCTGTACTCATCGAAAAAATAATTGCTTAAATAGGTGGTTAAACGTGTTTTTTTGAATAGTTGTGCTAGAATTCTTTTTGCTAAATTTACAATTTTTTTAAAACGTATTAGAGCCATGAAGTTAGGCTTTAAAGTTGAATTACAGTCAGGAGCAAGCCGGTGGGTTGTCGTTATATAATTGAAGGGTATACTGTTGAAGGGAATAAGTTTCGTCCGAGTGATTGGATAGACCGTATTGCTTCGATGATGGCTTCTTATGGAGATATTCATCGCTTGGTTTATTCTGACTTATTACACCCAGAGCGTTATCAAGGACAAAAGTGTTTAATTTTAGACACTAAGTTGAAAACTGAAAACCCTGAGATGTTTGAATATGTAATGGGATTTGCAAAATCTAATCATTTAAAAATGACAGAAGTCTGTGAAGTTATTGAAGCTGAACTAGGTAATTAGCCTTCAGTGTAGTCACCATAAATAACCAAAGCATGGCTAGATAACTTATAACCCTTTTCTTTCGCTATTTCACGAATACGTTCTTCAATAATAGGATCTGTAAACTCTTTCACGGTGCCTGTTTTGACGCAAATAAGATGATCATGATTGTCACCTGTATCTAATTCAAAAACAGAAATATTATTTTCAAAATTTAAACGACGCACAATTCCCGCTTGTTCAAACTGAGTTAACACACGATATACCGTGGCTAAACCCACCTCTTCGCCCTGTTTAATTAAGATTTTATAAACATCTTCTGCCGTTAGGTGATGCTCTTCACTTTTTTGTTCTAAAATTTCTAATACTTTCAATCTAGGAAGGGTTACTTTCAAGCCAACTTTTTTTAGGTTCGCACTGCTCATATCAAAAGGATTTCCTCTATTTTTAAGGCGGTCTATTTAAGACCATTCGCTATCAGACTGCTTAAAATTAAGTTAATTTAATAAAATTAAGCGTTTTTATTACCCGATAAGCACGTGTCTAAGTATAATAAACGAAAACACCTTAATGAGTTAAAGAATATCCCTGTAAAGTATGCCTAGCCTAAAAAAAATACCCCTATTAATTACCCTTACATTACTGACTACCTTACTCAGTAGTTGTTCATTTTTTACACCTTACAAAGCAACGATCACTCAAGGTACTATCATCACGCCTGAAGAAACAGATTATTTACAAGCTGGGTTGACCATGGAGCAGGTGCAAGAACTTTTAGGTCCTCCTTTTGGTAATGACCCTTTTGACCCAAAACACTGGGAATATGTATTTTACAGCACTGATAAAGCAATTCACCCAGAGGCAATTCACCACTTAATTATCAAGTTTGATAATGACTATTATCTTGAAAGCTGGCACATCGTAAAAGATGATATTATCATCAAAAGATCTTTCTTCTAAACGTACCATTTATTAAGACCGTTGCGCCTTTGCCTTTTCTCTACGCTTTACTTTAGGATCGGCGATTAAAGGTCTGTAAATCTCAATACGATCATTTTCTTTTAAAAGGGTATTCAGTTTAACTAGTTTAGAAAAAATTCCTATCTTATCTAGGTTGATTTCAGGATGGGATTTTAAAAACTCAGATTGCGCTAAAGCCTCTCCCACGCTCGTGCCGTTTAATACGTCTTCGGTTACCAAAAACTGTTCTTCTTTCAAAGCATACACAATTTCTATTTTCATTTGTCTATCTTCCTTTTTTGTTACAACGTTTGTTTAGCTCGGTCACAAAAAGACTGTACCATCGTTGAGACAACTTGTTCAAAAACTGATGATAAAGCCATGTTTAGTAATGAATTACTAACCTCAAACTCTAGCTCAAACTCTATCTTACAGGCTTGTTCATCAAGTACTTTAAAATGCCATACACCTTGTAAATAAGAAAAAGGTCCATCTACTAATGACAACTCTATTTGCTTGCCTGGAACTAGCTTGTTTGAGGTGGTAAATGACTGTGTAATACCTGCTTTGGCAATGCCCACTTTAGCCACCATTAAGTTGTTCGTGCTTTCTAACACTTCCGCTTCATTACACCAAGGCAAAAAGTCTGGATAGCTAACCACATCATTCACAATATGGAACATAGCTTCTGCAGAATAAGGTAATAAAGCCGTTCGACTAATTTTCTTCATTTTTAATGTCTTATATTCGTTATAATTCACGGATTATGGCAAAAAAGAAAAAACAAAACAATCCAAATAGTATCACGGTGAACAAAAAAGCCCGTTTTGACTATTCCATCGAGGCAGATTACCAAGCAGGTTTAGCCCTGCAGGGCTGGGAAGTTAAGAGCTTACGCCAAGGTAAAGTACAAATTAATGAAAGCTATATTTTACTTAAAAATAATGAAGCTTTTTTATTTGGCGCTTTAATTACTCCACTAATTACTGCCTCTACTCACACCACACAAGATCCTTTACGCCTGCGTAAATTACTAATGAAGCGTAAAGAACTTACTCGCCTAGGTGATTTAGTGGCTCAAAAAGGCTATACCTTAATCCCATTGAATCTACATTGGAGCAAAGGTAAGGTAAAGCTTTCTGTTGGCTTAGCCAAAGGTAAAAAACTGCACGACAAACGTGCTGCTGAAAAAGATCGCGATTGGAATAGAGACAAGCAACGTCTATTAAAAATGGATAGATAAACGATAAGGAGCTTATTCCAGCCTTTAAGATTGTTTGTCACACTTTAACCTCTCTTTTTTCTGCCCGATCTAACCCAATATTAGTCTTTCTTTCTTTTCCACTACCAACTTAGCTTGATACCCGCTATAATCTCCTTTCAAATTAAATTTTGAAGAATCTTCTCTAGATTCACTCCCTGGGGGTGCACTGGTTTCGACGAGGAGACCAAAGTTTGAGATGCATGTCGTGCCTGAATGATGCACGTAAAACCTTATTTCAATTTGTTATAGTTGCAAACGACAATAACTACGCTCTAGCGGCTTAATCCCGCTAGCGCAGACTAGGTCAGCTGTTCGTGGCTCCTAACTCTGTGTCGACTTACGCGAAATCGCCAGTTCCTGTGTGTTTGGATAGGATCAGCTAAAACTAACAAACTCGCTTTATGTGATCTCTGTTGACCGAGTAGCAATAAAGTTAAATTAAATGGTCAAATAAACATGTAGAGTTTTAAATGGAGGCTTTTCGGACGGCGGTTCGACTCCGCCCATCTCCACCAAATACAAAACCTCAGCTGATTTATCAACTGGGGTTTTTTATTGCCTGAAATATAGCCTTTAGATTAGTATGGTAATCCCCTATTTTTAATATGATTATTTTTTGTGAGGATTGCACGATAGAAAATGTTGATAAATTATGTGATTTTGTTGAATGTGAAGTTCAAGATTAATGCAAAAAGTTAAAAGCTAGAGCTTGGAGGGTGATGTTCAATAAATGAATATTTGTCACGGATTTGTCACGAACATAAATTATGATTAGATTTTTACTGCTGATAAGGCTGGTAGAATGAAGTTGTAATTAGCCTATAATTTTAACTAAATTATAGGTGCTTGATCTTAATTTCAAGCCGTAAGCTTCAATCAATCCTTTTAAATAT
>WFMZ01000054.1 GCA_015484555.1 Hydrogenovibrio sp. | reverse complement strand
TCATGATCAACAGTCTAAAGCCTATGCTTTATTGAACGGTAGTATTGAATACAATCGTAAGAACTGGACAGTGACTGCCTGGGGGCGTAATCTAGCTGATACTGCTTATGATACTCGTGGTTATTACTTCGGAATCGATCCTCGTACTGGTTATGCTGATGGTCTATACACCCAAAAAGGTGAGCCCAGAACCTTCGGTGTAACGGTTGCTTACGACTACTAATCAGCCTTATTAAAGGCAAGGAATTTTATGCAAGCTTCAATTGATATTAGTATGTACCCTTTAACGGAACAATATTGTCAGCCTATTATCGACTTTATTGAGTCGTTAGAAAAACATGATGAAGTACGCATTGCCCGTAATGCAATGAGTACACAAATATTTGGTGATTATAAAGTGTTGATGAATGCCTTAACCGAAGAAGTAGAAGCGGTATTGTTGGCTAACCCCAAAACCGTTTTTATCTTAAAGTTAATGGGTTCAGATCGCTCGAAAGCCAATATTTTTGAATGTTCGGGTGATGACTTACCAGGTGCTCGTTAAAGATGGACGCTAGCTTTTGGGATGACTTAATCTTTGCTTTCAGTCTAATTCAAGACTGGGAACTACTGGCCATGTTGTTAGGCTTAGCCTATGTTTTCTTAATTATTAAAGAAAATATTTGGGCTTGGCCAGCAGCCTTTATTAGCACTGCTATTTATACGGTGCTATTTTGGGATGGCCAGTTGCCTTTGCAATCCGTGCTTAATTTCTATTATTTAGGCATGGCGGTTTATGGGTTTTGGTTGTGGAAACAGCCGGTTCAGGCAAGCCACTTTACAGAAATTGGGTCGCGTCCATTAAGCTTTCATATTAAGTTTGTCTTGTTTGGGCTGTTACTTAGCATTGCTTTAGGCTGGTTTAACGAAACCTATGTGCAGTCTAAATTGCCTTATTTAGATGCAGGTGTACTGGTGTTTTCGGTGTTAAATACGATGCTGATGGTGCAGAAAGTATTAGAAAGCTGGTTATACTGGTTGGCTATTGATGCGGCGGCGATTGTGTTGTATTGGCAGGCAGAATTCTATGTCACCATTATTCTATTTATGGTGTATTTGGTGATGGCGGTGGTTGGTTACTTTGAATGGCGAGCGAAGTTATCAAACCAAGTTCAAGCTAGCAAGTTAGGCTGAGCTAACGCATTAGTTAAAGTAGTGAGGATGCTGGGTTTCTGATACCCACCCCTGGCGATTTTTGGCTCCCAACACATTCAGGTTAAACAATAAATGTCTATAAATGGTGCGAACGGCTGAGATAATTGGTGGTTCATGCCATTTTTTATATTCAGATATAAACCCTTGTGCCTGTTCGGGCGTTAATAAATATTCTAATAACACCCATTCCAACGCAACTGGGCCTTGTACTAAGGCATCTAAATCAATTAAGTAAGTTAGGTTTTGACCATCGGTTAAAAATTGGTCCCAACGTAAATCGGGCATAATTAAGCCCCATTTTCCTTGTAGCTGTTCTGCCTTAATCGTTTCAATAACCCCCTCTTTAATTTGTTGGCTAAGGCTTGTATTGACACGCGCTTGCCAGCTTTCTGGGGAAGCCTTGGTTTGGTTGATGGTGTTATTTTGGTGGCAATGGGCTAGATGCTTGGCAAGCTGTTTTATCAGTTGTTTACCCACAGTTTGATTAACAGGTATCTCTATTTCTTGACCAGGGCAAAAGCTAGCCATGCTGGCAGTTAGCGTCTCGCTTTGAACGCTATCGATAAACGTAGGAATACCCAAGTCGGTTATTTCATTAATAGCAGGGTAACTGTTTGAAAAATTTTGTATTTGAGCCGTCAGCGAAGCAGAAAATAGCAATTGCATTTGTTGCCAAAAAGACGAATTTTGTACTGAATGGTGGCGAACTTGTTTAATAACAGTGTTAAAAGGTAGTTCTGTGCTGTTTACACTAGGTTTGTTTGTGTTCAGGCAATAAACTTGATGGCTGGCATCGTCATAAGCCAAGGGTAAAGCTTTGGCGATGGTGGTCTCTGCCAGTTGAAAAGCCTGGCAGAGTGGCTTAGGCAATGTGGATAATGCGGGCAAGGTATTAGCCAAATTAGACAAGAGTCTTAACTTTAATGGTTATTTTAAAATCATCGGACGCATGGTCACCAACTCTTCAGAAGAGCTTGGGTGAATGGCAATAGTCGCATCTAAATCTGCCTTGGTTGCCCCCATTTGTACGGCGACGGCAAAGCCTTGTAGCATTTCATCTGCGCCGTCGCCAATAATATGAATGCCCACTACCTTTTGGTCTTCCCCTGCACAAATTAGCTTCATAGCTGTTTTCGATTGATGCTCGGTAAAAGCATAGCGCATAGGGATAAAGCTAGAGTTATACACTTTAATGTTATCAGCGCCATATTGCTTTTTAGCATCATGTTCCGCCAGTCCAATAGTGCCAATAGGCGGGTGAGAAAAGACCACGGTAGGCACTTTGCTTAGGTCCATTATTAGCTCGGGTTGATTGTTGTACAATCTTTCTGCCAAGTAGCGTCCTGCGCGGATGGCTACGGGTGTTAATTGCGCTTGGCCAGTAACATCGCCAATGGCATAAATATTAGGCACGGCAGTTCTATGGTAGTCATCTACTTCAATGAAGCCACGGTTGTTGGTGCTTAGGCCTACGTTTTCTAAAGCCAAAGGATCGGTTAGGGTTTCACGGCCGACCGCCCAAATAACTTGATCGTAACCTTTAATAACCTGACCATCTGTTGATTCAATGGTAATGGTGCCATCGGCTTCTTTGGTAAGTTTTTTGGCTTGGAAATGATAGTGTTTGTTAATGCCACTTTTAATCATTTCTTCAGTCAGGGTTTCACGAATCATGTCATCAAACCCTCTTAGCACCAAGTCTTTACGGCTAATTAAACAGACAGGCGTGCCTAAAGCTTGCAAGACACCCGCTAGTTCTACCGCAATATAACCACTACCAATAACAGCGGCTTTTTTAGGCTGTTCGGTTAAGGCAAAAAAACCATCCGAGCTAATGCCTAAGTCTGCATTTTCAGTTTCATTGGGTACTAAAGGTTTTCCGCCTGGTGCCACCACAATGGTTTCTGCTGTGTAGGTTTTGTCACCCACTTTAACCGTGTGTTCATCGACAAAACTGCCCCAACCTTGTAGTAGGTCGATATTTAAATCTTTTAAATAACCGGCATACCAAGTGGTGATGTTATTGATGTAGCCTTCACGTTTTTCAACAAGAGTTTTCCAGCTAAAGCCTTTTTGTTCCACGTGAAAACCATAGTCTTTAGCATCACGAATAGCTTCGGCAATGTGTGCGCCAAACCACATGACTTTTTTAGGCACGCAACCAATATTGACACAGGTACCACCAATCTCTTTTGCTTCTACCACGGCACATTTTTTGCCATAGTCAGTCGCTCTTTCTAAAACAGATAAGCCACCGCTTCCAGCGCCAATGGCAATAATGTCGTAATCGTATTTCATGGTGGTTTCCTTTGTGCAAATACTGTTTAATAAAATGATGTGATGAAGATGGTTTTCAACCACAATAACAGGGTTATCAGCTTATTAAACCCTATTCAGGGTTAAAAATCGCCAGGGGTGGTGTCATGACGATACCCACCCCTGGCGATTTTAGGCTTTTAAGGCTTTTTAAAACCTTTCAAAACATTTGGTTTAAGCTTGAAAGTATGACTTACTTGCAAGCCTAATAGTGTAAACCTATTTGGCTAAATAATCTGCCAAATCATCTGAACCACCAATCAATTTTCCTTCAATAAATACCTGAGGAACGGTTTCCGCACCAGAAATCGCTCTTAGGGTGCGAGAAGTAATTTCGTGGTTAGAAATTGTAATTTCTTCATACGCAATACCCGCTTTGCTTAAAGCTGCTTTAGCTTTAGCGCAGAAAGGGCAACCAGGCTTGGTCAAAATAGTGGCTACCTTTGGAATGCTGGCATTTGGGTTAATGTAATTTAGCATGGTGTCCGCATCAGATACTTCAAAAGGGTCGCCAGGTACATCGGCTTCAATAAACATTTTTTCAATAACACCATCTTTTACCAACATAGAATAACGCCATGAACGCATACCAAAACCAATGTCTGATTTGTCTACCAACATGCCCATACCGTCGGTGAAGGCACCGGTACCATCTGGAATCATAGTAATGTTGTTGGCTTCTTGTGCTTCTGCCCAAGCGTTCATCACAAACGTATCGTTGACTGACACACACACTATTTCATCTACGCCATTGGCTTTAAAAACAGGTGCTAATTCATTGTAGCGAGGCAAGTGGCTAGAAGAACAGGTAGGGGTAAAGGCACCTGGTAAAGAGAAAACAACGACGGTTTTGTTCTTAAATATTTCATCACTGGTGATATTTACCCAGTCATTATTTTGGCGAGTTGGCCAAGTGATACTAGGAACCGCTTGTGTTTCTTTATTTGCTAATTTTGACATGGTAGAACTCCATTTTATTTTACATAGGTATTTGCAGTTTTAAGTACAAGGTTTTTGTTTGTTGGGTATCAGTGTAAGGGGTTTTGGTTAATTAGTGAAATGAATAATATTTAATGCTTTAATAGCTTTTAGCTATCGACCGCCTGATAGAAGGTTGCTTTAGTTTGACTGGTTTGAGTTAATTTCTGGTCCCGCCCTTACGTTTTTTGAAAAGAGAGTGTACTTATGCTAAAATAAAAAGCTTACGATTTGTACTGTATCTACTTGCACTTAAGGAAGTAATCTCTAACATGAAACCTATTATGTCCACCGTTTTTCGTGAGTTAGAAACGGCTAAAAACAGTATTTCAGAACTAGAAATCCTAGATGCTACGGAAACCTTAGACCCTTATGGGGTAGACGCAGTTGAGCTCTTGGCAAGCATTCACCCGTTAATTAAAGCCAGTCGTATACAAATTGTTCAAGATTTTTATTTTAATTTAGAAAATATTGGACAAAATATTCTTGCGCTGCTTAGTGCACAAGAGCTTGCCACACTTCATACTGCGCAAGCAATTTACCTAGAAAACCTGAGTGCCCCCGGATTGTCGCAAACAGATCATAGGGCAATGAGCATACATGCTGGTCGCCGTCATGATCTAGTTAGCCTGCCAACCAATGTACTTATTGATGCTTATCAAGTGTATAGAGAATCCCTTGTAAAATTTATTCCCTTGCTTAATGAACGAGATTATTTGCCTGTTCGTGCACTATTAGAGCGCCGCCTAAGTAATGATATGGCTTGGCAAATGCAGGGTTACATGGAAGGGTTGGAGCAACGTTGGAGCACCCAAAACAAGATAGAAAAAAGTTTAAACAGTATCATTAACCAAGAAGATTTAGTCCAACACTTCTTTAGCCAGTTATATGCCTTGCCCGGTGTAGATGGGCTTAGCCTTGCTTCTTTTGTGTCTAAAGACAAAATAGTCTGTGAAACCTACCAAGGCTTGGTACTCCACTGTGACCCCCGTCGTAATGAAAACGATGCCTCTCAGTACGTATGGCTAAATAAAGCTTGGGGTGAGCAAGTCCCTGTTTGGGTAAATAGTATCTACTGTGATATTCAATACCCTGATTTGAAGCAAAAGGCAGAGCAGCTTGGGCTGAGAAGCTTTGGTGTTATTCCGCTTAAATCGGGAGATAACCTTGACTATATTTTAATTATTTACAGCAAGTCGCCAGGGTTTTTCTTGGCTCAGCATAAGCAGTATTTTTTTGAAGGCGTGGCTAAAGAGCTTGGTAACCATATTAAAGATTTAGAACACCGTTTTTATGCGCCTTTATCAAAACTTTCTGGCATGAAAAAACAGCTGTATCGAACGCTATTAAAATCGGGTCAACTGGAAATGTTTTTTCAACCGATTATAGAGCCTCTTTCTGGAGAGGTACATAAGGTAGAAGCCTTGGCGCGTTTAAAAACAAAAACGGGTTTTGCTGCACCGGCTGAGTTTTTGTCTAGTCTTAATGAAAAAGATCTAATTTTATTGTTCGAGTTTGGCTTAGCACAAGGCTTTAACATGTTAAATACCGTAAATAATAGCGGTAAAACTGACATAGGGCTTAGCATTAATTTTCCAACAGAAGCCTTTAACCATCCTGAGGTGGTCGCTTCTGTTCAATCAATTGTCGATGCGCATCAAGCGAACACTCAAAAGGTGACTCTTGAAATACTAGAAACCAAAGTGCTAGATGAAAATAATGCTCTAAAAATGATTCATCAGTTCAAGTCGATGGGCTTTCGTATTTCCATGGATGATTTGGGGACAGGCGAGTCCTCTATGTTAAGAATGAAAACCTTGCCCTTAGATGAGGTAAAAATAGATCAAGCCTTTATACGTCCTCTTGTACATAACCTAGAACAACTAGAATATATTGATGCACTGATTAGGCTAGCCAGTAATCTTGAAGTGGGCTGTGTCGTTGAAGGTGTTGAAAATAATTCGGTTCTGGATGTGATTTGGACGTTAGGTGATGTCTATATTCAAGGTTATGGCATTGCTAAGCCTATGCCATTAGAGTTACTTTGTAGCTGGCTTAAAAATAGAAAAGCTGCCGATTCAGAAGCGTTAGTTCCTCTGGTATATCAGCCTAAAACACTATCAGGCTGGTATGCCAGACATTTTAAGCGTGCAAGGGTCATTCTGGATGCGATACCCAATAATATAGATTTGATTGACCTTAAAACGACCTCTGACTATTGTCTGTGTCCTCTGACGGATGAGCTTATTCAAAAAGGGATGGAAAGCAGCCCTATTTTTGAAACTCATAAGGCATTTCATGGCAAAGTTGCTGAGATAGAACAAGCTATTCAGAAAAAACAACTGAAAAGCCTTAAAGGGCTTAAAAAAGATTTATTTGGTTTGGTTCATAAAATGCGAGAGCAAGTTAGTCAAAGCCTATTTTAGTGTCTAAAATCGCCAGGGGTGGGTACCCCGTATCCTGCTAATAATAGGGTGTTATAAATGTAATCCTAAAACAAATAAAGCCCATATTGAAGATGAGCTTTATTGATGAAATAGGTAGCGGGTTGTTGGTTATGCTGTTTGTACGGCTTGCTCCCTTAATATTTTAGCCGCGGTAACCATATTGGCTAAAGCAGGTTCTGTTTCTTGCCAACCACGGGTTTTTAAACCACAGTCTGGGTTTACCCATAAACGTTTGGCATCGATATTTTGTGCCGCTTTTTCAATCAATAACACCATCTCTTCAACGGTTGGGATATTCGGAGAATGAATATCATAAACTCCAGGTCCAATTTCATTTGGGTAGTTAAAATCAACAAAAGCATCGAGTAACTTCATTTGCGATTTAGATGTCTCAATGGTGATGACATCCGCATCCATATTGGCGACAGCTTGAATAATATCGTTAAACTCGGAATAGCACATGTGCGTGTGTATTTGGGTGGTGTCTTTCACGCCAGAGGTGGTGATTTTAAAACTATTCACCGCCCATTTAAGGTAGCTTTCCCAGTCTGAATGCTTAAGCGGAAGCCCTTCTCGTAAGGCGGCTTCATCTATTTGAATCATTTCAATGCCTGCGGCTTCTAAGTCATTTACTTCATCACGTAAAGCCAGTGCAATTTGGTTGCAGGTCTGTTCTCTTGGTTGATCATCTCGTACGAAAGACCACTGCAACATGGTGACGGCACCGGTTAGCATGCCTTTCATTATCTTGTTGGTTTGTTGCTGTGCATATTGCGACCAGGCAACGGTCATCGGCTGTTTACGGGAAACATCACCATAAATAATAGGCGGTTTAACACAGCGAGATCCGTAAGATTGTACCCAACCAAATTGGGTAAAGGCATAGCCTTCTAGCAGTTCACCAAAGTATTCAACCATGTCATTTCGTTCGGGTTCGCCATGCACAAATACATCAATGCCAATGCGTTCTTGGCGGGCAACCACGTCTTTAATTTCGGCTTGCATTTGTTCGGTATAATTCGCCTCACTTATCTCGCCTGCTTTTAAGGCGCGTCTGGCTTGGCGAATTTCGGTAGTTTGTGGAAATGAACCAATAGTAGTGGTTGGGAATAAAGGCAGTTGATACTTTTTATGCTGTACCTTTGCACGCTCCGCATAGGCAGTCGGCCTATCAATATTAAGCGAGGGTAGCTTGGCAAGACGTTGTTGGACGTCTGCATTATTGACGATACTAGACTGTTGGCGAGCAAGAATCACCTGCTTGTTTTGTGCCAGTGCTTGTTCAATATCTTCTCCATTTAATGCCTTGGCGACTAAGCTAACTTCTTGTAGTTTTTGCTTGGCAAAAGATAGGTACTGTTTTAGTTCTGGAGATAACTTTTCTTCAGATTCTAAATCAACCGGCACGTGTAACAGAGAACAACTGGGTGCAATCCATAGGTTGTCTGAAAACTTCTCTTTTGCGGGTTTTGCCAAAGCCAAAGTGGTGGTTAAATCTGTTTTCCAAATATTACGACCATCGACCAAACCTAACGATAAAACCTTATCTGCAGAAATGGTGTTAACCACTTCATTTAGCTGTGCCTTTCCCCAAACCGCATCAAAGTGAATGCCGGCGACGGGCAAGTTGCTAACCAAGGTTAAGTGGTCGCCAAGGGTTTCAAAGTAGGTTGCCAATAGTAGTTTGATACCGCTGCTTTTTAAAGCGGTGTAGGTAGGTTTAAAAGCCTCTTGCCATTCTTTTGCCAGCTCTAACCCAAGAATAGGTTCATCAATTTGAACCCATTCAATACCTTGTGCTTTTAAACGCATTAAAATTTCTTGATAAGCGGTTAGTAAAGCTGGTAAATGGGCGAGTTTAGGTAAGTCAGAACCTTTGTTTTCTGCTAAATACAAATAGCTAATAGGGCCTAATAATACGGGTTTAACTTGTAGCTTATTGTTTGAAGCATGCTGGTCACTATGAATGAATGCCAAGCTTTCTGCTACTTCATCAAACAAGCGAGTATCGGTAATCTTAAAGGTCGTATCAGCTTCTAGTTCCGGCACAATATAATGGTAGTTACTGCCAAACCATTTTTTCATTGCACCCGCAAACCCAGCTTTAGATTCAGAAGGCGCATGGTCGGCACAGCAAAAATGGCCATCATCTGAAGGCGCACGTCCTCTTGCCATTCTAAAGGCTACTTCAATGTCATAATTTTCTTGGCGAAAACGGCTAGGAATGACACCTAATAAAGTGCTCATGTTTAGCACTTGGTCGTAGAAGGCAAAATCGTTAGCCGGTAATATTTCAATACCCGCTTCTATTTGAGTTTGTAGGTTTTGTTGACGAATCTGACTAGCAACCGCTTCAAGCTCGTTAAGGGTTTTATCGCCTTTCCAATAGCTTTCAAGTGCAAATTTTAGTTGGCGCTTATCACCAATGCGTGGGTAGCCTAAGTTGTGTACAGTCATGTTAATTCCTTATATTTATTGACCAAAGAATGATAAGATGACTTTAAAGTGAAAACAAGCGAGTTATTTTCCTGTTAAGATGAAATTAATTCATATTAGTATTTGAGATGAGAGAAAATTGTGATTGAAATAAAACACCTGAAAACCATTGCAACCCTTGCTGAAACCCATTCAGTGATTGCGACAGCAGAACAATTGTTTATGACACAGTCGGCTTTATCTCATCAAATTAAACAGCTAGAAAATGCGTTAGATATGAAGTTGTTTGAACGAAAAACCAATCCCATTCAATTTACACCCGCCGGCCAAGTGCTGTTAAAAACCGCAAATGAAGTCTTACCAAAACTACAGCAAACCAAACAAACCTTGCTAGCACTCTCGCAAGGAGAGCAGGGGCGTTTATTAATGGGTGTAGATTGCCATACTTGTTTTGAATGGTTGTTGCCAATGTTGCGACATTACCAAGCAAAATGGCCGAATGTAGATTTAGATATTTTGAACTCTTTTGGTGACCAACCACTGAAAAAACTACAAACACAGTTGTTAGACTTGGTCATCACATCAGACCCTGAAAATAATTCAGACATGGTATTTGACCCACTCTTTAGTTACGAACTGGTAGCCGTTTTACCTTTAAATGATGACCTAAATCAAAAGCAATGGCTAGAGCCGGCAGACTTTGCTGAAACGACTTTAATTACCTACCCTGTGCCATTACAAAAGCTAGATGTTTTTAAACGATTTCTAACACCGCAACAAATTAGTCCTAATGTCATTCGTTATTCAGAATTGACCTTGATGATGTTGCAGTTGGTCGAGTCAGGACGTGGAATTTGTGTACTGCCAAAATGGCTTATTCAAAGTCAGCCAGACTTTTCACACCTGCCCACTAAAAGATTGGGGAAGGATGGCCTTTGGTCAACCCTGTATGCAGCCACTTTAAAGACACAACATCATCAGCCTTATATTCAAGACTTTATTCAGCAGGTAGCCGATAAAATGGCGCATTGATTAGGTTGGGTGCTGGGAATAAAGAGGTGACATAAGGATTGAAAATCCTTGACTCGTTTAAGGACTAAATTTTAGACATAAAAAAACCAGCAAAAGCTGGTTTAGTTGTAATAGATTGATCACTTCTACTACGATGTTGGTGCGGAAGGAGAGACTCGAACTCTCACACCAAAGGCACCAGAACCTAAATCTGGCGTGTCTACCAATTCCACCACTCCCGCAAGATCAGCTGTTTGCACAGCTTTTCAAAATATGGTGGCCGCACCTGGAATCGAACCAGGGACACAAGGATTTTCAATCCTTTGCTCTACCGACTGAGCTATGCGGCCATATTGATTTGGCGTATTATAGGGATGGGGCTGCGGACTGTCAAACGTTATTTTAAGTTTTTTAAAAACAATGACGGGGACAAAAGGGGGCGAATTAAGATGTAGAATACTTTATGATTTACTTTTTTAATATGTAAAGCATATTTAAGCCTTTAGATGTTGGGTTTAACCTTAAAAATCGCCAGGGGTGGTATCCGCTTAAAAGGCTTTTAAGCGAAGTAAATTGTTACAAGGTGGCTACTGAACCTTTAAGTAAGCGAAGCCTTGAGATTGTAATATGGCAATTTTCCCTACGCCAGAGGGAGGTGATTGAATACCTTTGTATAGTGCGCTTTTAGGTAGGTCAATTTCAGAACGTGTTTTATCGCACAGTTCTACAATGACCCCTCGTACGTCCATTAAAGATTCTAGTCGTCCTTTTAGTTCTGCACGTCTTGCCATCAGTTTTTTATCTGCCACATAAGGCGTGCCTTTTAGGGCGTTATCCGTTGCAAAGCGAATGCCGTAGCCTACAAAGACTAGGTGAACTTCGGCTTCCATTAGTTCATTTTCATAAAAGTTAAGGATGTTATTAATAGACGTTAGGGTGGCAGAATAGCGAGTTGGGTCTTTAAAGTCGACATGGTAAACCACTTTGGCACCCTTATCGGCGGCTTGCGAAGGGAGAGAAAGCGTCATGATAGACAAGGTTAGTATCAGGCTTTTAAGTACGTTTGAAAAGTGCATGGGGGCATCCTAATTATTAATTTTTAACCAGTCTACAAACAATAGACCCGTCTTGTAAAGTTAAATAAAAATTAAGTGGCTTAGAAGGTTAGGTAAAGGCGACGAGGGTGATTAGAAAAGTTCGATATCATCATCATGGCTACGTTTCTCAACGCGATTTCGCCCCGCCTCTTTTGCCTTATATAAGGCTTCATCAGCATACTTATAAATTTCTTCTTCCACATAAAAGCCTTCTGGGTCAATCAGCATTAAGCCTAGTGAAATAGTGAAGCGTCCGAAAGCGGCATTACCCGAGTGGTTTAAGTTTAAGTTATAGACTGCGGCACGTACTTTTTCGGCCAGCATATCTGCATCTTCAGGGTTGGTGATAGAATAAATCGCAGCAAACTCTTCTCCGCCCAGTCTAAAGATAAAGTCGCTTGGTCGTCTAAAGCAGGATTGCATTGTCTGGGTAAGCAATACCAACGCATCATCACCGGCTTGGTGTCCGTAAGTATCGTTATATTTTTTGAAGTGATCGGCGTCTATCATTAAAACGGCTAGCCAGTTTTTTTCACGCTTACAACGTGAAATTTCTTGCGGTAAAATTTGGTTGTAATAACGGCGGTTATAAGCGCCGGTTAGTTCATCGGTAATAACTAGTTTTTGTAGTTTTTTATTAGCGGTGATATTTTGCATAATGGCTATATAGCTATCGACACGGCCATCATTTTCAAGAATAGGCTCAATATTACAAGTCACACAGTATGTTTTATTTTGCTTTGTAGAGCCTTGTATTTCACCCGTCCAATCAGTGTTGGTTTGGAAGGTTTGGGTATAGGTTTGATACACTTCGCAATGAATACTGACATTTTTAGACAGGTACAACGGAGGTGAGGATTCTTCAAAATAGTTTTTGCTGTAGCCAGTAAGTTCACAGAAGGCTTGGCTTGCATAAGTAATATTCCCTGAGTTATCGGTGGTGACAAACATAACACGTTGGTCCATTGAGATAGCGCAGCTAGATAGCTTTTGAAGCGCTAAATGATCAATACCGCAAACGGGGTTTTTTAATGCTTTTATGATTTCGTACAAGATGAATGCCGTTTTTAAAAGTTATCTTGTTATTATACCTAGTAAGTGTCTGATATGGTTAGTAAATAAATTAAAAACTGTATTTAGGTGATTAAGGTTTCATTTCACAAAGCAGAGGAGGGTGACATTTTTTAGCTTAATAAATGATACTATTGGCGTTAAATTAACTAACCGCTGGCTACCCATTAAATGACCTCCCGCTTATCCGCCCTATCTATTCTAAAATCCCAATTTGGTTTCGATGAATTTCGTGCCCAGCAAGCCGAAATAATAGAAGACATTGCTGGCGGGCAAGACTGCTTCGTTTTAATGCCTACTGGGGGTGGAAAGTCGCTTTGTTATCAAATACCCGCCTTAATGCGCGAGGGAACGGCGATTGTGGTTTCTCCTTTAATCGCCCTAATGCAAGACCAGGTGAGTGCGTTAAAGTCGAACGGGGTGAAGGCCGCCTATTACAATTCTACGCTAGATTATGATGCAGCAGACCAAGTGCTTATGCAGTTGCATACAGGCCAGCTAGACTTATTGTACGTTGCGCCAGAACGCTTATTAAATGAAGGCTTTCGCCAGCAACTTAGCAGCATTCCAATCAGCTTATTTGCAATAGATGAAGCCCATTGTATTTCGCAATGGGGACACGATTTCCGCCCAGAGTATGCGCAAATAGGTCAGCTTCGTCAAGACTTTTCTAAGGTTCCTTTTATAGCGCTCACCGCCACCGCCGACCATGCCACCCGCCAAGATATTTTAAACCGTTTGCAGTTAAAGCAACCAACGGTGCATGTTTCTAGCTTTGACCGCCCAAACATTCGTTACAGCGTGTTAGAAAAGAAGCAACCTGCCAAGCAATTAATAGCTTTTTTAGAAGCACGAGATGCCAAGCATGAAAGCGGAATTGTCTATTGCCTAAGCCGTAAAAAAGTAGAAGAAGTGGCCGCTATTTTGGTAGAAGCAGGTTACAGCGCCAAGGCATATCATGCCGGTTTACCTGGCCATGTTCGCCAAACCGTACACCAAGAATTTATACGAGACGAGCTAAATATTGTGGTGGCAACTGTCGCATTTGGCATGGGCATAGACAAGCCAAATGTACGTTTTGTGGTGCATTACGATTTACCTAAAAACATAGAAGGTTACTACCAAGAAACGGGGCGAGCAGGGCGAGATGGCTTGAACTCGGAAGCCCTATTGTTGTACGGCACACAAGATATTATGACCGCCAAGTTCTTCATTGAAAAAGTAACCGATGAAGAACAAAAACGTATTGAAAATTTTAAGCTTTCTAGCATGGTGGAATTTGCAGAAGCCTTAAACTGTCGCCGTTCTGTCTTGTTAAACTACTTTGGCGAGCCACATCATAAATCTTGTGGCAACTGCGATGTTTGCCTAAACCCACCTACCTTGTTTGATGGCAAAGTCGCCGCGCAAAAAGTGCTTTCTTGTGTGTTTCGTTTAGAGCAAGCCAGCGATCAAAGTTACGGCATTCGTCATGTGGTCGATGTTATTCGAGGCATGGACAACGAGCGTATTCGCCAAAGCGGGCACGACCAAATAAGCACCTATGGCGTGGGTAAAGAATATTCAGCCGATGAATGGAATAGCATTGTTCGCCAGTTAATTCATTTAGGTTATTTGTATCAAGACATTCAGCAATTTTCAGTGCTAAAGCTAACCCCAAAAGCAGGTGAAATGTTGCGCGGTGAAGTAGAAGTCAACCTAGCCAAACCGCGCAACAAAGCCATGCGAGGCAGCAGCAAGCGTACGCGTTCTACCGCCCATGCCAACAAAGCACAAAAAGAAGATTTAACCGACGCACAGCTAGAAACCTTTGAAGCACTAAGAGTCTTACGCAGAGACATAGCAGACAGCGAAGACAAGCCCGCCT
This sequence comes from Hydrogenovibrio sp., assembly GCA_015484555.1. GTDB lineage: Bacteria > Pseudomonadota > Gammaproteobacteria > Thiomicrospirales > Thiomicrospiraceae > Hydrogenovibrio. The sequence continues at coordinate 6,039 of WFMZ01000054.1, read as the reverse complement.
ACCAAGTGTTTGGCGATGTGGCGCTAGTAGAAATGGCCATGCACCTACCGAAAACAGATGGCGACTTATTAAAAATAAGTGGCGTAGGTGAAGCGAAACTAGCCAAGTATGGTTTTGAGTTTTTAGACTTGTTACGAAGTGTAGAAGCTAGTTAAGTTTTAATAAGGGCTTGATTTACGTTAACCTGGCGAGTCTAGTTTTGAACTTTTTATAAAGGTTTTAAATTCGTCAGATGTTTTGGGTTCATCAATGATTGCTTGCCAAAATTGATTCACGTAGGGTGTTATATCAAGGCTTGATGGAGCATCAATGTCCGGGGTAGAAAATGAAAACGGGGTCACCTCTCCATTACTTTTTGGCGCAAAGCCCATTGAACACATATCATAAATAGGCAATAAAGAAAATCCATCGAGATGGGTTTTAAAGCTAATATTACCTAGGTGGGTATCGGTGTTATTAATTAACTGGGCAAAATTTGCTAAATGCATAACACTGTGTTGGTCATGGGCACTAAGTAAGTCTTGCTGGTACAGGTTTTTTGCCAACTTTACCCAGCTGTCGCCAGAGCCCACAAATTCAGCATCAATTACCGACAAAGATAGCATTGACCTTTTTCCCTGCTCACCTTGACGGTCAAACCTTACCGACTCTAAAAATAACCGCCCGCCATCTTCTAAAAGGGTGGTTTCTGCAGCCGTGATGATTTCAGTTTTATTAATAACCTCGTTTGCATAATGCTCGGTAATTAAAACATCCTTCCATCTACGGGCATTAGCATCATCACCCTTAGGTGAAAATTTTACGATAACATGGGCATTGATATCGGTACAAAAGGTCGTAAATTTTTGCTGTTCACCCCCTGCAGAAGAGAGCGCTGAATCAGAATGAATAATATCATCTGCGATTGTTAAATAGTCGCTACGACTATGCTTGGTAACAGTTGGTCTTAGCTTTAAATTGGCATTATTACCGAACTTTAAATTACCGATACTATTCTCTGTGTTGGCTAATAAATAACGCCCAATATGTTCGGTTTTCCAGTCGTTTAAATGGCGAGGATAACGCTCATCAACCTCGGCCATATTTTGAGCAATCTTTTTACCTAAGAAACCTTTAGGCGCCATATCAAATAAGAAATAAGGTAAGTCATCATAAAGCCCGTTTCCAGCTTCGCCTAAAAAAACTTTTGGCATGCCTAGGTTAAATGTAAAGGGTTCAACAAAAAAACCTCCGGCGGCTAAAGGTCTTAGTGAGGCAATCGCAAGGGGTTTGCCAAAGCTATCCACTTCCCAAATAGTAATATTATTACCCGCGCCAAATGCGTTAGTCGCCAGCGCATATTTAGGGCTTCTACCATTGGGTATGGTGATTATTTGGTCGCCCAGTTTTTTTAGCCGAGAGGAAGCCTGCCTAGCAGTTAAATCACAATTAAGCTGTATTTCTTTACTGGTGGCAATGTGGTTTGCTAAATAGTCTAGTAATGTCATTAATTATGTCGGATACTTTTCTGTAAAATAGATTATAAAACAAATAGTTAGATAAAACAATGTCGTGTATTATGTCGGATACTTTTTGGTTTAAAGGCATGGTTGTAGCGTAAACCTAAAAATTACCCTAAAGGGCATAAACGCCAGGGGTGGGGGTATGGTCTTTAACTTTATGTTAACTTGTTTGATGCCCGCAAAGCTTTAATGGAATAAACATCGTAACGAGTATTCAGGGTTTTAGCTGCTGTCATATCGAGAGTAAAAATTTTTCAAAGCCTAAAACAAAGGGTGGCGGGTCCCCTTTTATTTTTATTTATTCATTATAAAAAAATCATACTTGCAAGCAGTAATCCGCCAATTAGAGCTATAAAAATTGACAAAAGAAAATAGATACTCTTATCCGTCCCTATTTCGCCCTTCTGTAAATGTATTATCCATTTTGTATAATAACGATAGGTAAATAAGGCAAGAATAATACCTGCACCGACAATTACAATACCAACATAATTATAGAAATCTACATGAACTAACTGAGGTATATTTATTTTTGTTTTATCTTTTAATTCTACCGAAATAAGATGTAAAAAAAGTTCAAATTTTTCTACTACAAATCCCAAAATAATCAAAGAAACAGCCATACCAAGTAATGCAGTTGTTGAGCGTTCAACCGCCATAAGATCTTTAGGATCTATATTTGATTTTAAATCTTCTTCCATAACATCCTTGGTAATTTATCTATTAGTTCCAAGGCCCTCTCTGGAGGCCTATGCCTACAATTAAAATGTATTATTAATCATAACAGTTTCCGTACCATTCATATTCATAATACAAAAAAACTTTTCAAGCGAGCGCAGGCCCTGTTACTCTTTATTTTTACCTTCAAAAGTTCTAATTTTGTCATATTCATCTAAAAGCATTTACATTTAAAAGGGACGCTACCCTTTAATTACATTTAAAAGGGACGCTACCCTTTAATTTACATTCATTTAAAAGGGACGCTACCCTTTAATTTACATTAACTTCTTCGATGCCCGCAAAGCTTTAATGGAATAAACATCGTAACGAGTATTTGGGCTTTTAATTTGGCTGGTCGGCACAATCTTGCTGGCCAATTCAATAATAGGGGCTTTGGCAGGGCGTTTAACCACGACTCGTAACAAGGCGGTTTCTAAGGCGGCTTGTAATAGTTTTTCAGAATCTAGGTCTGGGCCTACCAACTGTTGTAATGCTTTCATTTCTTTTTTAGCAGATGCGGCTTTCTTCTTTTCTGGATACATCGGGTCCATATACACCACATCGCAGATGGGTTTTTCTTGCAAACAATAGTTGGCAGAATCGGCACACACCAAGCTTAGGTTTTGCACGGCTTGTTGAATGTCTTGTGTTAAGGATTCGTCAGCTAACCCGCGGTTAATAGCATCTTCAAGCAAGGCGCTTACCACGGGGGAACGCTCTACCATTTGAACCTGGCAACCAAGGGTGGCAAACACAAATGCATCACCTCCCATGCCTGCGGTGGCATCTAAAATTCTGGGAATAGGGGGGTTACCCATGCCAACGGCTCTGGCCATGGGTTGGCTTTTTCCGCCCCCAAATTGACGACGGTGGTTTTTTTTGCCTGCCGTAAAGTCAATGAACACAGGCCCAGTTTCTTTGGGGAATAAGGCCAGCTTGGGTTGTGCTTCTAGCAACCAACCCAAGGCCATTTCTGTTTGGCTTTGCAGGGCTTCTGTTGGGAAAGCGGCAAATAAAGCGTCTAGCCGAGCCTTAAAATCGCCCGGGGTGGTATCTTGGTTTAAGGGGGTAATGGTATGCATGGCACTATTATAAGGGAATTGGTTTCAGAATAGGACTTGGCTTGAACTTAAGGCTGAGTGGCGCTTAAAAATAGCGAGATGATGATGGCATAACGTAACGATTTTCCTAGCCAGACCAATATTAAAAATCGCCAGAAGGGCATTTTCATCATGCCGGCATACAAGGTTAAAGGGTCGCCAACAATGGGCAACCAGGCAAATAATAGCGACCATTGACCATATTTACCAAACCATTTTTGGGCTTGTTCAGCTTGTTTGGCAGAAATAGGAAACCACTTTCTATCTTGAAAATGAATGAAGTAACTGCCTAAAAAATAGTTCATCACCGACCCTAAGGTGTTGCCAATACTGGCAGCTAAAAATAACCCTATAATCGCATAGCCTTGGTTTAACAAGGCAACCAATAATACTTCTGACCCGCCAGGTAATAAGGTTGCAGCCGTAAAGGATGCGAAAAATAGACCTAGGTAAATCATGTTATAAGTCGTCCTGTTATGTGGAAGGGTTGATGGTGTTTAGGTTAAAAAACTGGTTGAAGCGCACGCGTTTTTGTTGTACGAAGGTTAAGGTTTTTAACCTGCTCTGCTCATTGCTGGCATGATCGTCACAGGCAATATTCGCCAAATTAATAAAAAGCATGATACCTTTATCAGGGCAAGGCGTTAAGTCTTCACCTGCGTGCAGTTAATTAGCATGATATTTTCCGTTTAAAAGGCTGTTTAAAATTTTCAATCGCAAAAATCGCCAGGGGTGGTCTCTGCTTAGCGCTATCAATATTAAATAGGTATATTACCACTAACCCACCCCTGGCGATTTTTGGGTTAATTTCCCCCGTGGCTTGCGTAATAGTGACGTTTAATATGTGCCATATTTCGTTTGACTGGCCTCGTCGTGTGTAAAAACCCAATTGTTTTCAGGCATGTCGGGGTGAACGACGCTAAGACTAATTAGGGCTTCTAATGATTTTAACTGACTGATAATAAGGCTTCTGTTCGCCTGTAACGGAAGTGGTAGGTTTAAATGGTTATGTTCATTTCGCATCCATAAAACCTGAAAATTCAACACCTGACAATAAGGCCATTTCACGATGCCAAGTGGCTAGGTCATTTTTGTTAAGTTTGCTTAAGTCATCGTGACCACATGCTCTTGCCATTACTTGCATGAGTGCCACAGAAGCATCAAAAAAGTTATGTAACTGGGCAGAGGACTTTTCAATGTTTAACTTTTGGCGCAGGTCTTTCTTTTGTGTGGCAATGCCCGCGGGGCAATTACCAGTATTGCATATTCTTGCGGCGACACACCCAATAGCTTGCATGGCACTGTTTGATAGGGCAATACCGTCTGCACCTAGCGCCATGGCTTTCACAAAGTCAATTGGTACACGTAAACCACCTGTCATAATAAGGGTGACACGACCACTTGCTCCTTGCTTATCTAAGTAGCGGCGTGCCCTGGCTAGAGCAGGAATGGTGGGTACGCTGATATGGTCTCTAAATATTTCTGGGGCATCGCCTGTTCCTCCACCACGACCATCTAAAATAAGGTAGTCGGCACTGGCATCTAGTGCAAATTGAATGTCTGCTTCAATATGGTTTGCACTTAACTTAAAGCCAATAGGGATGCCGCCGGTAACTTCTCTTACTCGGTTTGCAAATTTTTTAAAGTCTTCTGCTGTCGATAGGTGTGTAAACGTAGGGGGAGAAATAACGGGTTCACCTTCAGGTAGATTTCTAATTTCTGATATTCTGCCGACATTTTTATTACCAGGAAGATGCCCGCCGATTCCTGTTTTTGCAGCTTGTCCCCCTTTGAAATGAAAGGCTTGAATTTTTGTAAGCAGTGCTTCTGTATAACCAAATTCACCACTGGCATATTCATAAAAGTAGCGTGAATTGGCGGCTTGCTCTTCAGGCAACATGCCTCCTTCACCTGAACAAACCCCTGTTCCTGCTCGCTCAGCACCTTGCGCTAATGAAAGTTTAGCTTCTTCAGATAAAGACCCAAAGCTCATATCGGCTACCAATAATGGAATTTTTAATACCAAAGGTTTTTTAGCATTCGGGCCGATGACTAATTCAGTGGCGACAAAGGCATCTTCAAACAATGGTTTGGTAGCCATTTGAGCGGTCATTATTTGTAAGTCATTCCAGAGCGGTAATCGGTGTCCTGGTACGCCCATTGAGACCATAGGGCCATGGCGTCCTACTTTTGATAAGCCGTCTCGTGAAAGTTCTTGTATTAATGCTAAGGTAGGTTCGTCAAGCGTTGATTTTACTGTTGGTCGCTCCGAAGAATTTGACCTTAACTCTGGGCCTTCTTTGCCTACATCGCTATCGCTGAATTTTTCATGGGTACCATCACAAAACGGGATGTTAGCGGAATGCTTACAAGCACATAAGTAAGCTTCGCCATCTGTATCAGAGACCACCCGTTTAGGAGTAAAAGGGGTGCCCACATGTGAGCCGTCGCAAAAGGGTTGGTTACTCGATTTCCCGCACCGGCAAAAGTAATACTCTTGGCCTTTGGTCAAGTCTACTTTTACGGGTTTGTTATCTGCAATAATTGGGTTTTTCATTATCTTCTCACTTAGGTTATTGATATTAACTTCGTGGTGGTTTATTTGCCAAATCAATAAAAATATCGCCTACTATTGAATAGAGATACTGGGTAACGCTAAAAATTATCTTAAAGGGCATAAACGCCAGGAACGAACTCTACTTTAGCATGTTTACGAT
>WFMZ01000053.1 GCA_015484555.1 Hydrogenovibrio sp. | reverse complement strand
TGTCTGACTTAACGGCTTCAGAAATATTGAACAAGGCTTGTTCATCTTGATAAATCATTTCCCAAGCACCCAGCCCTGTGACGGCTTCAATACGACGAACACCTGAAGCGATACCGGTTTCAGATTGAATACGAAAAGGACCAATTTCACCCGTGTGCTTAACATGCGTTCCACCACAAAGTTCAATAGAGAATTTACCCATATCAACAACACGAACAAATTCACCATACTTTTCACCAAATAAGGCCATCGCCCCTTTTGATTTAGCGGCATCAATATCCATTTCTTCTGTCGATACCAAACTGTTTTTCATGATATTACAGTTCACCATTTTTTCAATTTCTAGCAGAGTCTGTGCATTAATTGGCTCAAAATGAGCAAAGTCAAAACGTAAACGCTTGTCATTTACCAAAGACCCTTTTTGCTGAACATGAGAACCTAAAACATCACGCAAAGCCGCATGTAATAAGTGAGTAGCAGAGTGATTTTTTTCTGAAGCACGGCGTATTTCTGTGTTCACTTGAGCGTGTAATACTTGCCCAACACTAATCGTCCCTGCCGTCACACGACCTAGATGTAAAAATGTTTTAGACTGTTTTTGTGTATCGTCAACATGAAAGCTATTCATTCCTTCCGTCAAGCTTCCCATGTCGCCCGCTTGTCCACCAGACTCTGCATAGAATGGGGTTCTGCCTAAAATAACAATTGCTTCATCCCCTTCCGAAACGTAGTCTTTTGAGTGACCATCCACAAAAATAGCCATTACTTTCGCTTCGGCTTCATCTCGGTCATAACCAATAAAAGGGGTTTCAGAAGTATAGTCAACTTTCACCGCTTGCGAACCAAAGTTACTGGCTGAACGAGCACGTTCGCGCTGTGCTTCCATTTCTTGCTTAAAGCCAGCTTCATCAACACTTAAACCTCGTTCGCGAGCAACATCAGCCGTTAAGTCGAACGGAAAACCGTAAGTATCGTAAAGCTTGAAAATAGTTTCACCTGAAATAACCTTGCCCTCTAAAGCGGCAATGTCTTCTTCTAAAATCTTCATACCGTTTTCTAGTGTTTCTGCAAAACGCACTTCTTCTTGCTTTAACACACGAATAACATTGGCTTGCTCTGCTACCAATTCAGGGTAAGCTTCACCCATTTGTTCAACCAATACAGGTACTAACTCGTTAAAGAAAATATCAGACTGACCCAACTTGTAACCATGACGAATCGCACGTCGAATAATACGACGGAGCACATAACCTCGCCCTTCATTAGAAGGCAATACGCCATCCACAATCGTAAAAGAACAAGAACGAATATGGTCGGCAATCACGCGCAATGAATTGTTCGACAAATCTTTTTCACCCGTCAATTCAGAAGCTTTTTTAACAATCGCTTGGAACAGGTCAATATCGTAGTTATTGTGAACGTTTTGCATAATCGCCGCTAAACGCTCTAGCCCCATGCCCGTATCAACCGAAGGCTTCGGTAAAGGCGTTAAGGTACCATCAGCAGAACGGTCAAACTGCATGAACACTAGGTTCCAAATTTCAATGTATCTATCACCATCTTCATCTGGCGAACCTGGAGGACCACCGGCAATATCTTCACCGTGATCATAGAAAATTTCAGTACAAGGCCCACAAGGCCCCGTATCACCCATTGACCAGAAGTTATCTTTTGCACCACAACGAGAGAAACGATCTGGGCTAATCCCCATATCATTTAGCCACAGGTCTTCCGTGTCTTTATCTTCATCAAATACGGTCACCCAAAGCTTATCTTCAGACAGACCTAATTCTTTGGTTAGAAAATCCCATGCAAACTGAATCGCTTCTTTTTTGAAGTAATCACCAAAGCTGAAGTTACCCAGCATTTCAAAGAAAGTATGGTGACGCGCAGTGTAACCCACGTTTTCTAAATCATTGTGTTTACCACCGGCACGAATACAGCGCTGTACGCTAGTCGCACGCGTATAGTCACGCACTTCTTGACCTAAAAAGGTTTCTTTAAATTGCACCATGCCGGCGTTGGTAAACAGTAACGTTGGATCGTTTGCTGGTACAACGGGGCTAGTATGAATGGCTTTATGGCCTTGCTTTTCAAAAAAGTTAATGAAGGCTTTTCTGAGCTCTGCACTGGTCATATCTTCTTTCCTATATATAAATTTTGCACATGAAACACTTATCTTTTGATGAATGATTCTGACACATATTTTCTTAAAACGTTAAAACTTTCCCATCATTTAAACTGACTGAAAAGCTTTCCAAATTTGGTTTTGGCTAAATCCACGCGACTGTAAAAATCGCATTCGCTTCGCCTGTTCTTTTCGTTCTTCCGGCTTAATCGCATCACCATACTTCTTATCTAGCGTGCTTTTTGCCAGCGCTATCCACTCCGACTCATCTAAAGCCAAGTAGCTTGCAATTAACTGATCTTCATCAGTTCTTAACTGTAGCTTTTGCTTAATTTTATAAGGCCCTTGGCCTTTTTCTAACGACATACGTACATAGCTTTCTACGTAGCGTTCGTCGGACAAAGCATTATTTTCTTGGCATTTAGAAACAACAAAATCCACCAAGTCAGGCAGATTTTCTGTTTCGGCTGTTTCAAATTTTTGTCGTAACTTGGTAGCCAGTTCTTTCGAACCATGCTCTCGCATTGCCAGAAGGTAGATTGCTCTACCCTCAATTTTAAGCGCCAAGGCTAAATCATCTTCATTCCAAACTGATTCATTTTGCAAATAAGCAGTCCTTCTTAAGTGACTTGTTGACGACTATTCTGCAGCTAAATTAGGCAGTAAAGCTTCTTTAAGCTGATCTTGAATCGTTTGATAGATTTCAGGGTTATCTTTCAAGAACTGACGAACATTATCTTTACCCTGGCCAATTTTCTGACCCTGGTAGCTATACCAAGAACCAGATTTATCAATTAGCTTTTCCTGCACACCAAAGTCAATCACTTCGCCTTCACGAGAAATACCTTGCCCGTATAAAATCTCGAACTGAACTTGCTTGAAAGGTGGTCCCACTTTGTTTTTAACAACCTTAACACGCGTCTCATTTCCAAGAATTTCATCACCCTTTTTGATTGCGCCAATACGACGAATATCTAAACGAACAGAAGCGTAGAATTTTAAAGCATTTCCACCCGTCGTCGTTTCAGGGTTACCAAACATCACACCAATTTTCATACGAATTTGGTTGATAAAAATAACCATCGTATTGGTACGCTGAATGTTCGCCGTTAATTTACGTAATGCCTGAGACATTAAACGTGCTTGAAGACCCATGTGAGAATCTCCCATGTCACCTTCAATTTCTGCTCGAGGGGTTAAGGCTGCCACTGAATCGATAACGATAATGTCTACCGCGCCAGAACGTACCAATGAATCTGTAATTTCAAGTGCTTGCTCGCCCGTATCTGGCTGAGAAATTAACAACTCATCCAAATCAACACCAATTTTTTCAGCATAGGCAGGATCTAAAGCATGCTCGGCATCAATAAAAGCAGCTACGCCGCCGGTTTTTTGAACTTCTGCAATAACGTGTAACGTTAAGGTTGTTTTACCTGATGATTCAGGACCATAAATTTCAATAACACGGCCGCGAGGTAATCCGCCAATACCGGTCGCAATATCCAACCCTAATGAACCAGTAGAAACGGCCTGAATACCTTCACCCACATTAGTCTCGCCTAAACGTCTAACAGAACCTTTACCGAACTGCTTATCAATTTGGCCTAAGGCAGCATCTAGCGCTTTCTTTTTCTTCTCATCCATGAGGGAAACTTCCTACTGATTTATTTAAATTTTTTAAGGGCTAAATTATCCCATAATTACGCTTTCAATAAAGGTTTTTTTTGAATTTAATTCGAGTGTTTTATCACTAAAAAAAAGGATTTTAACCCAGTAAAATAACACCCCAAACAATCACCGCAAAACCAACTGCCAGCAACACCGCTAAAGAACCTTGGTCTTTTGCTCGTCCTGATAATTCGTGGAATTCACTGCCAATTCGGTCCACCACCGACTCTACTGCCGAATTTAAAACTTCTACAATTAACACCAAAAATAACACGCCAATTAAAGCTAAAAACTCAAAACGGCTCTCGGCAATAACATAAGCCAAAGGCATTAATACAGCACTTAGCCAAACTTCTTGGCGAAAAGCTTCTTCTGTTTGATAAGTGGCTTTAAACCCTTTTACCGAAAACTTAAATGCATTGAATAACCGGGCAATGCCCGTTGCTTCTGACTTCATAATAATCCCTTAATGGTTTCGGCAATGGCTTCAACCGTACATTGCTCTCTCACTTGCTGGCGTTCACCTTCAAACAGAAACTGTTTACTTTGTGTGGCTTCACCCTCAAATGCCCAGGCAACCCAAACCGTGCCCACAGGCTTTTCTGGTGAGCCGCCGCCAGGCCCTGCAATGCCACTACAAGCAATGGCAACTTGAGACTGTGATTTTGCCAACGCCCCTTCTGCCATTTCAATCACCGTTGCCTGGCTAACCGCGCCCTGCTGAATCAAAGTATTTTGTTTGACGTCCAACATATCTTGCTTGGCTTCATTACTGTAAGTAATAAAACTTCGGTCAAACCAGGCCGAACTCCCTGGCATTCGAGTTAATACTTCGGCAATCATGCCACCCGTGCAAGATTCTGCTGTGGTAATCATCATTTTTTTAGCGATTAACTGCTCAGATAACGCTGAAACCTGCTCGGTTAGCTTTATAATATCCACATTCTTAGACCTTAAATTGACCATTGCCACAATTATGACAAAATCTGCCTCTGAAAGCCAACCTGTTAAACAAACCCCAATGATGGTTCAGTTCTTTAAAATTAAAGCTGAACACCCTAATCATTTACTGTTTTACCGCATGGGCGATTTTTACGAGCTGTTTCATGAAGATGCCATTAAAGCTTCTGAACTGTTGCAAATAACCTTAACTGCTCGCGGTAAAGCAGGTGGCAATGCTATTCCTATGGCTGGTATTCCACATCATTCTGCCGATGGTTACTTGGCGAAACTGGTCAAGCTTGGGGAATCTGTCGCTATTTGCGAACAAGTCGGCAATGCAGCAGAGTCAAAAGGCCCAATGGAAAGAAAGGTGGTTCGTGTCATCACACCGGGTACTTTGGTGGAAGATGCCTTGCTAGAAGACAAGCAAGAAAACCTATTGGCGGCCGTATTTTCTAGCGATGGCATTGGTTATGGTTTAGCTTATATGGATGTTGCCAGCGGGCGATTTGAAGCCACGTTTTTAGACAATGCCAGCCAACTGTCTGCCGAATTTGAACGTTTAAAACCTGCTGAAATACTTTTGCCAGATGACCCACTATTCTTGCAAAACTTGCCCGACCAAATCCAAAAATCGCCAGGGGTGGTCTTGTACCCTAGCTGGCACTTTGAAACTGCCTCTTGCAAAACTCGCTTAACCCAGTTGTTTGGCACCCAAGATTTAGTGGCGTTTGGTTGCGACAATCAACCCGACATTATCAGCGCTACTGGCAGTATCGTGCATTATGCGCAAGCCATGCTACAGAACAAACTAGAACACGTTTTCAGCCTACACACTTACCAAACCGGCGACACCTTGGTGCTTGATGCTATTAGCCGCCGTAACCTAGAACTAGACACCAACTTAGAAGGTGGCGAGCAAAACACCTTATTCGCTATTTTAGACAAAACCGCTACCGCGATGGGCAGCCGCCTGCTAAAACGTTGGATAAACCAACCGCTTCGTAACATTCAAATACTCGACCAACGGTTAGATGCCATTGAAAGCTGTTTGGCAAACCATGCGGCTGAAGACTTATATGCAGAGCTAAAACCTATTGGCGATTTAGAACGTATTTTAAGCCGTGTTTCTCTCTATTCTGCTCGCCCAAGAGACCTGCTTCACTTGGGTCGTTCATTACAGCAATGCCCAAAACTTCAAACTATATTAAAGCCTTTGCAAACCGAAAAATGGCAACAGCTGACAGCACAACTTAATCACTACCCAGAACTGGCACAGCAGTTAGAAAATGCCATTGTAGAATCTCCGCCCATGTTGATGCGAGACGGCGGTGTGTTTGCCGAAGGGTACGATGCCACTTTAGATGAACTGCGTAACTTAAAAAATGAAGCGGGCGATTATCTGCTGGCATTAGAAACACATGAAAAAGAACGTACCGGTATTAGCACCTTAAAAGTAGGCTACAACCGCGTGCATGGTTACTATATTGAAGTAAGCAAGTTGCAATCTGACAAGGTGCCCTTAGATTACCAACGTCGCCAAACCTTAAAAGCACAAGAACGCTACATTACGCCCGAACTAAAAGGCTTTGAAGATAAGGTATTAAGCGCCAATGAAAAAGCCTTGGCGCGCGAAAAAGAACTTTACCAAGCCTTGCTAGAACAGTTAAACGTCTTGTTAAACCCTTTACAACAAACTGCCAATGCCATGGCCGAAATAGATGTGTTGGTCAACCTGGCCAACCAAGCGGTAAACCTAAATTTAACCCGCCCGCAACTGCAAAAATCGCCAGGGGTGGTCATAGAACAAGGCCGACATTTAACGGTTGAAGCCGTGTCTAAAGAAGCCTTTATTGCAAACGATGTTTGCTTTGACCCACAACGCCAACTGCACATTATTACTGGCCCCAACATGGGTGGTAAATCGACCTATATGCGCCAAACAGCACTCATTACCATCATGGCATATATGGGTTCTTATGTACCTGCCAGCAAAGCGGTGCTTGGGCCTATTGACCGTATCTTTACTCGAATTGGTGCTTCTGACGACCTGACTTCTGGGCGTTCCACCTTCATGGTCGAAATGACTGAAACGGCGAATATTCTGCACCATGCGACTGAAGAGTCTTTAATTTTAATGGATGAAGTTGGGCGAGGTACCTCAACCTTTGATGGCCTATCATTGGCTTGGGCAATTGCCGAACAAATGGCCACTAACATTAAAGCTTACTGTTTATTTGCCACCCATTATTTCGAATTAACCAGCTTGGCTGAACAATTTAACAACACCATTAATGTCCACCTAACTGCCATAGAACATGAAAATAAAATTGTCTTTTTGCACAAGGTACAAGAAGGCGCTGCATCGCAAAGTTATGGTTTACAAGTCGCCGCTTTAGCAGGCGTACCCAATGCCGTCATTGAACAGGCGCAACATCATTTAGATCGATTAGAACAACCTGTCTCGGCAGAATATACCCAAACCACTCCTGCACAAAAAGTGAGTGAACCAGCGCAAATACAAGCCGATATGTTTGCTTATAGCGACCCAAAATTAGACAGCTTAAAAGACCTGGTCAGTAACAGTTCACCCGATGACCTAACCCCAAAACAAGCACACGAACTGCTTTACCAACTAAAAGAAATTTTGAAATAATTTATATATAGGAAAAAACCATGGCGCAAGCAATGATTGTTGATGTAACCGAAAAAACGATTCAAGACATGGTAATTCATAATTCCCAACACTTGCCTGTTCTGCTAACTTTTTGGGCGCCAAACTGTGAAGCAAGCCTTAAAATAATAACGGAACTCACCCAGCTTGCAGAAACTTTGGCAGGGCGTTTTATCCTTGCCAAGCTTAATACTCAAGCTGAAAAATCACTCACTGAAAAGTTTAAAATTGAGCAAACACCTGCTTTTAAAATAGTCATTCAAGGTCAAGTAGCAAGAGATTTAGGCGATAGCCCCATTGATGACATTCGCCACGTGTTAGAAGAGTTTATGGCGCCCGACCCATCGGAAGAACTACGCGCACAAGCTAACCAAGCCTTTGCCCAAGGTCAAATTGAGCAAGCATTGCAATTACTAGCCGAAGCCGCCCAAGCCGACAACACCAACTTTAAAGTCCATTTAGATTTAGCCAGAATGTACTACCAAACAGGCCATGTGGAAAAAGCCAAAAACCTCATCAACAAACTACCCGATGAAGCCAAAAACTCTGCCGACGGCAAAGGGCTAAGTGCCTTGTTTAAATACACAGAAATTATTGCCGACATTGGCGATATTGAAAGTATTCAACATTGCCTAAAAGAAGACCCGAACCACCCAGATGCACTCTATGGTTTATTTGCCTTCCTAATGTTAAACAACCAACCAGAACAGGCTATTCAAACCTTATTAAAGCTATTTGAACAGCACCGAGAATTTGAAGATGGCACACCACAAAAAGCACTAATAGAAGTCTTTGACTATTTAAAAGACGAACAACCTGAAATGGTGACCCACTATCGCCGTCAATTTCAAAACCTAATATTTTAAGAAAGGCACCAACCCACATGAAAGTGACAGACACGCAACTAAAAAACATTCCCGTCTTTGGTATTGCTGGCAACTTTGCAGAGCACCTTTCTCAAGCCGGTGAAGATGCCGATTTCATAAATATTGCAACTGAAGAAGAAAATGCACCAAAAGGTGTTTTTCCCATTTACTTGCCTAACTTCCCCGGCTTCTTATCAACCTACCCGCTTAGTAGCACCACCATTGAAGCCGATTTTAGCCACCCTATTAACTGCCAGCTAGAACCTGAAGTCTGTATTTTATTTGAAGTAAACTATCATGAAGGACAGGTCGCGCAACTGACACCAGAAGGGTTTAGTGCCTTTAACGACTGCTCTATTCGCCGACCGAATGCTAAAAAAATAAGCCAAAAGAAAAACTGGGGCGCAAACTGTGCAGGGTTATCTAACGACTGGATTAGCCTAAATAACTTAAAACCGGGCTGTAAGCTAGACGACTACAATATTATTTCATTCTTGAAACGGGGCGATCAAGTCGAACAATACGGCATGGACAGCCCCGTAATTGGCTATCAATTTTTTCATGAAAAGCTAATCAACTGGTTAATAAACACCCTAAATCAACAACAAAACATTGGCCCGCTTGAACCTTTAAGTGAGTATATTGAACAGCTAAACCAGCCTAAACAAATTATCATTACCTTGGGCGCCACCCGCTACACAACCTTTGGAGAAACAGGTTTCCTACAACCTGACGATGAACTGTCCGTATATATTTACCACAACCAACAAACCCACGCCGAAGCGGTTTTAACCCATTTTGAATCGGGCTCTGCCGTATTTAAAAATGGTTGCCTACTGCGCCAAACGGTACAACAAACCTCTTTAGATACAACCTTAGATAAGAGTATAGAGGCACAGGCTAAATGATTTTCTTTAGCGCCAAAAAAAGAGCCACCACCTTTTTACTGCTCGCCGTATTAATGGGTATTATTGGGCTTATTTTAGAAATCACCTTGCACCAACCTTGGTTTGCACGCTTCGGTAGCCTAGTGGTTTTATTTGGTTTAATAAGTGAATACATTCTGATTCATGCCGAACTATCACGGCTGTATAAAAACCTAGACAACCTAAAATCAACCGACGACATTCCCGACCTAAGCCCCTCAAAGTGGCACCACAAAAAAGTATGGTTCGCCCACTTTACCGTTATTGTCGGCACCATCATTTGGGGATTTGGCGACTTACTTTTTGTTTAAAGCCTAAATAAATTGTTTCCTCAACCCAAAACGCAAAAATCGCCAGGGGTGGTCTGCTAAAGAAGCGACCTATAAGAAAGAAAGATTAAAGGCTATTAACCTTAATTAGCTTTGACCTTTACTTCTTTCTCATCGTGACGCGAAATAATTTCCTGGGCAGAGCACCCTCTTCAAACTCATCAATATCAACTATTTCATAACCTTTAGATAACCGTTCTACTTTTTCTTTTGAGAAAAAATGGACAATGAAACCACCAATCTCATACAGATCTTCTCCCTGATGAATTCCCGTTCCGTAGTCTGCATCACCTACATGCCTTACGGTATAAACATTTAGCCCGTTAGGTTTTAATACACGTCTTATTTCACTGTTTAAATATTCTAGCTCTTTTGTGGTTAGTGCCATACAGTAAAGCATATGAGAATAACAGGCATCGAATGTTTCATTTTCAAAGGGTAGTGGATTTCTAATATCATACGTTTTTGCGATAACAAGTTTTGAAAGACCTTGCTTATCTGCTTTTTCATTAATCGCTTTAACACCCGATTCTGAATAATCCAATGCCTGTACCTGGAAACCACTTTGAGCAAAACATAGGGTATCGCGCCCTTGACCCGCACCCAGTTCAAGGATACTTTCTACCCCTTCCGTTTTAAATACTTCGGTTGCTTTTGATGCAGGATAACTCTGAATATCACCAAACATCTCAGACTTACTAGAAAGCATCTTTTCCCAATGCTGCTCTTGCTTGGCTAAATCTAGCTGTCTCACCGATAATATTTTTTTCATTACGCAATGTCTCTTTTCATTTGCTCGAACTCTTCCTTCATTATTTCACCTTTAGCATATCTATTTTTTAAAATATCTAAAGCCGGTGATAAATTATGAGGCATTTCGTGAGGTTGATTTGTTCCCTGCCTTGGCGATCTACAACTACCACGACCAAACATAAGGTAAACAACTACCAGCATAACGGTAATGCCTATCAAGGGGAATACCCACATTCCATTTACCCAAACATATCCTGGTCCCATCGTTAAATCCTCTTAGGTTTTAGGGAATGCTCCCTAGTAAACTGCTTAAAATTATTTACTGTAAATAAATTCATTGTACTCTAGCTTTTTGCTTTTTGCTTTTTGCTTTTTGCTTTTTGCCCATTATGTTCCCTCTCAAAATGTAATAACCGCCAAGAATGGTCTTCTAGTTTAGAATTTACGTTTAAAGGGCTCAGGTATTTAATGGTATTTAATGGTATTTAATGGGGTCAGAGCCGATTAATGTGCATAACTATTTTTTTTCATAAAAAATTGTTAATATACTTTCATGCCTAGAAAAACTCGATTCTTTTTACCTGATGTTCCGAACCATGTTGTTCAGCGTGGTCGTAGTCGTTCCCCTGTCTTTTTTGAACCCGCTGATTACCTGTTTTATCTAGAAACATTGCGTAAAGCTTTATTGAAATACGATGTTTTATTGCATAGCTATGCACTGATGACAAATCATGTTCACTTGCTAATGACAGCCAAAAATAAAACCGGCATTAGCCAGGTAATGCAGTATGTGGGGCGATTTTACGTGCCCTATGTGAATAATAAATATGGTTTTTCAGGTAGTATTTGGGAAGGTCGCTTCAAAAGTAATTTGATTGAAAGTGATCGTTATCTATTTTGTTGTATGCGCTATATTGAACAGAACCCAGTACGAGCAAATATGGTTTCTATTCCTGAAGATTATTTGTATTCTAGTTTTCATGCAAATGCCCTAGGTTTGTCAGACTTGATTGTCTCGCCACATACTCTGTTTACTCAATTAAGTGATGATAAAAGTAAACGGCATGCGTTTTATAGATTGTTGTTTGATGAGACTATCAGCCAAGATGACTTGAATAAAATTCGTTTGGGATATGCCTCTGGAACACCTATAGGCTCGAATAATTTTAAAGAAAACATCGCGTCCGTAGTCGGTCGAAAAGTGGGGCATCTGTCAAAGGGGCGACCTGTAAAAAGAGAAGACTGAATGTTATTAACATTAATTGACTCTGACCCCTTATTCGACCCCTTATTCGACCCCTTATTCGCCTTATTCGGACCCCTTATTCCGGAAATGAGACAACATAAACTGTAGCACTATTTTTCTGTGCTGCTGTATAGCAAATTCTGTCATACCGACATAACTATGATTTGCACCTTTGATAACATGTAAACTACTTGGTATACCAAGTTTTTTTAGTCTTGTGTAAAGTTCTTCTGATTGGCATAGAGGCACTGTTGTATCTTTATCTCCATGCGAAATATAGATTGGTGGAAGTTTAGGGTGTAACATATAAACAGGTGAAATAGTTTTTAGCTGATTTGAACTAATAAAATGACTCCACCATGGTGCATTTTCTGCTGTCTTAACAAGTTTCACTACATCAGTAGGACCATAATCATCTACAATAAAGAGAATATCATTACTTGTTCTAGAGAGTATTGCTCCAACGATTAGTGCCAAATTAGCACCTGCAGAGTGACCCCCAATTCCTATATGATGTGTATCCAAATTGTATTTTTTCGCATTTTTTCTTAAAAAGGCAACTGCATCCAAACAATCTTCAATCATTGCATTAATGCCAGATTGAGAGATAAAACGATAGTCAATACTCACAACAGCAATACCATTCTCTCTTAAAGTATGTACACTCTTATCATAAATATTTACAAGATTTTTATTTCCTCGAAGCCAGGAGCCTCCATGAATATATAAATAAATCGGTGCTGCTTTTTTCAGCTGGACAAGAGGTTCATAAATATCTAACTTAACATTATGAAACAGAGTTCTTTTGTAGATTATATCTCTGTAAATAACTCCCTCTTTAGTCTCTTTTTTATGAGCCTCTTTTTTTAAAAGCACCATATGAGGTGTATCACTTACAGTACATGCACTTAAGGCAAGAGTAATAACAAGAAAATACTTAAAAAAATACATCCGTCTATTTTATTCTATCCGCGATATAAGCAAAAGATTTTCTATATCCAGGATATTTTTTTTCTCCCCGGTTAAGAAATTCTTCTTTGGAAAT
>WFMZ01000052.1 GCA_015484555.1 Hydrogenovibrio sp. | reverse complement strand
CGCAGGTACAACAGTTTTGAGTCTCTAGAATATCTCATTAGATACCCTGAATTCCAAACACTTTTTAGGGGCTATTGTTGAGCTTATCAACTCCTTTTGGAAATAACCTCCTTAACAAACCATTCATGTAACCCTCTCATTTTTAACCATTCTTGAATTCGCATAACAAGTGCAATTAACTTGTAAGAAAAAAGGTCCGCTGAAATAGAATGCTAATTTTCTTACCACAGGAAATTGCAATGAGCTATAAACAGTTGATCCAAGACGAACGATACCAAATAAAAGGCTATTCATGAAAAAAACACATTTTAGCGACAGCCAAATACTAACCACTTTAAAATAAGCCGAAAACGGCGCCTATACCCCAAACTATGTAGTGAACATGGCATGAGTAATTCAAACAAGGTGAAATAGAAGCATATCCTTGATGGCTAAAGAAGAAATTGCTCTTCACAATATCAATGTAAGTCTTTTATGCCGTACTTTTTCAATTAGTAAAACCTATTTTAGTATGACTCGACGTTAAGCAGTGATAATGGAAAACTTACTATTAGAGCTAATTCAAAACCAGCATAATGGGGGTTTTGGCTTATGCTTTCTATATTTACGTAATGTTAAAGACTATCTCTAGAACCATAAGTGTATTTACCGTTTTTTATCTATAAAGAGTTAAAAAGAGTTAAAGATAACTTTACGGATAAAGCCCTCACAAACGACTTAAACGAGAGCAAGCAGAGTTGCTTAACGGTACAACAGCCATTAATTGACAATAAAGTTCAATGGGGCTACTTTATGCATAATCAGATAGCTATATGTTGCTTATTTAATGTTATTGAGAAGGGGGTTGTAATAATGTAATAGAGCTGTAGGGTTTGATAGCCTATTAATCCATTTAGAAAACCCCGCCAAACCTTTACAGCAGAACGAAATAATTTATTTAGGGAGGTAAGCAGCTTACGGCTTGAATAGGTATTCAAAAATAAAGGGTTTATGGAAGGCTTAATCCAAGCATTTTGTTGAGACCTTGTTGTTCTAGTTGTTGATAAAATTTACTTTGTAGGTTGGCGGTAGCCTGTTTTTTATTCAGGCCTTGTCCTTTTAAATTTAGCTGGTTAGTAGTTTTTGTTTGACTGTTGGTATAGCTTACTTTTAGGCGAGTACGTAAAATGTAAAAGCCCTCTGCTTGGGTCGGATTTAAGTAGGTGCTTAGTTTGATGGTATCCGTAGTTATCTGTTTGCTATTAACCTGAAAACCTTGTTGTTGAATATAATGTGTCAAAGTTGATTTGAAGCTGTGGTTTACCGAACCTGGTTGGGTTTGGACTGAAAAGTGCACCGCTTGTTTTTTAGCAAAAGTGTTATCGTCCAGTTTTTTAATAAACTGGTCAAATTGATGAGAACTAACTGTTTTCCCTACTAATGACTTGTAAATAGCTAAGTTACTTTGGAACTTGGGTAAAGCTAAGTAGTGGGGCAAAATAGCTAAATATTGAGCATAGCCTTTGGCTTGTTGTTGAATACGCTTATCTTGTTGGAAGGCTTGTACTTGTGTACTTAGCTTCTGCTGGAAGCTGTGAGTCAGCTTCCTTTTATCTACCTTAATCAAAACAATAAACTTTTGATAGGCAATTTGCTTCATATTCACTTGTTCGAAATGATTAATTTCAATGTCTTTAACTTGTGTTGAGATGGTCTTATTTAAGTTGGTATTTTGATATTCATACACACCAGTATGTAAGGTTTTTTGAAGGTCTGTTTTAGAAGTGACCGACACGCTTAATTTTGCACTTAAATAACTTAACGCATCTTTAGTTGCTGCACTAGCTGTTTTACCTTCGCCCATGCCATACAGATAGGCTTGGCTATCTGCTGGGGGAGATTGATACCAGCCTGGATAAGTAGGTGTTGCTTCAATGGTGGTTATTTGCTCTATTGGGACGCTTTGGCAGCCTGTTAGGGACAGCCCGACTAAAGAGGCTGATAATGCCAAGCCAATACGAGACAGATGAGAATAATTACAAAGGTATCTTGGCATTATTGACCTATTTGCTTAAGTGCTTTTTGCTGTTTTTTTATCACGGAATTGATTCTATGAATCGCTTTATCAACCGCTTCATTTGGGCTGGTTAATAGGTTATCAGCCAAGCTAAACAGTTGTTTGGCTTGCACATAATCTCCTTGTGCTTCTTTAACGACACCTAAGTTGTAGTAGGCGACATAAGATTTTGAATGCGACTCAAATACTAATTTGCTAAATAATTTATCTGCTTTTTCTATACGATTGGCTTTAACGTATTCGATGCCACCTTCTAGCAGTTTCTTTTGTTGGTTTGTGTAGTTATCTTCTGCCTTGTCTAAGAGTTCAATTTGACGATAGCTGTAAGAAGGAGAGATTTTTTCTACAAAGTTAGAGGCGATATAACCTGCTTGTTTTTGCCAAATATTAGAGGGGCTGGGCAGGGTTGTGCTTCGGTCGGTACAGGTACGAAAATGATTAGATTTTTGGTCGCTGTAGGTATAAACAATTTGGCCATTTTCAACACTGATTATTTTGATATTGGCACTTAGTGAAATATTACGTTTACGGCACCGTACATTGTAAGTATTGACCGTTTTACACTTGCTATCAGCACACTCTATTCTCTTTTCATAGTAGTTGTGGTCTGAATATCCTTTGTGAGTAACTTCTCCAGCAATAAAAGCCTGAGCGCCCACCAATTCACCTAGCTCAACTGATTTTTTACCGTTGGTTAAGCCAGAATATTGGCGCTTTTGCTCTTTTAGTATCTTGTTCATTTCTTGACGACTAACAACGGTGAAGTAGTGCTTTCCATTAAATTTTTTTAATGATAATTTACTTTCTATTTTGGCTGACAAGCCTACATTATCATTTTTAAAAGGCTCTACTGATACTTGTTTTAGCAGACTAACTTCTTCTACTGAAGCGGGCTCTAAATATCTAATTTTAGTCGTGGTAGAACAGCCAGAAAGTAGCGTAATGGCAATTAGCCCAAAAAGTAGGTTTAAGGTTTGAGTTTTCAAAGTTATATCCTGTCGGTAATCAAAAATAATTAAGTTAATAAATTAATAGGTGGCTAAGATGTTAGCGTTTATTTCTTTTTCTATTTTTTTTCTTTTCTTCCTTGGCTAATTTTTTAGCCGCTTTCATAGCACGTAACTCTTCGACTTGAATCTGTTCAGATTCCATCATGTCAGGATGCTCAAACGTTAAGGCACCTAAGGCTCCATCTCTTATTTCGGAAATAAAAATTCGTGATGCTTTATCTAAATCAATACGACCACCGCCCACTAAACAACCACGGCCTTTACCGATGATTTCGAGTAATGCAACATCTGAAGAGGGGTTATTCTGAAGCAAATCTTGAATAGTGGCAACTGAAATGCCATAACGTTCTTTAATACGTTCTGGGTAGTAGTTCATTAGGTATTCAGCGGCATAACTGGCAACATCGGGTAGCTCAAAGGCGGTTTCTTTAATGCCGCCAGTGATGGCTAAACGATAACCAGAGTGGACGTTTTCAATATTTGCCCATAGCATGCCGGGGGTATCAAATAGAGTGATGCCTTCTTCTAGTTTAATACGTTGTAGCATTTTGGTCACCGCAGGTTCATTGCCCGTTTTGGCGATAGGACGTTCTGATAAGGTATTGATTAAAGTAGACTTTCCAACGTTAGGAATACCCATTATTAACGCATGTAGAACCTTAACAGAACTATCATCTCGTGGAATCATTTTGTTGATTAGGTCAAAAATTTGATGCTTACGATCAGCTTGCTTAGCATTCAACGTTAGGGTTTGAATATATTCAGAATTTTCAAAATAGGCTTGCCATTTTTCAATAATCGCTGGGTCTGCCAAGTCAGACTTATTGAAAATTTTAAGGGTGGGTTTGTCACCTCGAAGGCGAGCAATCATTGGATTTTCACTGCTATAAGGAATGCGGGCGTCGAGCACTTCGATGATTAAATCTACCTGTGGTAGAATTTCTTTCACCTCTTTTTGTGCTTTGTGCATGTGTCCTGGGTACCATTGAATTTGCATGGATTTTCCTTATTCAGTTAGCCGTTGGCTAGGTGTAAAGTGTTGGGTTATCGCCCAAATACTCTTTTTAAAAAACGTACAAAAATGACCAATGCTGAAACCATCCAGACATAAACAAACCATTTTGCAAAGTGGTAGAAGGAGGTCATGGGTTCTTCTAAGTATTCCATGCTTTCTGGGGTTAACATACCGCCCTCGGCATTAGACAGCACAATTATGGCTACCAATAGAAAGGAAGCGGCAATCATTGCACCTAGGTATAAAAATATTTTTTGCCAAATATCCATGTTTGAATCCTTTTATTTTGTTGTAAATTGGTGAAAGTCAAAAATCGCCAGGGGTGGTCTGGTGATTAAGCTAGGTTTAACTTTTCTTTTAAGAAATTCATAAACTCATCTTCGGGAATGTCTTGTGCTTTTTCATCACGACGATGCTTATATTCAATTTGACCCTTGTCTAAACCACGTTCACCGATAACGATGCGGTGTGGAATACCAATTAACTCCATGTCGTTAAACATGACACCTGGGCGTTCTTTACGATCGTCTAATAAGACTTCTACGCCCATTTCAGTTAGGGTTTTGTACATTGCCATCACCGCTTCTTCTGTGCGAGGAGATTTGTGCATTTGCATAGGCACAATACAGACTTGGAAGGGCGCAATACTTTCTGGCCAAATAATCCCTTTTTCATCATTGTTTTGTTCAATCACAGCGGCCACAATACGAGTTATACCAATGCCGTAACAACCCATTTCTAATACTTGTGCTCGGCTATTTTCGTTTAAAACAGTTGCGTTTAAAGCCGTTGAATACTTGTTGCCTAGTTGGAAAATATGACCCACTTCAATGCCGCGTTTAATTTCAATTTTACCTTGTCCACAAGGGCTAGGGTCACCTTTGACGACGTTACGAATATCTGCCACGAGGGTTGCTTTCGCATCTCTATCCCAGTTAACACCGGTTAGGTGAAAGTCATCTTCATTGGCGCCACAAATAAAATCACTGCTGTTAAAGGCAGTGCGGTCAACAATAACCGGAATACTTAAACCAACTGGGCCAATAGAGCCAGCTTTACAACCTGCTGAGGCAAATATTTGTTCATCTGTTGCTAGGGTAAATGGTTCTGCTACTAGGTCTAATTTTTCGGCTTTAATTTCGTTTAAAGTATGGTCGCCACGAACCACTAAGGCAACAACAGGTGTTTCCTCTGTCGCCCCTTGTACTAATAGTGTCTTTAAGATTTTCTTGGTTTTAACGCGCAAGCAGCTTTGAACTTCGGCAATGCTATGTGCATTAGGCGTGGCTACTTTTTCAACGATAGCGGTTGCTTCTGCTCGTGCACTACGTGGCGCAATGGCTTCAGCTAGCTCTACGTTAGCGGCAAAGTCTGATTGAGTTGAAAAGGCAATATCATCTTCACCTGAATCGGCTAAAACATGGAATTCGTGAGAGGCTTCGCCCCCGATAGAGCCTGTATCTGCTTGAACCGGTCTAAAGTCTAACCCTAAACGTGTAAAAATTCGGTTGTAGGCTTCAAACATTGTTTGGTAGGTTTTTTCTAAACAGTCTGTGTCCATGTGGAAAGAGTAGGCGTCTTTCATAATAAACTCACGAGAACGCATTACCCCAAAACGAGGGCGTATTTCATCGCGGAACTTAGTTTGAATTTGGAAAAAGTTAATGGGCAACTGCTTGTAGCTACGAATTTCTTTACGCACTAGGTCGGTAATTATTTCTTCATGTGTTGGACCTAATGCAAATTCTCTACCATGACGATCTTTAATACGCAGTAGTTCAGGGCCATAGTCATTCGCTCGGCCAGACTCTTCCCAAAGCTCCATAGGCTGTACCACTGGCATTAATATTTCTTGTGACATGGCCCTTTCCATTTCGTCACGCACAATGCCTTCTACTTTACGCAGCACTCTTAAGCCTAATGGCAACCAGTTGTATAGCCCGCCTGCTAAGGGTCGAACCAGACCAGCGCGCAACATAAGTTGGTGGCTGATCACAACGGCGTCGGCAGGGGTTTCACGGGTGGTAGAAAGTAGTAGGTTAGATGTTTTCATGACAGAATGAACTCTTAAAATAACGGGGTTGAAAAATAGCCGCTAATTTTAGCACGTAGCCAGAAGGGGATGGGTAAAAAAGTGGGTTAATTGGGTTGTTTGTGTTGGCTGGAAATAAGGACGTTTAGCAAGGCTGTTAAACGCCAAAATACTCAAAGCTTATCTTACAAAGGCGATGACGGAAATAAAGTGACTACCAGAGCCCACTAAAACAAATAAGTGCCAAATACCATGAGCATGGCGCATTATTTTTTTATCATCCAATATATAAAAAATAATGCCTAATGAATAGGCGATACCGCCAAAGATCAGCCAAAATACACCTTGTTCAGCAAGGTTAGATTGTAGTGCAGAAAAGTCAAAAACAATTAACCAGCCCATAATAAGGTAAATGCTGAGCTGTAGTGCTTCAATTCGTTTTTTAATGTTGAGCTCTAACATTATGCCAATGAAAGCTAATCCCCATTCTAACCCTAAAATAAGTAGACCGTTGCTGTCATACAGGGATACCAATGCATAAGGGGTGTAGGTACCAGCAATGAGTAGGTAAATAGCAAGATGATCAAGTTTTTGAAAAACCGTTTTTAAACCCGGCCGGGAAAAACTATGGTAAAGCGTTGACACGCCATAGAGCAAAACTAACATACTACCAAAAATGGTAAAGCTAACATAAATTTGCCAGGTATTTTGTTGGATGGCAACGGTAATTAAAGCGCCTAGTCCCATTAAAGATAAGATAGCGCCAACTAGATGGCTAATGCTGTTAAATTTTTCTGAATAGTACATAGTGTTTTTTTAAGGGTTAACTTCCGAAATCTATTTTACATTTCTGCATGGCAGCCCAATAAGCAGCATTACTTTTTTTTGTAGCGTGGCTACTGGCATCCCAAAGTTTGCTAGCCTTTTTCTTACAAGTATCTAATTCAGAATTAGAACAGCCGGTTAGCGATAAGCTGCTTGACATAATGATAGCGAACATAAGTGGTTTGAAAGGTTTTTGCATCTGTAAACTCCTGGTTTCAGAAAGACCTACAAACGCAAGCCTTTTATCTATAATAACTACATAGTAAACAAAACAGCGAATGAATGGAAATTTTTATGGCTTCAAAAAAAGTAGAACAAGAGTGGACACAAAGATATACCGACTATTTAGATGATAAAGAACCACGGCCGGCTCGAATAGTCTATCAACGAGATCGTGCACGTGTTATTCATTCTGCTGCTTTTCGACGTTTACAGGCCAAAACACAAATTTTTGGGTTGAATGAATCTGACTTTTACCGAACTCGTTTAACCCATTCTATGGAAGTCGCCCAAATTGGGTCGGGGTTAGTTGAGCAACTCATTACCGTAGGGGAAGGCAAGGACTACTTAGATTGGTTGCCATCCTTTTATTTAATGGAAGCCATTTGCTTAGCCCATGATTTAGGGCATCCGCCTTTTGGGCATGGTGGCGAAGTGGCGCTAAACTACATGATGCGTAACCATGGTGGCTTTGAAGGTAATGCCCAGACGCTACGAATTTTAGCCCGACTAGGTGAATATACGCCTAGTAATGGTATTGATTTATCGCGCCGTGCAACCTTAGGCGTTTTAAAGTATCCTCAAATTTATGACAATGTGATTGAGCTAAACCCAGGCTATTGTGAAGCGATTAAACAGCCAGATACCCTAGACTTTAAAACATTAAGCATGACCGACTGGCAGCCGCCAAAGAGTATTTACTGTGAAGAAAAAGATGTTTTCGAATGGGTGCTGGGCTTGTTTAGCAAAAAAGATAAGCAAAGATTTTTGGAAAGTACCGCTAAAGAAATAGGGCATGCCACAACCAATCATAAGGCCTTAGATACCACTATTTTAGAACTGGCTGATGACATTGCCTATGGTATTCACGATTTAGAAGATGCCGTAGCAATGGGAATGGTTCAGAAAGACCTTTGGCAAAGAGAAATAATGGATAGCGAAGTCCTTAAGCAATACCCTTTATGGGACGATGAAATGACAGAACGTTTGTTTAGCTGTCGTTCAAAAGGGCGTAAACATGCCATTAGTGAAATGGTGGGTATTATGGTGGAAAGTATCAAGATTGTTGAGGATGAAGAGTTTGAACACCCATTATTAAGATACAAGGCGGTATTGGGCGATGCAGAGATGGCTGTATTAGAAGCCCTAAAATCGTTTGTTTATAACTTTGTCATTACCATGCCGGAAGTAAAAGGCATGGAGTATAAAGGCCAGTTAATTGTATTAGACCTGTTTAAGTCTTTAAGAGCTAACCCAAAAGCTTTGTTGCCTAGGAATACTTATCAGAAATATGAGCGAGCGCCGTCAGAAAGGGTGCAGCACAGAATAATTTGTGATTATATTGCAGGCATGACCAATACCTATGCTTCGCGTTTGTATGAAAAGTTATTTACTGCTAGCCAAGGGTCTATTTTTGATAGGCTTTAAGTTAAGTTAGCCAAATGTGAAAACCCAAAAAGCCACTCTATTCGTTTGAATAGAGTGGCTTTTTATTTTGGAACTTAAATAATTCGTAATCTAACTATTTAAAGTGCTCAACCTTCTTGGTTAGGTCAATAGATAACGAAAGCACATGTTCGAAGCGTTCTAAGGTAATTTCGGCTGTTTGAATAACTTCTACCGAAGCCTGATCTACTTGCTTAAAGTTCTCTCTCACTTGAGCACCTGCTGACTGTTGTTGGGTAGTAATGCCGCGTATGCTAGACATTTGTTCTGAAACTTTCAGTGAAGACTGTTCAATCATGGTCAAGTCTTCTTTAATTTTGTTAGAAACCTCAACCACGCTTTTGGCTTCATTACTGACATTGTTCATCTCTGCTTGAACTGCATCAGCTTTGGCTTTAATTTTATTTAAAATACCTTCTACTTCGCTCACCGTAACTTGTGTTTTGGCCGCTAGCTTACGTACTTCATCAGAAACAACGGCAAACCCTCGTCCATGATCTCCAGCTCGTGCCGCTTCAATAGCTGCGTTTAAAGCCAGTAGGTTGGTTTGTTCGGCGACTTCTTTAATGTCATTCAATACCAGTTCAATATCGCTTACTTCATTAATTAAGTCGGCTACTTGTTCGCCAGAACTTTTGATATTGACCGATAAACTTCTTACTAATTCAGTAGAACGACCGACTTCAACAGAGTTTTGTTGAATAATTTGTGCTGAACTGGCCACTTGTTGCGCACCTTCATTCGCACGGTTACCCACTTCAACAGAATACTCCGAAACGGTTTCAGAGCCAGTAATGGCAATATCAATTAAAGATTTTTCGCCCGCTAGTTTAGCCTGCATGCCCTTAACATCATTAAAGGAATCATTCGCACTTTGTGTTAAGGCAGATGCACTTATCTTGATGATATCGACCATCTCATGCAGGCTACCGCGCATTTTTTCTAAATTAGCAAAGAAGTAACGCATATCTTTTGCACTGGAAGAGGTTGAAACCTTAGTGGTTAAATCGCCGTCAACAATACGTTGCAGCTCTTTATTAGCGCCTTGTAATGGTTGAATGGCATCTCTAAATACGGTCATTAATACCAGTAGGTTAATTAAGATGTCGATGAAGACAATGACTAAAATGTCTTTAAAGATGGCTATTTTTTCATGATTAATGGGTGCAAGGTATTCCTCTGCATCCATGAGAATAACTTGTCTTCCCAATAGCTCACCGTGGTGATTAATAAGCGGTAAATCAATTAACGCTTTATCTTCTAAAATACTGATACCAACTTCTTTTCCTGTTTTATATTGGTACTGGTTTTTTTTAATTAAAGCCATGGCATCAGGGTTGAACCATTTAGAGGGTTTGGCTTCTAGTTGCTTGTTTTGGTTGTACTTTAATATTAGGTAATCAACTTTGTCTTGCTGCTTTAAGTACGAAATTAAGTTACTAAACCCTTGGTAGATAAAAATAATACCGACTTCTTTTTCATTGTGGTCGTAAACAGGGGTACCTGAAACGATATTAATGCCACGGTCTGTTAATGCTAAATCGGCCACTAGATGGTGGTTGTTTGCTTTTATCCATTCAAAGTAGTTTTTATCCCCATCATGGTTTGGGTGAGTAGGAGATGCAGACTCCCAAGAGCGCAATAGGATATGACCGGCTTCATCAACCAGTTCAAACTCGATGTCCTTAAAAGCACCATCTTTAGAAAAAGAATTTTTAATAAAGTCTAAAGGTGAATGATTGTGGTGATTACTAAATTCTTGAATAACTTCTTTATTAGAGCTGATGGCAACGGCGGTCATTTCACCGGCAATTTTTTTGCCATTCATGCTTTCCTTCAATATCATCTGCCATTCTTTAATAATGGTTTCTTCCCTATTTTCCGCTAAAGGTAATACCGCAGTAATGTACAAGAAGGCCGATATAGTAATGGTTCCAAAGGTGGTTCCTAGTACAAAAATAGCGCCTAAACGTTGCAATATAGTTAGATGTGAAAACATGATTAAAGTATCCAATAAAATAAGTTAACTAGGGTTAAGCAATAATTGTTCCAATAAAAACAGGGCTAGGCCATCTGTTAAATAAGGGTTGGAAGAAGTGTAAGGAATAGTGTAATGAAAACTAACGTTTTTTGCATTCATAATACTTAGGGGCGATGGCAGGTTTGTTAGAAACAGTGAAAGGGTAAGATAAAGAAGCTTCTGGTGCCGACCCACCCCTGGCGATTTTTGGGTTTGGGTGGTTATTTAATTGAGATTCTTTTTCAATTTGTTGGTTTATCGCCCAATCTCGATGGTTTTGAACCACGAGTGAATCGGTATCCAGGTTTTGTAATGCGGTTAATATATCGGTTTGAAAAGGATGGTTGCCCAAAGCGGTACAAAGGTTGCGTTGCCAGACAACAAAGCCAATACGTCTAATGGGAGAGCCTTCTAGTTTTTTGAGAAAGGTTTTTTCATTCCATTTTAGTAAGGTCAGTAATTCGGTCTTATCTAGGTCACTTTTGTTTTTAAACGCATCTTCTTGTGTGTCGGTGGTAAATTTGTTCCAAGGGCAAACTAGTTGGCAGTCATCACAGCCATAAATGCGGTTACCCATTTTGGCTTTAAGTTCATCTTCGATAATGTCATGGTATTCAATGGTTAAATAAGAAATACAACGGCGAGCATCTATTTTGTTACCGGGTAAAATAGCTTGGGTAGGGCATTCATTAATACAGGCAGTGCAAGGGCCACAACCTTGTTTTTGAAAAGGTTCGTCGGCGGGTAGCGCTAAGTTACAGTACAGTTCGCCTAGGAAAAACCAAGACCCTGCTCTAGGGTGAATAATTAAACTGTTCTTGCCAATAAAGCCTAAACCGGCTTGTTGCGCAATAGGTCTTTCTAATACAGGTGCGGAATCTGAAAATGCACGGTAGCTAAAGCCTTCGACTTGCTCGGCAATTTTATTGGCCAGTTGCTGTAAACGTTTACGCATTAACTTGTGGTAATCTTTATTTAACGCATAACGAGAGATATAAGCCTTGCCTGGTGTTTGTAGTTGGCTAACGGCACTTTCAGCGTCGGAATCAAAGTAGTTGAGGCGTACACTGATAATAGACTGTGTACCAGGTTCTAGTTCATTTGGGCGAGTACGTTTTACACCATGCTTGGTCATATAGTGCATGTTGCCGTGATAATTTTCGCCCACCCAGTTAAAATGCCCTGCTTCATACTCAGATAAATCAGCGTGAGTGATGCCAACATCAGAAAAGCCGAGTTCAATACCCCATTGTTTAATTTTCTTGCTTAAAGCGTATAATGTTGGGCTGTCTTTAGATGGGGTTGGTTGGGTCATTTGAATGATGTATGAAGTGAATGTAGGTTGATTTTAACAAATTAAGGGAAAGCATGGAAAGACAAAACACCTTACAAGGCTATTTGGTTGACGAAAATGCCAGTAAACAGTTTGCGATTGGTTTTGCAAAAGCATTGGTTGAGCTAACCACTGAAATGCATGCCTTGCCTGATAAGCCCTCTACCAAAGGCTGGGTTATTTTCTTGGAAGGTGATTTGGGGGCGGGTAAGTCTTATTTCAGCCGTGCGTTGATTCAAACCTTTTTACCTAAACAAAAAGTAAAAAGCCCTACCTATACCTTGGTGGAAAGCTACCCTGTGCCATTGGGTGATATTAACCATTTTGATTTATATCGTTTGTGTGACCCTGAAGAACTAGGTTTTTTAGGGGCAAGAGATTTGTTTGCTGATGGTTTTTTATCATTAATTGAATGGCCTTCTAAAGGGCAAGGGGAGCTGCCAAAACCTGACCTAGAAATAGCCTTTTCTTATCATGAAATGTCACGAGATTTCAAGGTAACTTGCTATAGCGAAAGGGCTGTGGAGCTAGTCAAAAAACTGTCATAAAAAACTGGCACGGAGTTTGTTAAGTAATCATTACTTTTAATACAAACCAGACCAGGTGGATAGTTCCATGACCAGAACAATCAGCTTCACAATGAAATCTTTATTAACAGCCGGTATCTTAATGCTAGCCGTTACCTTAAGTACTTCTGCTTTAGCGAAAGCTTCTTTAGAAAAGGTACGAATAGGACAGTCAACTGACAAAACCCGCGTGGTATTTGAAATAAAGAAAAATCATCACTTTGAAGTGTCTAAACTAAACCACCCGGCTCGAATTGTAGTGGACTTCTACCAAGCGACTAACAAAATTAGCTTCAAGCAAAAGAAATTTTTAGATGCTCGCCTAGGTAAGATCCGTATTAAAAACCAAAAAAAACGCATTCGCGTTGTATTAGATTTACGTCAAAACTTCGATTACAGCTACTTTACCTTAGGCAAAAACAGCCAAGGTTCAGAGCGTGTTGTAATTGATGTGTCGAAAAAAATAGTTTCTAACAAGAAAGCACCTAAGAAAATTGTTAAGAAAACAACGATTAAGGTTCCTGCTAAAAGTCGGCTAGCCAACAAGGTTGTTAAAGTACCCGCTAAGAAAGTTGTTAAGGTTGCTTCTAAAAAATCAGCACCCGTTAAAATGGCTTCTGCACCGCAGAAGACGCGTAGCTTAATGAATTCAGGTAGCCCAGTATTTTTTGATAAGCGTAAAGATTTAGTGGTTGCAATTGATGCAGGACACGGCGGCAAAGATACTGGTGCGATTGGTCATAATCATACTCGTGAAAAAGTAGTGGTATTAGAATTGGCTAAACAGCTTAAGAAGTACATTGATAAGCAGCCTGGTATGCGTGCCGTATTAACTAGAAACTCTGATAAATTCATTCCTTTACACAAGCGTGTTCGTATCGCTCACCAGAAAGATGCAGATATCTTTATCTCACTTCATGCAGATTCATTTAAAGATAGCAGCGCACGTGGTGGTTCGGTTTATATCTTATCAACTAAGGGTGCAAGTTCGGTGATGGCGAGAGTATTGGCAAAATCTGAAAATGCTTCTCTTTATGATATTAAGTTAAAAGGACGTGATTCAGATGTAGCCTTTGTATTGTCTGACATGACTCGTGAAGCTAATATTCGTGCAAGCCGCAAGTTAGGGTCTGCGGTGTTAGGTGAGATGGGGGTGTCGGTTCGCTTACATAAATCTTCAGTTCAGTCAGCTAACTTTGCCGTATTGAAGTCAATTGATATGCCTTCTTTATTAATTGAAACCGCTTTTGTTTCAAACCCAAGTGAAGCTAAGAAGTTAAAGTCTAATCGTTTCCAAGTAAAAATGGCTAAGTCGATTGTTCGTGGCCTAAGTAAGTTTGTTAAGCGTAATGCACAGCAACCACGTTGGGGCGAGACTTTATATGTTCACTACCGCGTTCAGTCTGGCGATACCTTGTCGGAAATTGCAGCAAACTATAAGATTTCAACTAAAGTGCTTAAGAAGCTAAACAAAATTAACAAAGCAAACCAGTTATATGTTGGTAAGAAGTTAAGAATCCCTGTTTCAGAAAAGGTAATTGCTTCTTTATAAAATAATTCAAAACTACCAGGCACCTAGTTCAGACGCGAACTGCCTATTTTTAAACCACAACCAAAATTAAGAGGATGCTTTATTAGAGAAATTAACCTTAAAGTATTAAAAGTAATTTAAAGCTGTATTAAAAGTCACTGCTTTAAAAATGGACAAATCGCACAACAGTATTAACGAAAGTTTCGGGAATTGGTCTTCCCAGAACTTTAGCCAACCGTGCGATTTTGCCATTTCTTAACTTTAAGCTTTAAAGCTTTCGTATAATAGCCGCTTCTTATTTATTAACACACGCACTCTGTATGGATTCTGTTATCAAATCAGCTATCAATCTTCCTAAAAAAGGTGAAATTTCTTTATTGCCTACTCATCTTGCCGATCAAATTGCCGCGGGAGAAGTCGTTGAACGCCCTGTATCGGTCGTGAAAGAGTTATTAGAGAACGCGCTAGATTCTGGTGCCAATCAAATTGAAGTATTGATTGAAGAAGGGGGTGAGAAAAGCATTGTGGTTAAAGACAATGGCTGTGGAATCAAACAAGCACAGTTGTTGTTAGCGGTAAGCCGACATGCTACCAGTAAAATTCAAACCTTAGCAGACTTGTCTGCTGTTTCTACATTGGGGTTTCGTGGGGAAGCCTTGGCCAGTATCAGCTCTGTCTCTCGTTTTAGTATTACCAGTTGCCATCAAGAACAAGACAATGCCTGGTGCTTGAAAGCAGAAGGTGAAGGTGCCTGGAGCAATTTAATGCCTACCGCTCACCCTGTAGGGACGACGGTTTTGGTTGAAGACTTATTCTTCAATGTGCCTGCTCGTAAAAAGTTCTTAAAAACAGCACGGGCTGAGTTTATGCAAATAGACCAGCTCGTAAAGCGCATTATGCTCAGTAAGCCAGAAGTGGCGATTAAGCTGGTACATAACGGTAAGGTGTCTCGTCAAGTTCATATTGCCTTAGATGATGCCAGTAGCAAGCAACGTTTAAAGCAATTGCTGGGGGCGCCGTTTGTCGAGCAAAGCCTGTTGGTTGATATAGCTGCACAAGATATTCACATTCAAGGTTGGGCAGGGCAAGCTACCTTTAACCGCTCGCAAACTGATATGCAGTATTTGTTTGTAAACGGGCGTATTGTGCGAGATAGATTACTCTCTTATGCTGTTAAGCAAGCCTATGCAGATGTGCTCTACCACGGGCGTCATCCTGCTTATGTATTGTTTTTAACTATTCCGCCAGAACTGGTCGATGTTAATGTACACCCTTCAAAGTATGAAGTGCGGTTTGCGAATGGACGTTGGGTGTACGATTTTTTAAGACGCGCTATTCGAGAAATCGTTACTCGTCCAGTTGGGTTGGCAGCTCATTCAGAAGCGCCTATTAACCAAAGTTGGCAAGTATCGTCAGAACAGGCAGCGGGTGAGAGTCAGCTTACTAGTTATCAACCAAATAGTGGTGCTTTTGCTGAACAGCCTTATCAAGGTTCTATGCAATTCCAAGCACAGCCTAGTTTTGACCAACCTATTTCAGGACAGTCTCACAAAGTAGAAGAGGCGCCTTTGGATTATCTTGCTCAGCCAAATACGCCTGTTTTAGGGTTTGCTAAGGCGCAAATAAAAGGCGTGTTTATTTTGGCAGAGAACGAACAGGGCTTGGTGTTAGTTGACATGCATGCCGCACACGAACGTATTGTGTATGAGCGTATGAAGAAGCAATGGCAAAGTGATCAGCTTATTTCACAACCCTTATTAGTGCCGATTGTGGTGACGTTAGAAAGCTCTCAAGTTAAAGTCTTTCAGCTACATGAAAACCAATTTAAAAAGCTAGGGTTTGAAGCCGAACCCTTTGGGCCAGAACAGTTAAAGATGACCGCTGTTCCGGCCTTGTTAGCCAAAACAGATGTGGTTGGGTTAATGAATGATATGTTAGCGGACTTTGCCGTAGTAGGTACGTCGCAGCTAGTGGAAGAGAAAGTAAACGAAATTTTATCGACCATGGCCTGTCACGGTTCTGTTAGAGCCAATCGCCAGTTAAATTTGGTGGAAATGAATGCCTTGTTACGAGATATGGAAGCGACAGACGCCTCTGCCCAATGCAACCATGGTAGACCAACCTGGACGCAGTTGTCTATGGAACAGTTAGATGCACTTTTCATGAGAGGCCAGTAATGATAAACACACAAAATTTAGTAGCAGAGCTGATTGAGCAAAAAGTTTGCTTGGCTATTATGGGGCCGACGGCTTCAGGTAAAAGCAGTTTATCAATGGCTTTGGCTGAACAGTTAAACATGGAAATTATCAGTGTAGACTCTGCATTGGTGTATCAAAAAATGGATATTGGTACGGCTAAGCCTTCTGAAGCTGAAATGGCACAGGTTCCACATCACCTTATTAATATTATTGACCCAACCGAAACCTATTCAGCAGCAGAATTTATTGCTGATGTTCATTGCCTAGTAGCAGAGATTTTTGCTAGAGGACGTTTACCTGTTTTAGTGGGCGGGACGATGATGTACTTTAATGCCCTACAAAAAGGGATGGCAAAGTTACCGTCTGCAGATGCAGAGATACGCAGTCGGCTTCAAAAAGAGTGGGAAGCTTCGTCAGAAGAGGTGCATGCTAGGTTGGCGGAAGTTGATCCTGATGCGGCTAAGCGTATTCACCAAAATGATCCACAAAGAATTATTCGAGCGTTAGAAGTTTATGAGCTCACCGGTCAGTCAATTACCTCGCTGCAACAAGCGGCAGCCGCTGATACGTTAAAAGACTTTTCTTTATGTAAGGTTGCCTTAATACCGAATAGCCGAGAGGCATTGCATCAACAAATTATTAAACGTTTCAAGCAAATGGTTGCGTTGGACTTTTTAGCGGAAGTTAAAGGCTTAATGGAAGATGAGCGTTTGCATATCGATTTAACCTCGATTAGAAGCGTCGGCTACCGTCAGGCGTGGGAACATTTAGAGGGGGATAGCGATTTTGATACCTTTCTTGAGAAATGTATTGTTGCGACACGTCAGCTAGCCAAACGCCAAATTACTTGGTTGCGAAAAGAAACAGAACTCACGACTATAGACCCTTTTGAAACCAGCTTGGAAGACCAAGTTGAACAGGTTTTAGCGCTGCTAAAGACTTGCGTAAATAAATAGCCTTTTTAAGGCAATTCGAATAGGTTACATTTTAAATGCGATGTGTTACTATTTCGGAAGTAAAATTTGCAGTCAATTAAAATTAATAACAATAAAAAATAGGACTTTCTCATGGAGAATAAAAAAGCCAAAGCTTTACCGATTCAAGATCCTTATTTGAACGCTTTACGCAAAGAAAAAATCAGTGTTGCTATCTATCTTGTTAATGGGGTTAAGCTACAAGGCCGTGTCGATTCATTCGATCAGTTTGTGGTTTTATTAAGAAGTAATGTGACACAGATGGTTTATAAACATGCTATTTCAACTATTGTTCCTGCACGTGATCCTAAGGATTATGTGAACGAAACGCCTGATTCACAATAACAGACCTTTTATCCTTGAATAAAAACTATCGCTTAATATTTTGTTTTACACCTGCTTGTAGTGTTTTGTTTTAAATGGAACTTTTTGGCAGGCTAGAGCAAAAAGAACTGGAAAAATCTATTCTGGTTCATGTCGACTTTTATCACGAAGCCGATAAAGAAATCCTTGAAGAATTTTATGAATTGGTCGATTCGGCGGGTGCTGAAGTTTGTGAGTTGATCACGACCAAGCGCCAATCTCCCGACCCTAAGCTGTTTATTGGTAAAGGTAAGGCAGAAGAAATTAAAGCTGCGGTAGCGCTACATGAAGCTGATGTCGTGATTGTTAACCATGCACTTAGTCCATCCCAAGAACGTAATTTATCAGAAGTTTTAGACTGCCAGGTATTGGATCGTGTCGGGCTTATTTTAGATATATTCGCACAGCGTGCTCGTTCCCATGAAGGGAAGTTACAAGTTGAATTGGCACAATTAAGGCGTATGTCTACACGCCTGGTAAAAGGGTGGACTCACTTAGATAGACAGGGTGGTATTGGCGCACGAGGGCCAGGTGAAACTCAGCTTGAAACAGATAGACGTTTAATTCAAGGCAAAATCAAACAGTTAGAATCCCGAATTGACAAAGTTCGAGCTCAACGTCAGCTAGGGCGTCGTTCTCGTAAACGTTCAGACTTACCCACTATTACCATTGTTGGTTACACTAACTCGGGTAAGTCTACACTCTTTAACCAAATGACAAGAGCCGGTGTTTATGCCGAAGATCGTTTGTTTGCAACACTTGACTCTACCTTACGTAAAGTACATTTACCCGGCGCAGGCCCAGTTATTTTTGCAGATACGGTGGGTTTTATTCGCCACATTCCGCACGACTTGGTGGCGGCTTTCCGCTCTACATTAGAAGAAACCAGTGAAGCCGATTTACTGATTCACCTAGTCGATGCTTCTGATGCTTATCGTCAAGAAAAAATGAGTGATGTTTTTGATGTTATTGCTGAAGTGGGGGCGGACTCGGTGCCACAGTTAGTGGTCTTTAATAAAATTGATGCTTTATCCCCTGAAGTGCTACCTCATGTTGACTTAAATGATGAAGGTGTACCCGAAAGAGTGTGGCTATCAGCTAAAGAAGATGTAGGTATTGACTTAATGCTAGATACTGTTGCCAGCTTTTTTAGAGGCGCATTTATTAAGGTTTCGATTGTATTGGATGTAAAGGCGGGTAAAAAACGTGCCAAGCTGTATACATTAGGGTCTATTCTAAAAGAAGGGTTTACTGAAGAAGGGCATAGTAAATTTACCATGTCTTTAACCACCTTAGAATGGAATATGATTCAGAAATGGCCTGAAATATTAAGCGCACAGCAGATAGAAAAAACGAACTAATTAAAAATAACCTTTTAAACATAGAATAATTTAATGACTTTTGATGTCTTTGAATTTAAAATAACAACTTAACTAAGAAAACTAAAATTCTGGAGAAATGAATGGCATGGAATGAGCCGGGTAAATCGGGACAAGATCCTTGGGGTGGAGATAGTAACGCCAAAGATAAAAAACGTTCTGAAGATCCTAAAGAACCTAATCAGCCTAGGCGCCCTAAATCGGAACCTGATTTAGACGAACTATTGAAGAAAGCACAAAAGTTTTTCGGTGGTTCTAATGGTGGCAACATGACTGGCGGCTTAGGAAAGAAGGGTAATATCCTTATTGCTACTATTCTAGTTGCCGTTTGGATGTTGAGTGGTTTATACACAGTTGATTCTCCAGAACGTGGTGTCGTTAAACGTTTTGGTGCCTATACTGATGAAACTACTGCTGGTTTGCACTGGCACCTTCCTTGGCCAATTGAAACCGTGACGATGGTCAATGTTGATCGTATTCGTACCGCTGAAATTGGTTATCGCTCTGATGCTAATAATCGTAACGGAACCGTTCCTTCAGAAGCCTTAATGCTAACCAAAGATGAAAATATTATTGATATTAAAATTGCGGTTCAGTATCAGGTAGGTAATGCTGAGGAATACTTGTATGCTACTTCTGATCCAGACCTTACTTTAAGAGAAGTGCTTGAATCCTCTTTACGTGAAGTCGTTGGGCAAAGCCGAATGGACTTTGTTTTAACCGAAGGAAGGGATGAAGTGGTTGCGCGTGTACAGAAACTAACACAAGCTAAATTAGATGCTTATAAAACAGGGCTAATTATCACCTCGCTTAACTTACAAGATGCACAACCGCCAGAACAGGTTCAAGGTGCTTTTGCTGATGTGGTTAAAGCGCGTGAAGATAAAGAACGTTTAATTAACGAAGCAGAAACTTATTCGAATGATATTTTGCCAAAAGCAAGAGGGCAGGCGGCAAGACAACTTGAAGAGGCTCGGGCTTATTATGACGCCCAAATCGCTAAAGCAACGGGTCAAACTAGTCGCTTTGAGAGCATCTTGACTGAATATAAGAAATCACCCCGTGTGACGAGAGATCGTTTATATATTGACGCAATTACCCATGTATTTGTCTCAACTTCTAAAGTATTTGTAGGCACTGAAAGTGGTACGAACTTACTTTATCTTCCGTTAGGTAAAATGATGAGCAATCAAAATATAGCGCCTTATGCACCGGCGATGAATGAAGCACTATCTAAAGCCCCTGCGCAGACTCAATCCGGAAGTCGTACGCATCAAGAAAAAACAGGCAATATCCGTGATTTTTTAAGCAATAGGGAGCTTCGTTAAATGAAACCACTACTTTCAATCGCTCTTGCAGCTATATTTTTTGTAGGAAGCAGTGCTTTTTACACAGTCCAACAAGGTGAAACTGCTTTGGTGTTTAAGTTTGGTAAAGTTGTTGAAGCAAACATTAAACCAGGATTACACTTTAAGATGCCTTTTGTGAACAATGTTAAAAAATATGATATTCGTTTACAAACATTAGACACAGGTCCAGAACGTTACTTAACCAGTGAGCAGAAAAACTTAAATGTTGATTCATTTGTTAAATGGAAAATTGTGAATGCTAAAAAGTTTTACACCACTATGAATGGTAGTATTCGTTTAGCTAACTTACGCCTATCTCAAATCATTAAAAATGGGTTGCGTGCAGAATTTGGTAGTCGTACGGTTCAAGAAGTGATTACACAAGATCGTAGTAGCATTGTGGCAGAGATTAATACCAATACAGCAGCATCAATTGCCTCATTTGGTATTAAATTGATAGATGTGCAAATCAAGCGTATTGATTTACCACAAGACATCAGTAAATCTGTTTATCGAAGAATGGAAGCTGAGCGTAACCGTGTCGCTAAGGATCTTCGTTCTCAGGGTGATGAAGCGGCAGAGCGTATCCGTGCCGATGCAGATAGACAAAGAACAGTTATCAGTGCTGATGCCTTTAGAGACGCAGAGGTTATTCGTGGTCAAGCCGATGGTAAAACGACTGAAATCTATGCTAAAGCCTATTCTAAAGATGCTGAATTTTATACTTTTTATCAAAGTTTAAACGCTTATCAAAAAGCATTTAATAGTAAGTCCGATGTGATGGTTGTTGATCCCAAATCTGAATTTTTTAGATATTTTAATCAACAAAAATAGTTGAAAAAATCAATATTTTAAAAGGTGGTTTATCCACCTTTTTTATGGAGCAAAGGTCGCTTAGCGTGGCAGAAAATATTTTAATGAGTGCGATTGCTTTGGTTTTTGTCTTGGAAGGTTTGTTACCATTTGTTTTTCCAAATTTTTGGAAAAAAATGATGGCACAAGCTGTAGAGCAAGATGAAAAAAGTTTAAGAATGATGGGGTTAGCGAGTATATCAATTGGTTTGATTGTACTAATGCTGTTAACCTAACCGAAATTTAAAGAAGAATATATGCAACAAAATACATGGTTCACACCTGAAGGTATAGAAGACCTTTTACCCGATCAGGCGAGTAAGCTTGAACACTATCGTCGGCAGTTATTAGATGGCTTTGAAGCCTCTGGTTTTGAGTTGGTTTTACCACCCATAGCAGAGTTTACAGACTCTCTTCTAACAGGAACGGCTAGTGCACTAGCGGTAGATACCTGTCGTTTTACCGATCAAGAATCAGGTAAAATGATGGGTGTGCGTGCAGATATGACGCCACAAGTAGCGCGTATTGTAAATCACCCTGTTTTTAAAGAACAGGCGGTTGCCAGGCTTTGTTATGTTGGTGAAGTACTTAAAACACATAACAATAAAGCTAAAGGTTCTCGTAGCCCTATTCAAGTTGGTGTTGAGTTATTTGGTGATTCAGGCGTAGAAAGTGATATTGAAGTTATCTCGACTATGCTAAACGCTTTGCATGCATTGGGGTTAGATAATCTAACCCTAAGTTTAGGGCATGTTGCCGTGGCTTCTCAGCTAATGAAGCTAGCGGAGTTTGATGCACAGACAAGCTTAATGTTTATTGACATCTTACAACGGAAAGCAGTGCCAGAATATAATGACTTTATTGCTAAACAAACTATTAATGCTAAGCTACAACCTGCTTTTAAAGGTTTATTAAGTTTATGCGGTGATACAGAAGAAGTGTTGAAAAATGCTATGCCATTATTAGCCGGGTTAAGTGATGAGATAGACGAAAATTTATCTCGTCTGGCTCAAATTAATGATTATTTTAAAATTGCTTCAACAGGTTTAATCATTCACCTAGACTTAGCTGACTTACGAGGGTTTGACTACCACACAGGTGTTATTTTTAGCTGTTACGCGGCGGATAAAAAACTATACCGTATTGCGAAGGGTGGACGTTATGATGGTATTGATGCTGCCTTTGGTGAGCCAAAAGCCGCTACTGGATTCAGTCTAGATTTACGCAGCACATTGGATATCTTAAAAATGCCTGCTTCTACACAAAAAATAACTGTCTATGCACCGATTGTGGCAGATCCTGAGCTAGCGTTAAAGATTTCAGCATTAAAAGAAAGTCATATCGTAAAACGCTTTTACCAAGCTTCTGAAGTAAAGTCGGGTGAACAACTGCTATCTAAGTCGACAGGTGGTTGGATCGTTGAAGTAAAAGCATAGAAAGCGCAAACTGCTTAAAAACATAATTTTTTAAATTGTATTAATTGTTTGGGTAACCAAACAACAGAAGAGAATCAAATGACAAAGAAAAATATTGTTGTCGTCGGTACCCAATGGGGTGACGAAGGCAAAGGGAAAATAGTTGACTTGTTAACCGATAGAGTAGCAGCCGTTGTGCGCTTTCAAGGCGGACATAATGCAGGGCATACGCTTGTTATCGGTAATCAAAAAACCGTATTACACCTTATTCCTTCTGGAATTTTACGTGAAGAAGTTGACTGTTTTATTGGCAATGGCGTGGTACTTTCACCGGAAGCACTGACCAAAGAGGTCTTGCAACTAGAAGCAACGGGCCTAGCGGTTAAAAACCGTTTAAAGATTAGTGAAGCTTGTCCTTTAATTTTAGATTGCCATGTTGCGCTTGATCAAGCACGTGAGTTAGCGCGTGGTAAAAAAGCGATTGGTACAACAGGCAGGGGTATTGGACCTGCCTATGAAGATAAAGTAGCTCGCCGAGGGTTAAGAGCCGGTGACTTTAAAAACATGGAACAGTTCAAATCTAAGTTAGCGGCCGTCATGGAATACCATAACTTTATGATTACTCATTACTACAAAGCTGATCCAGTTGATTTTGATGTTCAATGGGCAAAGTGTGAAGAATATGCCAAGTTAATCTTACCGATGCTTGCAGATATTCCAGCCTTAATTGATACCTATAACCAAGCAGGTAAAAACCTGATGTTTGAGGGCGCGCAAGGAACTTTATTAGATATTGATCATGGTACCTACCCTTATGTAACTTCTTCAAATACCACTGCAGGCGGCGCTTCTTCAGGTGCCGGTATTGGTCCTTGTGAACTAGACTATGTACTAGGAATTACCAAGGCTTATGCAACACGTGTAGGTGGCGGACCTTTTCCTACAGAGCTTTCTTATGATGTTGAAGCCGATACAGGTGATCAAATTGGTAAGTTACTAGGAACGCGTGGTCATGAATTTGGCGCAACAACTGGGCGTCAACGTCGTTGTGGTTGGTTTGATGCTGTTGCACTACGTCGTTCAGCACAAATCAATGGCCTATCGGGTGTTTGTTTAACCAAGTTAGATGTCATGGATATGTTATCAGAAATTAAAATCTGTACGCATTACCTATTGAATGGTAAAGAAATTTATTTACCACCCGCCAGTGCAGAAGAATATGACTTGGTTGAACCACAGTATATTACGATGAAAGGTTGGGAGACTTCAACTGTAGGCTGTAGCTCTTGGGATTCATTGCCAAAAGCAGCGCAAGACTATATTCGCTTCTTAGAAAAAGAAATGGGTGTTGAAGTCTCTATTTTGTCTACTGGACCAGATAGATCTGAAACATTGGTCATCAAAGACCCTTTTGAAAGCTAAGTTGTTAGAAATGATGTAGTACATCCCTTTAGTAAGATATACTCAGCCTCGTAAGTGCAACAGTTTATAATGCCTTATATAGATTAAGGAAGTCTATTTATTAGCCATATTTATCGGCGATTACTGAAACATTGAAGTATCTTACAGAGTATAGAAAGGGATAACTACTGGGATAATGCAGTTGATTGAAAGTCTCTTTAAAGCACTTAAGTTAGAGATGGCTTATCAGTACTCAACTCTTATCTCAATAAAAGGGATAAAACGCGTTATTTCTGAATATATAGGGCGTTTTACACTCATGTTAGCCCATATAGTACGAACGGGTATTTATCTACGGTAAAATTCTAACAAGACAGAGCTAAACATTTGACGAAAATAGAACAAATATAGGTATCGAAAAGTATTGCCTCTTCATTATTGCTATATCCAGCATACTTAAACCCATAAATATGATATCGCTCTTCTAAGGCTCGTTAATGATTTGTGTCCGGCTCTTAAAGAGCAGCTTATCAATAGGATTTTTTCAATCCTTATTGCGCCCCATACTCACTAGCTAAAGCGATAGCCTAATAATAGAATGTCATAAAAATTAAAATGCAAAAAATCCAACTAAATGGCTTTTAAGTGATTCATAAAGAAATGATTATTTAGGTTGAAAGAGTTTCAAAATAAATGGCGGAATAGAAGGGACTCGAACCCTCGACACCCTGCGTGACAGGCAGGTACTCTAACCAGCTGAGCTACTACTCCGCAAGAGTAGATAAGTAATATTTAACAATCAAAATGGTGGGTAATACTGGGCTCGAACCAGTGACCCTCGCCTTGTAAGGGCGATGCTCTCCCAACTGAGCTAATCACCCATTTGATCAAGTAAATGTACTTAAAAATAGTTTTATATAATGTAAGATAATGGCGGAATAGAAGGGACTCGAACCCTCGACACCCTGCGTGACAGGCAGGTACTCTAACCAGCTGAGCTACTACTCCGTATCAAGTTTTGAAAATGGTGGGTAATACTGGGCTCGAACCAGTGACCCTCGCCTTGTAAGGGCGATGCTCTCCCAACTGAGCTAATCACCCAATTTCAAATCATCATATAACATCACTGTATTCAACTTTAACAGCCTATCGGCTAAAAGCTGATGGCTGTTTAAGCTTGCGCTTAAGTGATGTGGCGTATTATATAGACTGGCGTGGCGTTGTCAAACATTTTGTATGCATTTTGTATGATATTAACTGACAACATAAATTCTATAAGAATTTGAGCGTAATTGGCTTTTACCATACTGTTGTAATCTCTCCATT
Organism: Hydrogenovibrio sp.; assembly: GCA_015484555.1. Classification (GTDB taxonomy): domain Bacteria; phylum Pseudomonadota; class Gammaproteobacteria; order Thiomicrospirales; family Thiomicrospiraceae; genus Hydrogenovibrio. The sequence continues at coordinate 4,344 of WFMZ01000052.1, read as the reverse complement.
TTTAACCCTTGTTCAAGTAGGGGGTTAAGTTAAATCCAGCTTATATCTCGCTGACACACCGTTAATAGCTGAATAGAGTCGTTCATTGTTTTATCCAAAATACATTTGCATTTAAGATAGGATAATTTACCTTTATAAGGCTTAATGTTATAAAGCAAAATTTTATTTGTCACTATACTCTTAGCCAGGCTTGCTTTAGAATAATTATTTTTACAACTAAACTAGCATGATTAAAGTAGGGTACTAAAATTTGAACTGTTTTACTTCATTTCGCTTATTTACTTTACTTATCCTGGCTAGTGTACTTTCTAGTTGTTCTGGTGTTTGGAATAACCCGCATGATGAAAATTTGGTTGGGTCAGATATTTTATTCAGTAGCTTCTCTTCACCACCTAAACACCTTGACTCTGTCATCTCTTATAATGCTAATGAATGGGTATTTTTAAGTCAAATAGTGGAACCTCTTTTTCAATACCACTACTTAAAGCGACCTTATCAGCTTGACCCTTTAACCTTGGTAGACTTTCCAAAAAAAGACTTCTTAGCAAAGGATAGAAATAGCGTAGTTGATGCCAAGCATGCCGTCTTTACTCGTTATACCTTTCAAATTAAACCAGATATTTACTACCAACCTCATCCAGCCTTTGCTCAAAATAAAGACCACCAATTTTTATTCCATCATTTAACTGAAAATGACTTAGCCTCTATCCATTCTCCTGCTGATTTTCATACGAAAGCTACTAGGCTTTTAAAAGTTGACGATTATATTTATGCGATTAAGCGCATGGGCATCAAGCAAAACCATTCACCCGTCTTAGGCATGATGAATCCAATCATAGTAGGGTTAAAAAAATATTCCAACAAGGCTTCTCAAGACTATGATTTATCAGAAGATTATAAGTTAGGAAGTTTTGATATAGAGGGTGTAAAGAAACTATCCGATACTCAATTTAGTATTACAATCAAAGGTCAATATCCACAGTTTTTATACTGGTTAAGCATGAACTTTTTTGCCCCGGTTCCTTGGGAGGCTGTTCGGTTTTATGATCAAAAGGTTTTAAAGACTAAAAATATTTCTTTAGATAGTTATCCCGTAGGAACAGGCGCGTATCAATTGGTTGAAAACAACCCAAACCAAAAAATACGCTTACGAGTTAATCCTAATTATGACCATGGCTTTTACCCCAAAACAGGTTTGGCGGATGATGCTCCGAAAAATTTATTGGATGATGCAGGAAAACCGTTACCCTTTATTAAAGAAGCTATTTATAGTTTAGAAAAAGAAAGCGTGCCTTTATGGAATAAGTTTTTACAAGGATTTTACGATGCCTCAGGCGTGAGTAGCGATAGCTTTGACCAAGCTATTTCTATTTCAAGTTCTGGTCAAATGGGTTTAACGGATGAAATGGTACAAAAGAATATTAGTCTAGTCAGTGTAGTAGAGCCTTCTATTTTTTACTTTGCCTTTAATATGGCTGATCCAATTGTGGGTGGGTATGAGCCAAAGCAACAAAAATTACGTCAATCAATCAGCATTGCCATTAACTATGAAGACTACATTTCTATCTTCTTAAACGGGCGAGGTATTGCGGCACAAGGCCCTATTCCAGAAGGAATATTTGGCAATCTACAAGGGCAGGGGTTAGGAGAGCAAGGCATTAACCCTTATGTGTATCGCTGGCACAATAATCAACCAGAACGATACTCTATTGAAGTGGCTAAAAAACTGCTGGCTGAAGCAGGTTACCCAAATGGGCGCAATGCACAAGGCGAGCAACTTACCCTACACTTTGATACCGCTGCAACCGGGCCTGATAGCAAGTCTACCTTAAACTGGTATCGCAAACAGTTTGAAAAACTGGGTATTCAGTTGGTGATTCGAGCAACGGACTATAACCGCTTTCAAGATAAGGTTCGCACGGCTTCCACGCAAATGTTTACCTGGGGTTGGAATGCCGATTATCCTGACCCTGAAAACTTTCTATTTTTATTGGATGGGCAAAATGCACCTATTAATACGGATGGTTCAGGCGTTAATGGTGCCAACTACGATAACCCAAAATTCAATAAACTTTTTGTTAAGGTGAAACAAATGCGAAATGGCCCAAAGCGCCAACAGTTAATTAATGAAATGTTAAGCCTGGTTCGCCAAGACTCCCCCTGGGCGTTTGGTTTTTATCCTAAGTCTATTGCCTTATCCCATAGCTGGTACCAAAATGTATTGCCTAATCCGCTAGCCAACAATACCTTAAAGTATAAAAAAATTGATGCTCAACAGCGTGTTACTAAGCAACTAGAGTGGAATTCACCTATTGTCTGGCCACTGTGGTTATTATTGATAGTTGTTATTTTGACTATTTATCCAATTATGAAGGCTTATCGCCAACATGAAATGAAAGTCATTTCTCAACCGAATGCCCATCAAAATTCAAAAGAAGGGTCATAATGTTTGCCTATTTAATTAGACGAATTGCTTTTGCCGTCCCTATTTTAATCGGCGTCAACTTCATTACTTTCGCTTTGTTTTTTATGGTTAATACACCAGATGATATGGCGCGTGCACAGTTAGGTGCGAAACAAAATACACCTGAAATGATTCAAGCTTGGAAGCAGTCACATGGTTATGATAAACCTTTATTTTTTAACGATAATCCTACAAAATTAACGGGGGAAGGTCAAAAATCGCCAGGGGTGGTCTCCCAGTTTACCGATACAATTTTTGTGCAAGAGTCAATTAAACTCTTTTTATTCGATTTTGGTGAGTCTGACTCGGGTCGTCAAATTGGTGCAGATATTAAAGAACGTATGTGGCCTAGTTTAGCCATTGCTTTACCTACTTTTCTAATCGCCATTGTCACCAATATTTCTTTTGCCTTGTTAATTGTGCTTTTTAGAGGGTCTCGCCTAGATACGATTACCATGATGGTTGCGGTGGCAATCATGTCTATTTCAGGTTTATTTTATATTATTGCCGGCCAAATCCTATTCAGTAAAATACTACATTGGGTACCTATCTCGGGGTTTTCCCCTGGCTGGGAAGGTTTAAAATTTCTGATCTTACCCGTATTAATTGGTGTTATCTATGGACTAGGGTCAGGGGTTCGTTGGTATCGTAGTATTTTCTTAGAAGAAATAGGACGCGACTATATTCGTACCGCCAGGGCAAAGGGATTGTCAGAAATTAAGGTACTATTTGGGCATGTTTTACAAAATGGTATGCTACCGATACTAACGGGGGTGGTGGTTATTATTCCTAGCTTGTTTATGGGTTCTTTAATTATGGAATCCTTTTTTAGTATTCCTGGCCTGGGTAGTTACACTATTGATGCGATCAATTCTCAAGACTTCTCTATCGTCAAGTCCATGGTATTTTTAGGCTCGGTACTCTACATAACAGGCCTTATTCTGACCGATATTTCCTACACATTTTTTGACCCACGTGTGAGATTGAACTAATGGCCATTTCTTTTCTGTGGACAGATATAATGATCTGGGGGCTTTTTTTGATGATTATGGTTTGGATTATTTCCCTTAAAAATAACCCACAGGCCAAACAGAAGTGGCGCAGTGTGTTTGAATCTAAGGTGGCGATGATTTCAGGTATTATTTTTATCTTGTATTGTTTGGTCGCCTTAACCGATTCAGTGCAAATCTTACTTGATAGTGGTTATAGAGGGACCTTGCTAGACTTACTATTAAATCATTTAAAAGAGGGCACTGAAAGGACCTATTCAGCCCCTTTTGCCTTAACTGAATATAACAAGTCCTTACAGGTATCTAGCGCGGGAATATCCTCTCAAGTTTACTTGCCTTTAAAACATATTGTCGCCAACTATCATTTTATAACTGAAAGCTTTATTGGCTTGCTAAAAGGTTCTTTAGTGGCCAGTATATTGATTGCCTCACACTTCTTTATCTTCCGTAAGAATAGGGTAGAAAGTAATTCTGCTTTGCCTTGGGCAACCGCCTATCTAACCATCATCATGGTATTTACATTTTTTGGTTGGATGCTCCATCTTAGTTATTTTATTCATGTAATGGGAACAGATAAAGTTGGTGAGGATGTTCTATTTGATGCCATTAAAAGTATTAGAACCGGCGTATTAATTGGCGTATTAACCACCTTAGTTACCTTGCCGCTAGCACTTTCACTGGGTATTACCGCTGGTTATTTACGGGGTTGGGTAGATGATATAATTCAATATGTTTACACCACTTTAAACTCGATTCCTGGCGTATTATTAATTGCTTCAGCCGTATTGGTCATGCAAACCATGATGAGCAATCATCCTAATTGGTTCAGTACCACCGAAGAAAGAGCCGACATTCGTTTACTATTTTTAG
>WFMZ01000051.1 GCA_015484555.1 Hydrogenovibrio sp. | reverse complement strand
TGAATTTCGCCTAAACCCGCTAAAGGGCCTGAGTTCATCCAACGTAAATCGTTAGAAATTTTCATTAAACTAGAGGCCAGTACATTTAACTGCCCACTTAATTCTAAAGCCGTATCTTGCGAGCTAAGGCCGACAAAGAAGTTGCTCATGGGTTCAAAATGGACGGCTGTAATGGTGGTTAAGTTAGCACAGACAAGTGGACTAAATTCTGGGTCGGCATTAATACCTGTGCCTACTGCAGTACCACCTTGTGGTAGTTTTTGAATACGCTTTTGGGTGTCTTCTAAACGCGCAATGTTATCTAGGATTAGGTGGCGCCAAGCAGCAATTTCTTGTGAAAAACGAACAGGCGTTGCATCCATTAAATGGGTTCGACCCGTTTTAATAATGCCTTCAACCGACTTTTCTTTTTGCTCAAGGGTTAGTACAAGTTGTTTCAGTGCAGGCAACAAACCTTCTTCTAGTTCTATCGCCGCCGCTACGTGAATAGCGGTTGGAATAACATCGTTTGAACTTTGTGACATATTAATGTCATCATTTGGGTGAACGGTAACGCCGGTGAGTTGCTTGGTTAAACTTGCTAGCACTTCGTTCATGTTCATATTGGTGCTGGTACCAGAACCTGTTTGAAAAATATCAATAGGAAACTGATTTAGGTAGTTGCCTTGAATAATTTCTTTGGCAGCAGTTTGAATCGCATCCGCTTTGGTTTCAGATAAAAGATCTAGTTCTAAATTACTGTCAGAACAAGCAAACTTAACGTAGGCCAATGCCTGAATAAATTTGGCAGGCATAGGCGTGTGGCTAATTGGAAAGTTGTTAATGGCTCTTTGCGTTTGAGCACCGTATAACGCATTAGCAGGAACTTTTAATTCGCCCATGCTGTCTTTTTCAATTCTGAAATCTTGTGACATTGGAAAATCTCTTTAATAAGGGTTAAATAATGTTGGTATTCTATCGCATTCTTTAGCATTTATGTAGTGCGACAAAATTAGGGAAATTGAAAGCTTATGTCTATAAACACAAAGTTGTTAAATCAAGTAATGGTCGAAAAAACTATTTGGTGGAGTGTGGAAGCCGTTTTACCCATTGGTAAATTCCAGGTATCTGAATTCTTTTTGCGAAAGCTAAATATTGATCCTGAATCTGATGACTGCTTTTTAGCACAAATATTACCTAGCAGTCGAATTAGCTTGCAAACTAATTTACAAGAATTACTTAACTCTAAAGAAACCATTAAACGGTTTTCTACTGGCTTTCAAGTGGCCGACAAAGTCATTTGGTTGGCAAATGAAGTACACCTAGTGCATTCAGAAGACGGTAGGTCTTATTTGCTAGCACACTGTATAGACAGTACCGAAATGCATGAAATTGAACAAAATCTAGTGTCTTCACAAAGTGAAATGTTGGTTCAACAGTTTAAAGCGAAAGAAGCTCAGTCTCAAAAAGAAAAAGAAATTTTAGAAGCTCAATACCGAAAGCAAACTAAATTTTTAGCCATGTTAACGCATGAGTTACGCTCTCCTTTACAGGGTGTCACAGGGCTAATTGACTTGGTTAAGAAACGAGATAGTGCGGGTGAAAATATTGCCGAACAATTAAAGATTATGAAAATAACGCTTAACCAAATTAACTTTTTAATTAATGATATTTTGACCTATTCTCAAACACAGAATGAACAACTAAAACTTAACCCAACTACCTTTTCAATTAAAGAGCTAGCAGACTATGTTAGCCACTTAACGAAATCAATGGCTACTGAAAAGGGGGTTTTTGTATCGGTTAAAGTCATTAGTTTACAGGATAGATTTTATGGTGATCTGGTTCGTATTTCTCAAGTGCTGATTAACCTAGTGGTGAATGCGATTAAATTTACCCAGGTAGGAGGGGTGAATGTGGTGCTGGAGGAACGGGAAGAGGCTTTAATTTTAACCGTATCTGATTCTGGTGAAGGTATTGGCGAAAAAGAATTAGAAACCATGTTTATTCCTTTTAATCAGCTAGATTCATTGGGTAGTCAGCAACATGTAGGGTCGGGGTTAGGCTTACCTGTCGTGAAAACTTTAGTAGAGTTATTAGGGGGAGAAATAAATGTTGTGTCAACCTTAGAAATAGGTACAACATTTATAGCAAAAATTCCTGTTACGAAGGGAAAAAACATTAAAGAGAACGAAGCAAGTTTTGTCTTATCAAGTAGCACTTTTGAGCCGGCCGAACCCCTTCTAAAAAGCCAAGGTGAAGTGAAAATATTGATTGCTGATGATTCAGAAGTTAATAGAGTGGTGTTGGAAATGTTGTTATTAAATTTACACTGCACTGTCGATAAAGCTGAAGATGGAGAACAGGCATACCAATTATTTGAACAAAATGATTATGATTTTATTTTTTTAGATATTCAAATGCCTGAGTTAAATGGTGCCGAAGTTTGTCAAAAAATAAGAAACTATCGAGGGAAGCATAAACCTCTTTTAAAAGGGGTGTTCGCTTTAACCGCTGCACATACCATGGAAGAAGTGTCTGAAATGGGGATTGAAGTCGATAAAAGTATCTTTAATGAATGGATTGAAAAACCTATTTCCGAAGATAAGGTCATGACCGTATTGCATCAATATTGCACTCGGTGTTTTAAACGTCAAGACGCTACCTCTGTAGTAAAAACAAGCCTTACAAACTTTCCAATTCCCGATTCATTACAAAGTTTAAAGCCTAAGTTCATTGAAGCTTTAAGGGCGAGTATTGATAAGTTAAAGCAGTCTAAAACTAGAATGGCGATTAAGCCTTTAAAAGAAGAACTGCATAGTTTAAAAGGCAATTTAATGTTGTTTGCTCAGGAAGATTTAGTGCAGAAAATTAAAGAAATTGAAGGTAAGGGCTTGAAAGAAGATCCTTCTAACCTTATATATGAAATAGATATCTTAATAAAGTTATTGAAAGAAAGGCTTTCGGAGCTTGAATAGGCATTCAGGTTATCTTAAGCCTCTTGGGTACCTTCTAGTGATATCTTTACGCTAAGCTAGGTGTACTGGTTTTTTGTAGATTTAAAGCAAAAGTAAGGTATGGTATGGGCCGCTATCTAAATCGATGTAAATTTACTATAATACGTAAAAACACAGTTTTAGCATTTTAATTTATATCGTTAGTTTTATCATTTACATCTATTTTTATTTAAAGGACGTCTTTTATGACCACTCAATCCCTAACCATTTTACTTGCAGAAGACCATGACCTTGTAAGAGCGGGGTTTAAATCGATACTAGAAGCAGATGATTCTATTGGTACTGTTTTAGAGGCAGAAGATGGAGAAGTCGCTTTAGCCTTAACTTTATCTAAAAATCCGGATATTCTCATGATTGATTTATCCATGCCTAAATTAAGCGGTATAGCTGTTATTACGCAGCTAAAAAAGCAAAAAAGCGATGTTAAAATTATAGTACTGACGGCAGCAGAATCTGCCAATGTTTGGCAAGAAGTATTAACCTTAGGTGTAGATGGTATTGCCTTAAAATCTATTTCTAAAACTGAATTGATGCAGGGTATCAAAACCGTGTTAGCTAACAATATATTTATTCACTCAGAAATTGAATCTGACCTAAATGCTTACAATGATCAGCAACCGATAGCAGTAGAAGGTGAAAAGAAAAAACCTAAAAAGTTGTCTATTCGTGAAAAACAAGTTATTAAGTTAGTAGCAGAAGGGTATAAAACATTAGAGATTGCTAAGATTTTAGAAATTTCAGATAGAACCGTTTCAAAGCATCGCGAAAATATTATGACCAAACTAGGTTTGTCTGCTTCAGCAGAACTTGTTAATTATGCCAATCATATCGGGCTATTAAAAATAGAACTAACTGAAATTAAATAATTTTTTCTAATCTTAAACCTTAAAGCGCAAATTTGCGCTTTTTGTGTTTTATAATACAAAAAATGTAAAAGAATCAAATAAGGACAAAAATAATGAAATCTATGCCAAAAACTTTGCGAAATTTGCTTATCTTACCTTTTGCACTAACTATTTTATTAAGCTTTTCGGCTTGTGAAAAAGTCTCAAATGGAGCCAAAAGCTTACAGTCAGACTGGATAGGTTTGGATCGTACAGTAGAAATTTACAGCTGTCTTTCTGGCAAGCTTATTAAAGTCTTTAAAGGGAATATTCGCTTGAACCAAGATGACCATTTTGCACAAAGTGCCTCTTTTTTAATTAATGGTAAAAAAATGAATACTAATATGTGTTTCATCGTTAAAGAAATTGGTATTAAAGAAGAGGCTCTGTAATATGAGGGTTGCTCTAATTATTCCTTTGTTTTTACTTAGTTTATTAACCGCTTGTAGTTCCGTTTCAGTTGAGAAAATAAGTAAAAAGTCTTTTAAATTAACTCAAAACTATAACGAGCCTCCTAATAGTCTTAGTTCTAGTGCCATGGAAAAAAAAGCATGGGAAGTTTGTCCAGAAGGTTATTTTCCAGATACTAAACAAGCCTTTAAGACAGCAGAGTTTGGCAATAATTATGCCGAGTGTGTCGACAAGGCTAATTGTGATTATGTACTAGAATGGCAGGTCACTTGTAGTAAACGCCCTAAAGAAAAGTCTTCTATTTTTGGTAATATCTAGCATGTCCAGCTCTAAAGAAGGGAATGCTTTACTGTATGTTTGATCTAAAACATTATATTTGGTTGGTAGGCTTGAGTGCCCTCGCTTTTTGGCAACTCCCTTTGCTAACGGGCTGGCCTTTGAATGTACAAGTTCTGATTAACTTTTTCCCTTATATTTTAATTGTTTTTGGGGTTTTCTTGAGCCTCTTTATGAATAGACTGTTGCCTATTCTTATTTTGCTAACACTGGGCGTACTGAATCTAGCGGTTAGTTTTTATTATACTTCGGGCAATGCCGTTGACAGTGATCTAACCCTTTTAATCATCCTTCCTGTTCTAACCATTTTACTGCCGATCAATTTATTAGTGTGGACCTGGTTACCTGAAAAAGGTTTACATAGGCATTCGTATAGCCTGCTCTTACTTAGTTTGTTTAGTGCTCAATGGATTGGCCTATATTTCTTGATGGAGAGCTTTCCTATTCATTGGGTGAGCTTGTTAAATCAAGGAATAGAGATAGAAGGCTTGAATATTTCTATTGTTGCTGGCGTAACCATTATTGTTTCCTGGCTTTTAATGGTATTAAAAAATGCTTATTTAGGGGATATTCGCGTTATTGATAGAGCCATTATCTTTATTTTATTACTGATGTCGGTTGCCTTTAATCAGTTAGCCGAGCCTTATGCCTTTGCTTGGTTATCGAGTATATCAGTATTGTTGGTCGTTATTTCTATCGTATTTGATTCTCACCAAATAGCTTATACAGACGAGTTAACGCGCTTAAAAGGGCGTAGAGCCTTAATGGAATCCTTTCAAGGCTTAGGCCGAAAATATGCCTTAGCGATGATGGATATAGATCATTTTAAAAAATTTAATGACACCTACGGACATGATGTAGGCGATGACGTACTGGTGTTGGTTGCTAAAACCCTAAGCAAGATTTCTGTGGGCACGCCTTACCGTTATGGTGGAGAAGAATTTGTGGTGGTCTTTCCTAGAAAAAATGCCGCAGAAGTCAAAGAAGCGCTTGAAGCCGTTAGGCTAAACATTGAAGCTTTGGTCTTGAATGTCAAAGCAGAAGGTAAGCAGAAGCCCCCTAAAGTAACCGTTAGCTTTGGTTTGGCAGAAAAGATAGCAGAATATAAAAATGCAGAAGCTGTCATGAAGGCAGCAGATGAAGCTTTATATGCGGCTAAGAAAGCAGGGCGTAATCAAATTAAGTTAGCTGAAGGTTAGTTCGAATTCTTATTTCAAACCATTCACGTTATCTAAAGAATCAATAATTTACCCCATTTAAAACTCTGCGCCATGCCAAAAATCGCCAGGGGTGGGTCCACTTAACTAATCTAGGAAACCACTATGTCTATTCAATCCCCATTAAAACGTGTTCAAGAAGGATCAACCTTAGATATCACCTTTACCCTGTCTTTAATTGACGATACGATTGTTGAACAAACTGAAGAAGACGAACTGTTTCGTTTTACCTTAGGCGATGGTCAGTTTATTTCACAGTTAGAAGGTATATTAATTGGTTTGGAAGAAGGGACGAAAGGTAAATTTGTACTCTATCCAGAAGATGCGTTTGGCGAAAAAGATCCTAACAATATTCAAACCATGAGGTTAGCTGATTTTCCTGAAGACATGCCGTTAAATGAAGGGCACGTTATTGGTTTTAACTCACCTACGGGAGATGAAATTCCAGGCACCGTTTTTAAGGTAGAAGGCGATGAAGTACTGATTGACTTTAACCACCCTTTGTCAGGTGAGACACTTATTTTTGAAGCAATGATTAAAGAAGTCATTGCTTAGTGTACCCAAGTTAACTAAAAAAGGTTTAGTTAAGCTTGTTTGATAAGGTTTTAAGATGCGCTTCACTACAAGCAAAGTGAGGCTCAGCATTCTCTGAAAGCTTTATTACCAAAGCTTCCGATTTAGGTAGATTTACCTGGCAGACTTCGCAGGCAACCATGGTTTCCACGTCATCAGAAACGGGCGCACTTTCTCTTTCTTCTGAATCAGCTTCGGCACTGATTTGGTTAATGCGTTTTAGCGTAAAGCGTATCGCAACAAAAATTAAGATAATGAATACAAAAAACAATAGTGCTCTCATAAGAGTCCTTTCAATGGATTTAAAATAGGTTGTTTTTACTTATAAGCCTGGGTTGAACCAGGTATATAGTCTATTTGGTTTAAGTCTAAGCCTAGGGCATTCATTTTGTCTTCCAACGCTTTTTTCTCTGCCAAAAGTTCAATGCTGCCATGACTGTTATTTTCAAGCTTATACATTTGTTCGATGGCTAAGTGATAATAGCGTAATAATTTCATCGCCTTTTCATCATTTTGGTCAGCGCGTAACTTAATGGTTTTTAATACATTGTAAATTTCAGCCAAAGAACGCTTTAAACGCCAAGAATACATCGCCTCTTTCATCCAGGGTTTATCGGTATAAAATGTTTTAACAATCCAAAAGGTAATCGCTAAGCCTACTAAAGCACCTAACATATTTAATATAAAAGGATTGGAGCTGTATTCACGAAATAACTTTAGGCTAAGGCTGGCGCCGGCAAACCCAATAACCGCAAAAATAGCGATAATAATGAAGGTAGCTTTTCTGGTCTTTCGACGAAACTCAACAGGGTCAATTTCTTGGATGGTAAACATGTTTCAAGCACTCCTTAAAAGGCTTATAAATAACTAAGGTTGATTATTTTAGCCAAAACAAAGTCTAAGAACGTATAATTTGCTTTTTTTAAGCAATTACCTTTAATTTCATGTCACCAGTATTTACACGCCAAGACTTTCATTTCGATTTACCTGAAAGCTTGATTGCCCAAAAACCTACTCTCAATAGAATCGAAAGCCGTTTGCTCGTCATGGAAGAAGACGGGCGCTGTTCAGATAAAGGCTTTCCCGATTTATTGTCATACTTAGAAGCAGGCGATTGCCTAATTTTTAATAACACCAAGGTCATTCCTGCCAGACTGTTTGGACAAAAACTAACGGGTGGCAAAATTGAGTTATTGGTGGAAAGAGTGTTGGACGAGCATACTATTTTGACCCACATTCGTTCAAGCCGTAGTCCGAAGCCAGGTACTGTTTTAAGAATAGCAGATGCTTTTGATATTGAAGTCACGGGGCGAGATGATGCCTTATTTATCGTTAAAATAATTGAAGATTCAAATAGTCCTAAACTATCAGCGTTGGAACTTATTGAAAAACATGGTCATATGCCTTTACCACCTTATATTGAGCGTGAAGATGAACTGGCTGACAAAGAGCGTTACCAAACCGTTTATTCTAAAAAACCTGGTGCCGTGGCCGCACCCACAGCAGGTCTTCATTTTGATTTAGAACTAATGGCAAAAATTAAAGCCAAAGGGGTATCAACTGGCTTTGTTACCTTGCATGTTGGTGCGGGGACATTTCGTCCCGTTCAGGTCGATGTGATTTCAGAACACAGAATGCATTCTGAAGTCATTGAAGTCTTACCCGAAACGGTAGACTTAATTAACGAAACCAAGGCCAGAGGTGGGCGTGTCATTGCCATCGGCACAACCTCTATTCGTTGTTTGGAAAGTGCCGCTAAATTTAGTCAAACAGGGCAGTTAGCACCTTTCCAAGGAGAAACCGACATTTTTATTACGCCTGGTTCAAAATTTAAAGTGATCGATGCTTTACTCACTAACTTCCACTTGCCAGAATCGACCTTAATTATGTTGGTGTCTGCCTTGGCAGGTTATGAAAGAACCATGCAAGCTTACCAACACGCGGTGGCACAAGAATACCGATTTTTCAGTTATGGGGATGCCATGTTGGTTTTTCCAAAAAAGTGTTAGTAACTGGGCTAAAAAAGTTTAGAATGCACTGAATATTCCTAGAGAAAAATATAATGTTATCTAATGATTCTTATCTTCATGATTTATTGCAACGAACTACTCGCTATTTGTCTACAACTGAACTTTCTACTGCTTTAGAGGTAACCCCAAGTACAGTTAATCGGTGGTTAGCAAAAGAATCCTCACCGAAGCCCTATATTACCAATCGTTTAGAGCAAATTTTATTGCCCTTTGAAAGACAAATATCTCGCAGTGAAAGCTTTAATTTTAATTTTATAGATCTTTTTGCTGGGATAGGTGGTATTCGACAAGCCTTTGAAAGTATTGGTGGGCAATGTGTATTTACTAGCGAATGGGATTTATACTCACAAAAAACATATTTAGCTAACTATAAAGACGGTCATATTTTAAATGGCGATATTACGAAAATTGAAGCGGAGAATATTCCTGATCATGATGTTTTGTTAGCAGGGTTTCCTTGTCAACCATTTTCTTTAGCAGGGGTTTCTAAAAAGAATTCTTTAGGCCGCGCGCATGGTTTTGCAGATGAAACTCAAGGCACTTTATTTTTTGATGTTGCTAGAATTATAGCTCAAAAAAAACCAAAAGCATTTGTACTCGAAAATGTTAAAAACTTGAAATCACATGATAAAGGTCGCACAATGGCAGTGATAATGCGTACCTTAACCGAAGAACTAGGGTATGAAATACATACTAAAGTGATTGATGGACAGCATTGGACGCCACAGCACAGAGAAAGAATAATCATTGTCGGTTTTAGAGACCCTTCAAATTTCTCTTGGGACAAGCTTAATTTACCTGAAAAAAACCGCTTTAAAATGAAGGATATATTTCATAAAGCAGATGGAACAGAGCCAGTTTTAGAGCACGATAGTCATAAATATTTTAGCCATAAAGAGGCGAAAGTTTTAGATAAATATACATTAAGTGATAAATTATGGGCTTATTTACAGGCGTATGCAGCCAAGCATAAAGCCAAAGGAAATGGTTTTGGTTATGGCTTAGTTTACCCAGATAGCATATCAAGAACGCTTTCTGCTCGTTACCATAAAGATGGCTCTGAAATATTAATATGGCAAGGAAAAAATAAAAATCCTCGAAGACTTACGCCAAGAGAATGTGCAAGACTAATGGGTTATGCTGATGATTTTATTATTCCCGTTTCAGATACAAGAGCCTATCAGCAGTTTGGAAATTCAGTCGTTGTCCCTGCTTTTAAAAGTGTCGCTGAATTAATGCAGCCCTTAATTTTTAGTCATACCCTTGGAGAACCTTCGTGCTAACAGATACGATTCAAGACTATTATGAAGGTGTTGCCGCAAAGTACTTATCTGAAGTAGATGCGAATCCACAGTCCTCTCATCAACATGAAATAGGAGGGTTGGTTAGTGCGGGGTTTAAAGAATTTTTAGGAGAGGTTAGCACAAAAGAGGGATTGAAATTTAAAGCAAAGTTGTTTTTCTTATCTGACGAACAAGGAGTGCAAAGCGTTGACGACTGGGTGACTTGGTATGACGCTAGGTTTGACAATCTGAATAGGTCTGCAGAATATAGACTTTATTATAAAAGTAATGTTATTACGAAAGTCATTTCAGCTGGTGATTTTTTCTTAATTGCTAAAAATAAGAATAGCTCTCTTACGTTAATATTTGCGGAACCAAATTCAATCTTTGAATCTCAGCTAAGGTTTTTATTTGGTTTAGATCAGGTTTCTAATCAGCTAAAACTAGGTAGTTTAACGCCTAATGAGTTAAGCGTTCCTCTCAGGCTGTTGTTAGAAGAACTCGGGATAGAAACAAAAATACCACCCGCATTAGAGCATGAATGGTTAGGTAAGCTGATAGATAAGTTTGGAGGAAACAAATTTCCCACAACCGCTGTTTTTTCAGATTATGCTCGTTCTACCTTTAATGATGTAGACCCAATAAAAACACCTGACCAAACCTTGTTAAACTGGATGAATCAAGAAGAAATGCTTTTCAGAATTTATGAAAAGCACCTTGTAGCACAAAAGCTAGAAAAGGGGTTTGGTGATGATGGTAAAGATGTTGATGATTTTATTAGTTACTCATTAAGCGTCCAAAATAGGCGAAAGTCTCGGGTAGGTCTTGCTTTTGAAGGGCATTTATCAACTATTATGATCAAAAATAATTTATTGTTTGAGCAAGGGTCCTCTAAGCGAACAACAGAAAACAATAAAAAGCCTGATTTTCTATTTCCTAGTTTTGCGAGTTATCATGATGATGACGAGCAATCTGAGGTAACTTTTTTAGGTGCAAAAACCAGCTGTAAAGACCGCTGGCGACAAGTTTTGTCTGAAGCTAAAAAAATACCTAACAAGCATTTGATTACACTAGAATCGGCGATTACAGAAAGTCAAACCAATGAAATGAAGGGTGCAAATTTACAGTTAATTGTACCCAGCCAAATTCAAGAGAGTTATCGTTCCAGTCAGCAAGGCTGGCTAATTAATTTTCAAGAATTTATTGAAATAATAAAATGCACACAAAAGTAGTTAAGTAGGACAGTATAGTGAAATTTGAATTAGACAAGCAAGATGGACGTGCCAGACGAGGCCGTTTGGTATTTGATCGTGGTGTAGTAGAAACGCCAGCCTTTATGCCAGTAGGTACCTATGGTTCAGTGAAAAGTATGATTCCTGAAGAAGTCGCCGCGACGGGGGCACAAATTATCTTAGGCAATACTTTTCACCTAGCACTTCGTCCAGGGACCGATATTATTGAACAGCATGGTGACCTACATGACTTCATGAACTGGAAAGGGCCTATTTTGACTGACTCAGGCGGCTTTCAAGTGTTTAGCTTGGGTAAAATGCGCAAGATAAGTGAAAAGGGCGTCGACTTTAGAAACCCGGTGAATGGCGATAAAATATTCATGGGGCCTGAAGAGTCGATGGAAATTCAACGTAAGTTGGGTTCAGATGTGGTAATGATTTTTGATGAATGTACCCCTTATCCTGCAGCACACGATGTCGCGGCAGAGTCGATGCGCTTATCTCTTCGCTGGGCAGAAAGGTCGAAAGTTGCTCACGGTGATAACAAGGCCGCTTTATTCGGGATTGTTCAAGGCGGTATGTATGAAGACCTTAGAAAAGAGTCGATTGATGCACTGACCAAGATTGAATTCGATGGTTATGCCATTGGTGGTTTATCGGTAGGCGAGCCTAAAGAGGAAATGATGGCGACCTTAGATTTTACCGAACCTCATATGCCAACAGATAAACCCCGTTACATGATGGGCGTAGGCAAGCCAGAAGATTTAGTCGAAGCGGTAAGACGTGGTATTGATATGTTTGACTGTGTTATTCCAACCCGCAATGCTCGTAATGGTTTCTTGTTCACCCACACAGGTATTGTGAAGTTACGCAATGCGGTGCATAAAACCAGTTTAGAACCCTTAGATGCAAAGTGTGATTGTTATACCTGTCAAAACTATACGCGTAGTTACCTGCATCACCTAGATAAGTGTGGTGAAATTCAAGGGGCAAGGCTAAATACACTGCATAATTTACATTACTATCAAACACTTATGCAAGGAATGAGAGATGCAATTTCTGCTGGAAATTTAACCCAATTTGTGCAAACGTTCTATGCACAAAGGGGCGAAAAAGTTCCCCATTTATAAATAGATAGCGTTTGGGCTTGATATCCCTAAAACTATCACCATATATTATGCAGTTAAATAGTATTTTTATCAAAAATATGGCACAATACACACACTTTTTTATAGGAGAAAAGAATGAGCTTTTTTATTTCAGATGCAATGGCCGAGGGCGGTCAAGCAGCAGCAGGTTTTGGTGGTGGTCTTGAAGGTTTACTGCCTTTAGTTTTACTTTTTGTCGTATTTTACTTTTTGTTGATTAGACCTCAGCAGAAGAAAGCAAAAGAACATAAGAAGCTAGTTCAATCCATTGGCAAGGGAACAGAAGTGGTTACTTATGGTGGTTTAGCGGGTAAAATTCGTAGTTTAGATGACAACTTTGTTGATCTAGAAATTGCTGACAACGTAGTGGTAAAAGTAGAGCGTCAAACTATCTCGCGCGAACTACCAAAAGGAACATTAAAAGGGACGGCTGAATAAGCTTTTCTAGCTAATGTAAAAGGGGCTTTAGCCCCTTTTGTGCTTTTTATTACCCCCTAATTTTAACTAGCAGTTTAGTGATAAACTGTTTGAGTTTGGATAAAAACATGTTCGATACTAAGACAAAAATTATCAGTAACCAATACCCTGCATGGAAGTACTTCATGTTAATGGTTGTCATTATTTTGGGAGTGGTTTACGCCTCGCCTAATATTTTTGGTGACGATCCTTCTGTGCAAGTTTCTCCTGCAAAATCGGTACAGTTTGATGCCACAACCCAAGCAGCTATTCAAGAGGTGTTGGCTAAAGCTCAGTTAACCCCTAAAGAGTTTGGTGATGTAAACGGTAAATACTTAATTCGTTTTAACAATATCGACGACCAGCTTAAAGCGCAAAGTGTCATTAAAAAATTGTTAGGTAGACAAGGCGTGGTGGCTTTAAACCTTGCTCCAGCCACACCAAAATTTTTACGCGACATTGGTGCAAAACCGATGTACTTAGGGCTGGATTTGCGTGGGGGGGTTCACTTCCTAATGGACGTGGATATGGAAGCGGCAGTTGATAAAGCTTACCTACGTTATGTGGATGAACTTAAGGACGCAATGCGTGCAAAAAAGATTCGTTACTTAAATGTTTTGTATGAAGAAGGCGCTTTGGTAATTAAATTTAGAGACGCTCAAAATTTAAAAAATGCAGAAGCCATGTTGGCGAAAGATTATTCAACAGACTTTAATGTTAAAACAAATCTCTCACAGCATGCTCCAGAAATTATTTTACACCTAAAGAAGAAAGCTATTAAAGAAGCCAAAACTTATGCACTTAAGCAAAATATTACCACCTTAAGGAACCGTATTAATGAGCTAGGTGTGGCAGAACCGGTTATTCAGCAACAAGGTGACAGACGTATTATTGTGCAACTTCCTGGTGTGCAGGATACCACTAAGGCCAAAGAAATTTTGGGTGCAACGGCTACATTAGAATTTAGATTAGTAGAAGAAAAGGGCGATGCTTATCGAGCTGAAAAGACGGGTTATACCCCTAACGGTTCACGTCTATTCCATTTCAGAAATGGCCGACCCATTCTGTTAAAACGTCACATTATTTTAAGTGGTGATAATGTTACTAACGCCCAGTCAGGATTAGATTCTCGGTCTGGTTCTGCAGAAGTGAGTATTACACTTGATGGTGTTGGTGGGCGTAAAATGTTGGCGACTACCAAGAAGAATATTGGTAATCGTATGGCCGTGGTGTATATTGAAAACCACGTTGAAACGGTTACAATCAACGGCAAAAAAGTTAAAAAACGTGTGGTCACTAAAGATGTGATTAACGCTGCGGTTATTCGAGGGCAGTTTTCTAATCGTTTTCAAATTACCGGCCTAGACAGTCCACAAGAAGCACAAGATTTAGCTTTGCTATTACGTGCCGGTGCGCTAGCGGCGCCAATGGAAATTGTTGAAGAACGTACCATTGGGCCAAGCTTGGGTGCAGATAATATTAGACAAGGTATGCTATCTGTTATTGCTGGATTCTTACTGGTCTTAGTAGTGATGTTTTGGCGTTATAAGATGTTTGGTATGGTTGCTAACGTAGCTTTAACCTTAAACCTAGTACTTATCGTTGCTATTTTATCGTTATTACAAGCCACCTTAACCTTGCCGGGTATTGCAGGAATTGTGTTAACCGTGGGAATGGCGGTCGATGCCAACGTACTCATATTTGAACGAATTCGAGAGGAGCTTCGAACCTCTTCGATACAATCAGCAATTAACGCGGGTTATGAAAAAGCATTTGTCACTATTGCTGATGCCAATATCACAACCTTATTAGCATCCATTATATTATTTAGTTTTGGAACAGGTCCTATTAAAGGGTTTGCCATTACTTTATCAATCGGAATCATTACCTCTATGTTTACCGCCATCGTGGGAACAAGAGCGGTAATTAACTTAATGTATGGCAATAAGCCAGTTAAAAAACTTTCTATATAGGATTGCTAAGATGACAACAGAAACAATACAACAGCCTTCCAATATTATGGAAACAGAAACTAAAATTGACTTTATGAAGTACCGAAAGTTAGCGCTTATAGTTTCTTCTATACTGGTTATACTTTCTTTAACAGGAATTTTTTATAAAGGCCTTAACCTTGGGGTAGATTTTACGGGTGGTACCATTGTCGAGTTAGCTTATAGCGAACCTGCTGATGTTGATCAGATTCGTTCGGCTTTACAAGCATCGGGTTATTCAGAGGCGATGGTTTTAAATTTTGGTTCAGCAGAAGATGTGCTCATTCGTATTGCACCTATTAAAGGTGTAAAATCAGCAGAAATTTCCAATAAAGTAGTGAGTGTATTGCGCGTTAAAGACAATGCAGACTTTGAACTACGTCGAGTTGAATTTGTCGGCCCACAAGTCGGTGATGAGCTAACTGAAGATGGTGCGCTTGCCGTAGTTTACGCCTTATTGGGTATTTTAATTTATGTGGCGTTGCGGTTTGAATTTAGATTCTCAATCGGTGCTGTTTCTGCTTTAATTCACGATGTGGTGATTACCGTAGGTATCTTTGCCTGGACAGGTCTACAGTTTGATTTAACGGTACTAGCCGCCTTATTGGCTGTTATTGGTTACTCTCTAAACGATACTATCGTAGTATTTGATAGAGTGAGAGAAAACTTTAGAACGGTTCGGGGTGGTAGCCCAATTGAGGTGACCAACTTAGCGGTTAACCAAATGTTAGCCCGTACGATTATGACATCATTAACCACCTTGGTCGTATTGATTGCCCTGTTCGTATTTGGTGGGGAGATTATTCATAACTTCGCCTTAGCCCTGATTATTGGTGTAGTAGTGGGAACTTATTCTTCTACCTATATTGCCACTGCGATTGCGCTAGCATTAGGCGTTTCCAAAGACGACTTAATGAAACCTGTGAAAGATGGTGCCTCTGTTCAAGAGCGTGAAGAAGAACTAACTCGCATCTTTTTAGAAGAACATGCCGCCAAAGAAGCTAAGAACGCACAAAAATAAACCTTTTGTGTAAAGCGTACTTTTTAATATTATTTTAGCCATTGCCACCCCAAAAAAATCACCCTAAAGGGTATAAACACCAGGGGTGGGTAGGGACCAACACAAGCAATATGACACTCCAACTAGAAACCTCTAAAAGGCGAACTTTCGCCATTATTTCCCACCCAGATGCGGGTAAAACGACCGTCACAGAAAAGCTGCTATTATATGGTGGTGCTATTCAAATGGCGGGTGCGGTGAAAAGTCGGAAAACCGATCGTGCAGCCACATCTGACTGGATGAAAATGGAGCAAGAACGCGGTATTTCGGTCGCATCATCCGTGATGCAGTTTCCCTATAAAGATGTCATAGTTAATCTACTGGATACGCCAGGTCATGAAGACTTTTCGGAAGATACTTATCGTACCTTAACCGCGGTTGATTCCGCCTTAATGGTGATTGACGTCGCAAAAGGGGTGGAAGACAGAACCATTAAATTAATGGAAGTTTGTCGTCTACGAGATACGCCTATTTTAACCTTCATCAACAAAATGGATAGAGAGGGTAAAGACCCGATTGACCTATTAGATGAAGTGGAGAGCGTGTTAAAAATTAACTGTGCACCTATTACCTGGCCAATTGGTATGGGTAAACAGTTTAAAGGTATCTATCACCTTTATAACGATACGATTCGTTTGTTTGCCGAAGCAGACGGCTTAAATGCCTCTGCGGGCGAACTCATTGAAGGCTTAGACAACCCAAGGCTAGAAGAGGTTTTAGGTACTTCTATTGTAGAAGAAATGCGTGAAGAAGTTGAATTGGTTCGTGGTGCAAGTCATGAATTTAATTTAGATGAATTCTTACAGGGCAAAATTTCGCCCGTATTCTTTGGTTCAGCGGTTAATAACTTTGGTTTACAAGAGTTGCTAGATGGTTTTGTAGACTACGCTCCTGCACCAATGGGACGCGCGACTGAAAACCGTGAAGTCGAGGTGAGTGAAGATAAAGTTACTGGCTTTATCTTTAAAATTCAGGCAAATATGGATCCTAAGCACCGTGATAGAGTCGCTTTCATGCGTATTGTGTCAGGCAAATATACTGCGGGCATGAAGCTAAACCATGTGCGACTTAACAAAGATATTAAAATCGCTAAAGCGATTACCTTTTTAGCCAATAAACGTGATTTGGCAGAAGAAGCCTATCCGGGTGATATTATTGGTTTACACAACCACGGAACTATTAAAATTGGCGATACCTTTACCCAAGGTGAAAAGCTTAAATTTACCGGTATCCCTAACTTTGCACCAGAATTATTTAGACGCGCACAACTGAAAGACCCAATGAAAATGAAAGCCTTACAGAAAGGCCTAAAACAACTTTCAGAAGAGGGGGCAACCCAGTTATTCCGTCCTATTATCAATAATGATTTGATTTTGGGTGCAGTGGGTATTCTCCAGTTTGAAGTGGTTGCCCAGCGTTTACAAGATGAATATAACGTATCTTGTATCTTTGAAGCCGTTAACGTCAATACGGCAAGGTGGGTGATTGGTGAGAAGGCTGAAATAGATAAATTCTTAGCGAAGGTTAAGGAAAACGTAGCATACGATGCAGCCGACCAGTTGGTTTATATCGCGCCTACTCGCGTCAACCTAGCTTTAATTCAAGAAAGATGGCCTGACCTACAGTTTGTCGCTACCCGAGAGCATTAAAGTACAGCTTAATGCTTTAGGTGAAGGCCTATCCTGTTAAAACTTATCTTTTGAACTAACGTTTCTAACAACCTATTCCTTTTAACTTTAGATGCTTTTTAAATCCCCTTAGCAGGGTGAGGCATCATTGTGTTTTGAAATGGGGTGGTTCATTGGTTTGACAGGGGTTGTATGTAGTTAGTTTAGATAAGGGCGAGGGTTGTTAGCAACCTAGGTCAGAAAAGGCTGAGAGGATGGTTAGATTTCGTCTAAAGGTTGCGGCTTATGTACATGGTAACCCTGAGCGTAATCTACGCCCATTTCAACTAGCTTGTCATAAATTTCTTGATTCTCAACAAACTCTGCAATGGTTTTTAATCCCATTGTATGTCCCACTTCGTTAATAGACTTCACCATGGCTAAAGACGTCGTGTCGTTGGCAATATCTTTAACAAAAGAACCATCAATTTTTAAGTAATCAACGGGCATATTCTTTAGGTAAGAGAAAGAAGAAAGCCCTGAACCAAAGTCATCGAGTGAGAATTTAAAGCCATTGGCTTTTAACTTATGAATTAGTTTCATACAATTATCAATATCTTGAATAGCTGCCGTTTCGGTTATTTCTAAGGTTATTTTACTAACATCGACTTTATAGAGTTTTGCTAACGCTAATATTTTAGTGGATAGGGTTTTATCAATTAAAGATTGTCCAGACAGGTTAATGGAATAACTATGTTTTGGGTTCATGGTTTTAAAAGCAGTTTCCAATACCCATAGATCAATTTTAGGCATTAAATCATAACGTTCAGCGGGCGGTATAAAAGCAGCTGGAGGAATAATTTTTCCTTCTTCATCCTTTAAGCGGATAAGGATTTCATAGTGTTTGTATTCTGAATCTGGGTCAAGAGCCAAAATTTCTTGGGCATATAATAGAAACCTATTTTCAGATAAAGCCTTGTTAATTCTAGGCACCCAGTTTACTTCTTGCTGATATCTCTCGTATTCAAGATTTAGGGGGTCAGAGACATGAACTCGATTACGCCCTTCATTTTTAGCTAGTTGACAAGCATTGTTGGCGGCATTAATGACTTGAGAGAACTTGTCTCCCTTGTTACCAAAGCTAGCCACACCGACTGAAATGGCGACATTAAAAGAATGCTCTCCATAAATAAAGTGTAGGTCTTGAATTTCACGTCGCATTTTTTCAGCAATTTGTTCTGCCTTTTTGATAGAGCAGTCTTCTAATAAAACAGTAAATTCATCCCCTCCAATACGGGCTAATAAATCTTTACCACGAATATGGTATTTAAGAATCTTAGCTACCTTTTGTAATAGCATATCGCCAGCATGATGACCGGCAGTATCATTAACGGGCTTAAACCTATCTAAATCAATAAATAGAATAGCGCCTGGTGATGTGCGCTCAATAGCTTTTTTAACGGCAATGTGAGAGCACTCTTCAAAATCTTTTCGGTTGGCAAGCGCGGTTAAATCATCATGGGTTGCCTGGTATCGCAGTTTTGTTTCAATATTTTTTTGGTTAGATATATCAAGATGTGTTCCTATCATACGAGTCGGCTCACCTTTATCACTCCATTCAACCGTTTTACCGGTATCTAATATCCAAATCCAGTGTCCTTCTTTATGCTTCATACGGAATTCATTGCTAAAAATATTAGTTGCGCCACTCCAATATTCTTCTAATATTGTAAAGGAAGGGGAAATATCATCTGGATGGGTTAAGGCTGTCCAGGTATCAAGGCTAGTGGGTTCTAATTCAGATAAGGTGTAACCTAACATGTTAGCATAGCGTTCATTTAAGACTGTTTTCCCCGAAGGAATCTCCCAATCCCAAATACCTACGCCCGTGGAGTCAATAACAAGTTTCAGCCGCTGCTGGTTTTCAGCCAGTTCAGATTGTGTGTTGTGAATATCCTCAAGCATGGCATTAAAGCCAGTCGCCACGGTTGATATTTCATCATGACCAATAACCTCTGTTCGGTGAGATAAGTCTCCCGCTTGAACCGCTTTAGACGAAGTTTGTATTGAATTTAAACGACGGGTAACACGTGTTCCCATGTACCAGGCAAAAAGCGCACCAATAATAATGGCCATTACCGCATAAAAAATACCGTCCATGGTTATTTGGTTAAGTTTTTTAGCCGTATTTTTTTGACCTAGCCCGACTCGTGCCCAGCCAATAAAGTTATGGTTGATCATGATGGGGCTAATAGCATCGACTAACTGAGGTGTACGTTCTAATATGGTAGGTTTTTTATGGCGAGGTAAATCCGTTAGATATTTCCCTAAGAACTGGTTGTTACTATGAGCAAGCACCTTGCCCTTTTTATTTAGAATCATCGCAAAAATAAGTTCAGGGTAGCGTGATTGAGTATCAATAATTTCCTGTAAGCCCGATAAATCTTTAGTGATAACCCAGCCAGCAGAAGAAGTTGCAATACTATTGGCAAGGGCCTCCGCCTGTTCAGTTTGCCTGTCTAAAAGGAGTTCCTTTTGGCGCTCGGTTAAATCCCAAATAAATAAGGACATTAAAACAGTGTGTACCAGTACCACGCCAGTAATTAGCTGACGCCGGATGGTACCACTGAAAAAATAAATAATTTTGCTAAGGGAGTTTTTTATCACGTATTATTCGACTGGCCTAATGTTTTTTTCAAATCTTGTAATGAAATTATTTACTATTTCATAGTCTACATTGGTTGCTGGTTGAAATCTAGCTGTATCTGCTTTATGTAGTAGTGTTTGTCCTAACTTACTGTTATTTAAGCCATAAAGTAGCAGGCTTACTTTTTTAACAATTTCTTTGGGAAGATCGTCTCTTGCCATGACAGAGTTATTAATAAGAGATTCAGTTTGCCACATTACCGTAAGATCTTTTGCTTCCTTAGGGCGTTCTTGCTGAAAACGTTTCCAAGCAGGTGGCCAAGTCGCGCCGGCAGCAGACTCTTTAAGATAGACGTTCATAATAGAAGATTCTTGAGAGCCGACATATTGATTGATAATATCTTTGGTGACGTCTATGCCTTTATCATGTAAAAAGCGTTGTGGCATAATGCAAGCCGCTAAGGCGGTGTAAGAAGGGTAGCTGATGACTTTACCTTTTAAGTCCATTGGTGTTTTGATACCACTGTCTTTTCGTACAATAAATATACCGCGGAATACGTTGTTGTCTCCCGCAATGGCAATAACGTGATAGCCTACTTTTTCAGCTTCAAGTGTTTGCCAGGGGTTGGGTAAAATAAATTCAGGTTGTCGAGCTCTAAACTTGGCTTCAAAAGCTTGATAGTCTCGCGAGGCTTCTAGTTCAAATTGAACGCTAGGAATTTGTTCATTTAAATAGTCAATTAAGGGTTGGTAAGATTCGGATAATTTTTCAGGGTTCATTAATGGGTGTATTGCTAAATGATAGGTTGGTTTTTCTTGAGTCTTATCATGGTCAGAATATTTAGGGCTTGAAGCATTTTCATCTTGACTACAGCTCGCTAATAGAAACGTGAGCATGAAAAAAAGAATATATTTGAAAAGTAGTTTCATAATAATTTAACCTGAGTCATTTACAACTTAACTGTATCGAGTAAAAAACTTCACAATATAGTATGTTTATTTACTTATAATTATTGTAAAAGCAGATAGTTTGTTTGTCAAACCTTTTGAGGGTATAAAACCCTAAGAAACCTCCTATTTCAATGGGTCTTCTTAATAATAGGCACAAATAGGTTATTTAGATAAGTTTTATAAAAGTTTAGTAGATTATTTTTTTAATAAAAATTGAGAGGGCGTGATGTCTAGTTGTTGTTCAAATACGAAGATAGATTTGGAGCCAGAGAAGGTTTCAGAGAAGCCAATAACCAGCAGTTCGTCTGAAAATTGCCCCGCGTGTATTCGACAGGGTCGTCTTGTTTCGATTAAAACGCTTTATCATCATTTAAAGCAACCATGGCAGTTAGGTAATGATAGCGAACCTTTTTATTTTTGTGAAAATACCACCTGCCAAGTCGTTTACTTCTCCAAAACAAAGCAGATACTGAATAGCGAGCTAAGACACTCTGTTAGCAAGTTTAAAGAAGAAAAGACGCTGTGTTACTGCTTTAATATCAGTGTGGCAGACTATTTGGAAACGCCTTGTTTATTAGATTTTGTGGTTGAGAAAACAAAAGCGAAAGACTGTGCTTGTGATGTTCAAAATCCTTCTGGACGTTGTTGCCTGAAAGACTTTAAAAAGGTAAAGTCAGTTTAAAGTATAAAGAGTCGTTAGAAAGAGATTACTTAAGGCGTGCTTGTAAATAAGTTGACCATTCGTTAAAAATACCAGGGGTGGTGGCAGCAATAGCAGAACGCTTTTCAACCCTGGCAACCAAGACATCTTCATTCGTAAAGGTGGTTGCCATGCCACCCGCTTCTTTTAAGATTAAATAGCCTGCAATATAGTCCCAAATATTTTGAGCACCGTGACAATACACTTGGCCACGGCCTGCGGCAATCCAGCACCAGTCTAAAGCAACAGAGCCAATACTGCGCTGTGAGGCAAAAGGGGCATCTTGAATAAGTTCTTTGGCAAGCGTAAAGGGCAGTCTTTTAAAGTCGACAATCGCAATGCATTCTTTTAAATTGTTTTTAGGTGTCTTGCCCTCTAATGGTTTATCGTTCAGTTCGGCACCTAGGCCTTGGCGAGCTGAAAATAGTTCATCTTGAGAGGGGTCATAAACCAGGCCTACAATCACTTTGCCATGAATCACCAACGCCAAAGAAACGCTGAAAATAGGAATGCCACTGGCAAAGTTACTGGTGCCATCAACAGGATCTAATACCCAACAACCTTGTTCAGATTTTAATGCTTTTTTTTGCTCTGCTTCAGTTGACTCTTCACCTAAAAAATCAAAACTTGGCCAGGTGCGGGTTAAAAACTGTTCACAAGCGCTCTGCATCTCGGTATCAGCTTCGGTTAATAAACTGCCATCGGCTTTAATTTCGGCACTGACTTTATTAAAACGGCTTAATACTTCGGTCATGGCTAATTGTTTAATACCAGACTTTAGTTTTTCCCATTCTTCAGGGTGGTGAAAAATAGTAGACATGTTTACGGGGTTTCTGTTGGGGCAAGCAAGGTGATTTTAACTTGGTCTATTTGGTGTTTAGAGGTCGCAGTGACCTCCAAACAATAGTCGTTAATTCTAATGCAGGTACCCATTGGCGGAAGGGTTTCCATAATTTCTTGAATAAGCCCGTTTAAAGTTTTTGGACCATCCGTCGGTAAGCTCAATTCATATAGTTTATTAAGGTCACGAATGAACTCTGATGCATCAGATAAAATAGTGCCATCTTCCAGTTTTTTGGCATCAATAGAGGACTTGGTACGAGTGTCTGTGCTTAAGGTGCCCACAATTTCTTCGAACAAGTCTTCCATTGTTAACAACCCTTGCAGGTTGCCGTATTCATTTACAATTAAAGCCATTTTTCGTTTTTGATTGTTAAAGTGATTTAACTGCACATTTAAGTTAGTGGTTTCGGGAATAAAGTAGCCAGGCCGCGTGACTTTAATAATATTTTTTAGGGTAATTTCGCCATGCTGAATAATAGGCAGTAGTTTCTTTAGGTTAACGACACCAATTAAACCTTCGTCAATATTATCTCGATAAACAGGGATTCTTGAGAAAGGAGATTTAATGATTTGGTTAATGATTTTATCAACAGGTTGGTTAACATCTACCCCGTAAATATCCTGTTTAGGAATCATCACATCTTCCACGCTAGTGGTTTCTAACTGCATAATACCAGACAGCATAGAACGATATTGCTTCGGTAATTTACCGGTAGCTTCTTTAATTAAGGTTTTTAATTCATCGTGACTAAGGGAGTCGTTATCGCTATTGTTTTTAGTCACTTTTATGCCAAAAATTCTCAGGATGCCATTGGCAAAAAAGTTTACTGTCCAAACAATTGGGCTAAGTATCGTTAGTAATGGCTGTAATAGATAGGCCGCAGGGTAGGCTACTTTTTCAGGATATAAAGCCGCTAAGGTTTTAGGGGCCACTTCAGAAAAAACCAATATTACTAAGGTTAAAATACCTGCCGCCAAAGCAATACCGGCTTCACCCATTAAACGCATGGCAATAATGGTGGCGATTGAGGAGGCAAAAATATTAACGAAGTTATTACCAAGTAAGATAACGCCTAATAGGCGGTCAGGGCTTTCAAGTAGCTTTAAGACTTTTTGAGCGCCTTTATGACCTTCGTTAGCTTTGTGTTTGAGGCGGTATTTATTAATCGCCATCATGCCCGTTTCAGAACTTGAAAATAGGGCCGATAAAATAACCATTAAGGCGAGAATGGCAAATAGGGCAGAAAGAGAGAGACTGTTCAATGTAGTAAGGTTTTAGAGTTAATCGAACACAGATTATAGCGATTAAGCTGCCGGACAGGAAGTATTTTTATTTATAGCCATCCCTAAAAGCGGGTGGCTAGAATAAAGGGAGAAGTTTGGAAAGGTCTAATTAACTTGGGTTAAGACCAGTTCTGTACCAATGTAGCTGATAATCAGCATCAAATAAGCCCAGAAGGTAAAGCGTGCGGCAACCTGACCCCGCCACCCTTTTTTGTAATGGCCTAGAAGGAAGGTGCCGTAAATTAACCAGGCTAAAATAGCAAAAAATGTTTTGTGGACTAGGTGTTGCGCAAACATATCTTCGATAAAAATTATGCCGCTTAGTAAGGACAGTGAAAGCAAGATAAAACCAATATTAAGTAGTAGGATCATCATGCATTCCATCACTTGTAGTGGTGGTAAGTTTTTAAAGATAGTGGTTAGTTTTTTCTGCTGAAAGCGTTTTTCTTGAATTGCATACAAAAAGGCTTGTGCGGCGGCTAGCCCTAAAATGCTGTAAGCACCAATAGACAGTAATATATGCAACCCTATTTCTAAAGGAATGCCTTTAGTTGCCGTGTGGCCAAAAATAAGCAAGGTCGATAAACCTGCAAGTGGTAGTATAAATATACCTAAGTTTTCAGTAGGGTACTTTAACGTTGCAATTAATAATGCCATGACGGCTGTCCAACTAATTAAGGATAAAGAGGTGCCTAGGTTAAATAAAATAACGCCGCCTTGTACCAAAGAACCCACAAAAGAAAAAAGCTGTAAAGCTGCCGCAATCGCAATATAAAGCAAGAATCGTTGGCGAGGCCAAACTCTTTGCGAGCTACCTTGCGACTGGAAGCGGTTCCACAGAATATAAGAGGTGTAAAAATACAGGCCGCTTGCTAGGGTTGCTAAAAATGCACCTAATGCCATAAAGTCGTTTCCTTTGTAGTACGGTTCAGCCCACACGGTTTAAATGTACGAGTGGTTGTGATATTTAATCTTTAAACCAGTATAATAGCGAAAAATTAATTTAATGCCAAAGATTATCCTCTAGGAAATACCATGTTTGACAATTTATCTGATCGCTTATCCAGAACATTCAAGAATATTACCGGCCAAGGTCGCCTAACTGAAGACAATATTAAAGATGCCATACGTGACGTACGTCGCTCTTTATTAGAGGCAGATGTTGCCCTAGTTGTGGTGAAGCCGTTTATTGAAAAAGTACAGGCAAGAGCCATTGGCACCGAGGTTTCAACCAGTTTAAACCCTGGGCAAGCGTTCATTAAAATTGTACGCGAGCAACTAACCGAAGTAATGGGTTCAGAAGCTGAGCCGCTAAACTTTAATGTAGAACCTCCCGCTATTATTATGATGGCCGGCCTACAAGGGGCGGGTAAAACCACCACCGTTGCAAAACTGGCTAAATACCTGCAAGAACGCGAAAAGAAAAAAGTCATGGTCGTGTCGGCCGATGTTTATCGCCCAGCGGCGATTAAGCAGTTAGAAACCGTTGCCGGTCAAGTAGGCGCTATTTTCTACCCTTCATCAACTGACCAAGACCCAGTTGATATTGCTAAAAATGCACATGCTGCCGCGCGTAAGCAGTTTGTAGATGTGCTTATTTTAGACACCGCTGGTCGTTTGCACGTTGACGATGAAATGATGGGTGAAATTAAACACCTTCATGCTGCAGTTAAACCAATAGAAACCTTGTTTGTTGTCGATTCAATGACCGGGCAAGATGCCGCTAATACAGCAAAAGCATTTAATGAAGCCTTGCCTTTAACCGGTGTCGTGCTAACCAAAACAGATGGTGATGCTCGTGGTGGTGCCGCCTTATCTATTCGTGAAGTGACCGGTAAACCGATAAAGTTTATTGGTTTAGGGGAAAAGCTAGACGCACTAGAAGCTTTCCACCCAGACAGAATGGCAGGCCGTATTTTAGGCATGGGCGATGTCCTATCGTTAATTGAAGAAGTCGAAACCAAGGTTGATAAAAAGAAAGCCGAAAAGTTTGCGAAGAAGCTTCAAAAAACTGGACAGTTCGATTTAGAAGACTTCCTAGAGCAACTTCAGCAAATAAATAGCATGGGCGGTGTTGGCGGTTTAATGGGCAAAATGCCTGGTATGGCGCAAATGAAAGGGCAAATTAACAACGAAGCAGTTGAGAAAGATTTTAAACGTCTGGAAGCTATTATTTATTCAATGACCAAACAAGAACGAGCACACCCAGCCATTATTAAAGGCTCCCGCAAAAAGCGCATTGCCGCAGGTTCTGGTACCAAGGTACAAGATATTAATAAGCTAATGAAGCAGTTTACCCAAATGCAGAAGATGATGAAAAAAGTATCTAAAGGCGGCATGAAAGGCATGATGCGCGCCATGGGTGGAATGGGCGGCGGAATGCCAGGTGGGAAAATGCCTCCTGGTATGGGCGGCATGCTACCACCGGGTATGAAGTAAGTTCACGGTAGATAACTTCATTATTTAATGGGTTCTAAAATACCGTTCAAGTGACTTAGCAAAACTTAAACAAACTTAAAACAGGAAAGTGTTATGGCAGGTTCATTATTCGACCAAATGATGAAAGCGGGTTTGGTTGATAAAAATAAAGCCAAGAAAGTTAAAAAAGAAAAATATCAGCAAACCAAACAGCAAAAAAAGAAGAAAGGCCAAACAGTTGTTTCAGAAGCCGCTGTGTTAGCAGAAAAAACCAAGCAAGAAAAAGCCGACAAGGCACAAGCTTTAAACTTACAGCGCAAGCAAGCACAAGAAACCAAAGCGCTACAAGCAGAAGTATTGCAAATTATTGCCAGCAACCAGCTAAAAGGCTATACCGGTTCTGAAAGCTTTGATTTTGTGGACGGTACAACCGTCAAAACCTTAAAGCTAAAGCCCACTATCAAAACAGCCTTAATTGCTGGGCGCATTCACATTGCACACTTTAAAGGTGGCTATGCTTTATTACCGGATGAAGCAGCAGAAAAAATAAAACAACGAGATGCCTCTGTGTTGGTATCGTTAGCAGAAAAAGAAGATACCTCATTATCTGATGAAGACAAAGACTACTACGCCCAGTTTGAAATACCAGATGACTTAACCTGGTAACAGCTTGAACGTTATATGTTTTATAATGTAATAGTTAATATTACCGTTATGTAGAAGCGTACAAACCTAAAAATTGCCCTAAAGGGCATAAACGCCAGGGGTGGTCTTATATCAGACCCCACCCCTGGCGATTTTTGGGTTTCAAACGAGTAATCAAAAGGTAGCAAATGTTTAAACAACCCATTCAACAAAGTCAAACAGACTAATGAACTACCAACCTCCCTTTCAACTAAACCATGCCTTGCTAAGCTTAGTTGCCGATATTGCAGAGCTTATTGGCGTTTGGCGTGCGTCGCAAAGGGAAGATTTGATACCAAAATTACGCCGTGATAATCGTATCAAAACCATATAAGCCTCCTTAGCGATAGAGCATAATACACTCTCGGTTGAACAAGTGACCGCTTTATTGGATGGCAAAACCGTATTGGGACTACCGACCGAAATTCAAGAAGTGCGCAATGCCTTTGCAGCATACGACGAAATGGCAACTTGGCAACCGAATTCAATAGATAACTTGCTTGAAGCACATCGCCTATTAATGAGTACTTTAGTAGAAGATGCCGGTAGTTTTCGTAGCGGGGGTGTCGGAGTGTATCAAGGTAAAACTTTGGTACACATGGCACCCCCCGCCAATCAAATTCCAAGGCTTATGGCAGACCTGCTTGACTGGTTGAAAACGACCGAAGCACACCCTTTAATTGCATCTTGTGTTTTTCACTATGAGTTTGAATTTATTCATCCATTTAGTGATGGCAATGGTCGCATGGGCAGATTATGGCAAACTCTTATTCTTAGCCAATGGCAACCAGTATTGGCATTTTTACCTGTTGAAACCGTTATAAAATCCAATCAAGAGCGCTACTATCAAGTATTGAGAGAGGCAGATCAAAAAGCAGACTGCACCCACTTCATCACTTTTATGCTAGAAGCCATTAAAAAATCTTTAGTGGATGCGACTACCCAAGAAACTACCCGAGAAATCGTTAAGTTAAACACTGATGATAAAATAATGAATGCCCTGAAAGCCAACCCAAAAGCGACTCAAAAACAACTAGCACAAGAAATTGGCATCACCCCTGACGGAATTAAGTACCAACTAAATCAACTTAAAAAATCAGGTAAAATTCAAAGAAAAGGCTCAACAAAAGCTGGCTATTGGCAAGTTTTTTAATGAGCCTCTGTGAGAGTTGATTGAACCGATTTTTGCAAAACATATAGGGGGCTGTTGCGCTTGCAATCTGAATCCACCACGTCCCTTTTATATTATCGAAACAAAAAGAAATCATTTTAATCTGGAACAGAAGGCGTTAAAGAAACGGTATTAGCTGGGTTAGGGTTGGCGTTTATCTTTAGAATGGCAGAGCTATCTTTACTGGAAGAGTCATGTTGGCAACCATTGATATAAAAAAAGCGTATTTATCGGCCATGGTCTTTAGTTTTGCCCAAAAATTCGATAACACTAGGGGGTGTATTCAAAAATTTATAAACTAGTCCTTTTTATGCGAGCAAAGTTCCTGCAATAAGAGAAAAAATAATGACCAATAAAACGGTTGTAATACTATGATATTTTTTACAAAAAGGAACCTTTTGCTCTAGCCATTGGGTAGCTAAAACAGAAGGAAAAATCATAAAAAATAAAATAGCGCTACTAAAAACGAGTATTAATATAATATTATTCATAAGTAACTTATTAAGAAGTTTTTAACTTGTAAAATGTTCCTTAGAAGGACTTTATTTTTTAAGCTTCTTTTTCTCATCATAATAAATCCAAATCATGGGTAAAATAATAAATAAATGCATCGCAATCGTTAAGGTCAGAGGCCCTTGATTAAGCCAAGCAAAAATATTACCGCAAGAGGTATCAGTACATTGTTCAAATAACATATTATGTTTCCTTGTTAATTTAAAGCCTTTACTCAACGCAAAATAGCGTTGAGAAGGCTTTCTTTATTTTAAATATTAGCCTGCTTTATTTTAGCTTGTGCATTTGCATTTTTACCAATCGTCATTAAATCGATGACTAGGTAAACAAACCCAATACAAGTTACCACACCCATAATTAAACGCCAGTCCATTGCTTGGGTAAACCAAGGCAATGCCTGAGCGGTAAAGTAAGCTTGCCAACCACCGCCTAATTCTGCGCGCTCTACAAGTACCTGCTCATAACCTGCAATAGTTAAAGCAATGGTCATTCCTAATACGCCAAAGGTGGTTAAAGCAATACCCAGTTTTGTTTTGGTGGTTGAGACAAGTCTTTCTAACCCATAATATTTTTGGATCGCAATATACATCATGCCGACTAGAATGGTTGCATAAGCACCATAAAAAGCTAAATGTCCATGTGCAGCGGTAAATTGTGTGCCATGTGTATAAATATTTACTTGAGGTAAAGTATGGAAAAAGCCCCAAATACCTGCCCCTAAAAAATTACCAAATGCATTGACCACAATCCAAGACATGGCAGGGGTATTTTTAATGGTACTTTTAATGGCTTGTCCTGCATTTTGTCCATTAAGATAACCTTGTTTTTTACCCCAGTCATATAAAACATGTACAAACATGGCGATGAGAGGAACGGGTTCTAAAGAACTAAATAATGCCCCAATCTCCCACCAATATTCGGGTGTTCCAATCCAAAAATAGTGATGTCCAAGACCTAAAATACCCGAACCAAATAAAGTTAATACTTCAATCCATAGCCACATTTCAACAATTTTTCGGTTAGCACCAATAATTTGAATTAAAGCATAAGCGGCTAATGCACCTACAAAGACTTCCCAGGTAGCTTCTACCCATAAATGGATTACCCACCACCACCAATATTGGTCAACAGAAATATTATCGGTGTAAAACATACCCGCTAAATATAAACCTACTAAGGCAAATAAATCCGCCACTAAAACAGCCATAATACCCGTGCGTTGCTTACTTTTAAGGTAGGTTAACAGTACATTTGAGTAAAAAATTAAAACAACAACTACGATGCCTATGTCGGCCCATCGAGGGGCTTCAATATATTCTCTACCTTCATTAATAAACCAAATACTCATTTGAGAGCCTGGCCCAATTTGTATAAAAGCAAAGACCAATACAACTACCGTTACAGCAGCGGTTAATATCCAAAAAGCCAGCGTTCCTAGTTTTAAGCCAACGGTTTCAATACCCGTTTCATCGGGTAACATATAATAAACGGAACCAATCATGGCATAGAGCATCCAAACAATGAGTGCATTAAGATGAATGGTTCTTGAAATATTAAAGTCAAAGATACCAAATAAAAATCCAGGATCAATAAATTGAATAGCGGCAATAAGCCCCATAATTAATTGAGCACCAAATAGAATAATGGCAACCGTAAAATATTTAGCGGCTAATTTTCTTGAACCCGATTTAAATCCAACGGAAAGGTTAGTGTGCATTGGAAACTCCTTGTTTAAAGTCCTGAACATTTCTGGAGAAACCTCTAGGGAAACCATTGGTGTCAATTGAACTCATTTGTTTTAAAAGGGCAACTAATCCTTGGGCTTCTTTGGCAGTAATTTTTAAGTTAGGCATTTTTCTGACATGAATGGCGTATTTTACAGGGTACTGCAAAAATGCAGCCATGGCTTCTTCTTTTGTTTTTGTATGTGTCATCAGTTGCATAACACCGCCTTTTTTCCACATGGGGTCCAACCAAGCTTTGGTTAAGTCAGGCGCATAATAGGCACCATTTCCTAATAAAGTATGACAATTCATACAGTCTTTAGATTGCTCCGTTAGTTTCCCCAGGTTTAATAATTGATTAGCTTCTTTCACCGACCAAGTTTTACCAAAAAAAAGTTCAGGCTTACCAATAACAGGCATTTCATGACCACGAGAGTAGTCCATTTTATAGCCAATTTGATAGTTAATTACGGTGGCAGCAGGCACTCGTTTTGTAATGCCATCCTTAAGGTCTTGATCCGTTCCCATGGTGATTTGGGTCATGGTATCAAAGGTTAAAAACATCAGCAACACGACTGCAAATCCCGTCACCCATCCAGCCGAGCGTTTCCAGAAGGAATTGCTTGTCCAGACGGAATTAGGTTGTTGTTCATCCATTAGTATTCTCCTATTATTTTATGATGATTCTTCATATCTTTTTTCCGATTGATCGATTAGGTAAAAGTATAAATGAGGGATAAAAAGGTAAGCAATCATTGTGATGATTAGAACCTTGAAGACAAAAAAATCGGCTTGAATTAAAACGCTCAGCTGATAAAGACTAAAGGCTTGCAAAGCCCAAAACAGATAGCCAGAATTTTTCCAAAAATGAGAGAAGAAACCCATTTTACCTAGCGTAATAACTACCGCATAGGCAGCACCAAAAACAAGGACTAAGGTCGAATAAATAAAAATAGGCAATAATTGATTAGGGGCAATAATAGGTAAATTAATCAGTTGATCCATAACTACACACTTTCCTAGAGAGAAGTTTAATAAGGCTGACTTTACACTTGAAATAGGATGAACACAATCACCACATTCATCAAAACTGATTTAAAACAAGTTTTATTTAAACTAGGCTAGCCTGACGCTGTCTTTTTGAACATGTTAGTAATCATTTAATGCGGGGAAAATTCAAATAAGTTTTAATAGGTATTCAAAATTTATTTCTAGGCCTATCCTTTGATGTGGCATATTTGATAACTTAACGTGGTAACAGCTTGAACGCTAGATGTTTTTCATCTTACCGTTATGTAGAAGCGTACAAATCTAAAAATTACCCTAAAGGGCATAAACGCTAGGGGTGGTCTTATACTAGACCCCACCCCTGGCGATTTTTGGGCTTGGAGATAGCTTAATTTAATGTCTATTGATTAAAAAGTTGATTCTGAATCAGCTCGGCCTTGTAATCCACCTGAATGATATAAAATAACTTTTGAACCAGCGGGAATCTTGCCTTGTTTCATTTCTGATAAAAACCCTGTCACCATTTTGCTGGTGTAGATAGGGTCTAGTAATACTGAAAAGGTTTCTTCAAACCACTTTGTGGTGGCAATCAACGAATCATCTTTCTTGGCATAACCGCCGACACTATATTGGGTTAATAGTTGCCAATGTGTTTGCTGGGTTAGATTTTGAATTTGCTCCCGTAAATAATCTGCTTCATTTAAGACTGCAATACCGATGACGTGTCTGGCACGGTTTTCTTTAGTTGCACTATATTCAGTTAGTCCTGCCAAGGTGCCACCTGTGCCTACGGCAGTGTAAAGGTGTGTCCAGTTTGGGCATTGTTGTTCT
>WFMZ01000050.1 GCA_015484555.1 Hydrogenovibrio sp. | reverse complement strand
TTACCACACACTTATATTTTTTAAGTTAATAAAATTAATACTTCGCCATGAAAAAAACAAATACCAATAATAACGCTACCAAAAATTTCAAACCAGTAGATTGCTTTCAATGCAAACACATGTATATTACCTGGGATCAAAATAGCCCTAAAGGTTGCAGGGCATTTGGCTTTAAAACTAAACGAATGCCCAGTTTAGTGGTCTTTGAAACCTCTGGCGAACCTTGTCATAATTTCAGCCCTAAAGACCCTGTGCCACCACCGAAAAAAATAGACTGGATAGCTTAGTCCTATAAGCTGTCTTTAAATAGAGCCCAGTCAAATACTTTTCCTGGGTCGGTTTTTCTACCGGGTGCAATCGTGTCATGCCCAACAATATTATCTTTTGTTAAATTAGGATAGGCCTTCAACAAGGCCGCGACCACTTCTTGTAAAACTTTGTATTGCGCTTCTGTATAAGGAATGTCATCTGTCCCTTCTAGCTCTATTCCTATCGAAAAATCATTACACTTATCGCGCCCTTTATAATGTGAAACACCAGCATGCCAAGCACGCTTATTAAAAGGCACAAACTGAATGACTTCGCCCGTCCGTTTTATATATAAATGAGAGGATACTTTTAAATGTGCTATTTCTTTATAATAGGGGTGTTCATCAGGATCAAGCTGATTGGTAAATAACTGCTCTACACCCTTCCCTCCAAATTTACCTGGCGGCAAGCTAATCCCATGAATGACCAGTAAATTAATACTGTCAGCTATAGATTGACCTTCCGTATACCTTTCATCAGCATTATCACTTGGGCTAAACTTAATATTACTTAATAAGTTATCTGTAACTTGATACTTCATTTATAAAAACTTTTTACCACTGATACAGTAAACTATGGTCATTTTTTGAAATCGTGCTATTAGCACTTCTGTATTCAATTTGTTTTAAATACCTTAAGAGCAAGTAATTATAGTGGTAATCCTAAAAATTTTCAACGACTTACATAAATAATGAATACCCGATAGAACACCGAATAGCCTATAACACTTAAGTGAATAACCGTAAAATTTAGTACAATACCCTTTCTTTAAATTACCGAGCCAGTCATGTCAGATATTAACTTTTTTGAAGACCTGCGTATCAATGTTAAACAGTCCTTAAATGAAGACATTAGAAGGGGTGACTTAACCGCAAATTTAATCCCTAATACCACCTTAGCCAAAGCCTCTATTATTGCCAAGGAAGCCGCTGTTGTTTGCGGGCAACCTTGGTTTAATGCGGTGTTTAATGCCGTCGATGCTGATACAAAAATCACTTGGTGGGTGAACGAGGGTGAGGCTGTTGAAAAAGAGACCCTTATCTGCGAAATTGAAGGTTCTGCTAACAGCCTATTAACTGCCGAACGCAGTGCTTTAAACTTCTTACAAACCTTATCGGGTACAGCAACCCTTACTGCACAATATGTCGCCCTTTTTAAAGGCAGTAATACCAAACTATTAGACACTCGAAAAACATTACCCGGACTTCGTTTGGCACAAAAATATGCCGTAAAGTGTGGTGGCGGAACCAATCACCGAGTGGGTTTATACGATGCTATCTTGATTAAAGAAAACCATATTATGGCCGCCGGTGGCATTACCCAAGCCGTTACCCTGGCAAAGAAGCTACACCCAAGCATCCAAATAGAGGTAGAAACCGAAAACCTGCTAGAATTGACCGAAGCTTTAGATGCAAAAGCCGACATTATCATGCTAGATAATTTTTCGACCGACCTCATTAAACAAGCCGTCGCTATCAACCAGCAACACCCACAGCATTCAGCCAAGTTAGAAGTTTCTGGTAATGTTGAAATGGATCGCTTACCAGAACTAGTCAAAACAGGCGTCGACTTTATTTCTAGTGGCGCTATTACCAAACATATCCAGGCTACCGATTACTCTATGCGTTTTAACTTAAAACCATCATGATAAAATTAAATTAATACCCGCAGCGCTCCCTAACAAAATTAAAAGGAACACTCTTGGAACATTCATCTAATGGGCATATTTTAATAGGCATTGTCATCCTGCTTAGCATTACCGTTGTGCTAACGTCAGTATCTCGTCGCGCCCATATTCCCCAAATTTTAAACTACATTATTGTGGGCTTATTTTTAGGACCTTTTGGTTTTGGCTTGATTGAAAGTGAAGAGAATATCCAATTCCTTGCTGAATTTGGTATCGTTTTTTTACTATTTGCGATTGGTTTAGAATTTTCTTTATCCCAAATGTTCTCTATGCGGAAAGATGTATTTGGCATTGGAGGGTTACAAGTTTTAATAACTGGTGCCATCGTATTCTTCATTAGCTCATGGCTAGGCTTATCAAACACTGTTAGTTTCGTTATTGCGGGTGCCTTTGCCCTTTCTTCAACCGCTATTGTCATTAAACAGCTGACCGAACAGTCCGAAATTCAAACACGCCATGGTCGTTCTGCGGTTGGTATCTTAATATTTCAAGATATTATGGCCATCCCACTGTTAATCATTATCCCCGCCTTGGCAGTTGCTAACAGTGATGCTTTAGCAGCAGAGCTAGGTATGTCTTTGGTAAAAGGGTTAATTGTAGTTGCCGTTATTTTGGCTGTTGGTCGTTATGTATTACGCCCTTTATTCCATGAGGTAGCCTCGTCTAAATCTCAAGAACTCTTTACCTTAACTGTGTTAACCATGGTCTTAGCCGCAGCAGCCTTTACTGAAGAAATGGGAATTTCTATGACTTTAGGTGCTTTCATGGCGGGAATGATGTTGGGAGAAACTGAGTTTAAACACCAAATTGAAGCGGATATTCGCCCTTTCCAAGACATTTTATTAGGCCTATTCTTCATCACCGTTGGCATGAGCATCTCGCCTGAATTACTTTGGGATAACCTATCGACTGTTTTGCTAATTACACTAGCAATCATGGTCGTAAAAGGCTTCGTCATCTTTATGATTATGCATACGATCAAACGCCCAAAAGGGGTTAGTCTTAGAACGGCATTGTCTTTAGCGCATGTCGGTGAATTTGGATTGGTTATTGTCACACTGGCTTTATCAGAAGGCTTACTAGAAGCTGAATTTTCTCAACTACTATTATCCTCTATTGTTATCAGCATGATGATTGCCCCCTTCTTGGTTAAGATGAACGGAGCCATTGCCAAAAAGGTGTTTAATCGCAGTTACAGCAATAATTTTACTGAGTTGGAACATACTATTGGTGAAGACTCTAAACACATGAGCGATCATGTTGTGGTGTTAGGTTTTGGTCGTGTTGGGCAAACAACTGTCAAGTTCTTAGAAAACTCACACCTACCTTTCGTCGCATTAGACATGGACATTAAACGGGTTCAAGAAGCGCAAACTAGTGGCGTTCCTGTTTATTTTGGCGACTCAGCCAAACAAAGTATTATCAAAGCCACTAATGTTGAAAATGCTAAAGTGGTGATTATTACTTTCCACGACCATCACTCTTCTTTAAAAACCCTTAAGGCACTCACTAACGTAGCACCACACGTTCCCGTTCTTGTTAGAACACTAGATGACTCTCACTTAAATGAACTTATAGCGGCAGGTGCGACCGAAGCCATTCCAGACTCCTTCGAGTCCAGCATCATGCTGGCCTCTCATTTATTGCTCATGCTAGGTAAAAGCCCGGACGAAGTATTACGCCAGACCAGAGAAGCCAGAGAAGATCGTTATGGTTTATTAGAAGGGTTTTATCCTGGAGATACAGATGATATTGCTTTCGATCAGTCT
This sequence comes from Hydrogenovibrio sp., assembly GCA_015484555.1. Lineage (GTDB taxonomy): Bacteria > Pseudomonadota > Gammaproteobacteria > Thiomicrospirales > Thiomicrospiraceae > Hydrogenovibrio. The sequence goes on along the minus strand of WFMZ01000050.1, from coordinate 16,996 downwards.
CAACTAGGGCAAATTATTCAAGCAATCTACATCAATGAGTCCTCTTATGTGGTGAATAAAACGCTTGAAGCGCTTAATTTACAAGATTTTAATGTTGAAATAAAATCGATTAAACGTGGCCATGTTAAAGGAGATGATCCCGATCCCTGGACAAAAGTAAGAGTAGACGATGTATTAATCATTCAGGGCTTACCTGAAGATGTTGATCATGCTGAAAATATTATTCATACAGGGCGTGCGTAAAACAAGACGGGAGTGCTAGGCATTTTAAATATCCTAGCTCCATAAGAAATCATTATTTAAAGATTTTTTGAATGACTGACTATAACCTAGTCGGCTAGCCAAATTAAACTGGCCATTCTGCCCGTTTTACCCTCGCGACGATAAGAATAGAAACGTGCTTCATCATCAAAGCTACACAAGCCACTTTGAGTCACTAAATTTACACCAAACAGCTTTAATTCTGCTTCGACCAACCCGGGTAAATCAGCCCAATACTTGCCTGACAAATTGTCTAATTTAATAGGTTTAAAATAAGCGACACTGTTCGCCAGCAAACAATAGTGTTCTGTAAACTGCGTCAACACTTCTTTGCCTACTTCAAAATTTTTCTGGCTAATCGCCGGCCCAATCCAAACCTTTAAGTTTTCTGGTTCGTCTGGCAGTTGTCGTAACGACTGACTCACAATACCGTCTAACAACCCTTTCCAGCCAGCATGAATAGCCGCCACAAAAGTTTCGGCTTTATTGGTGACCAAAATAGGTAAGCAATCTGCGGTCATCACCACAATAGGTTGATTAGACTCATCTGTCCAAGCTGCATCAGCAACGGGAACGTCACCAACGCTAAAGTCAGAAGCCTTTACCATACGCGTAGTATGTTGCTGATTTAGCCAAAAAGGAGAGGATTGTAAATCAAGAGTCTCCACCAAGTGTTGCCTGTTTTCCAATACCTTTTCAAGGCTATCTTCTACATGCGTGGCTAGGTTAAAAGAATCAAAGGGAGATGAACTAACGCCCCCATTTCGGGTAGTGGTTAAGCTATTTACCCGTTTAGAAACGAGCCAGTTAGGGGTTATTATTTGCATAAAGTTAAGCTAAGCACCCTATTCGTATTAACTTAATCTTGAATATCAGCATCCGTTACCCAAGCAACCTCAACACCATTATCCAAGTCATGATCTAAATCATAGTTATGGTGCTGTGCCAAGTAATCTTCCTGGTCATCTCTTAACATATCAATAAGATCCAAAATATCTTCGGGCATTTCTGCTTTCCACTTCATTTCTTTACCGGTAACAGGGTGCGTTAAGCTTAACTGACCTGCGTGTAAGGCTTGATGCTTGAAACCGCGTAAAATTTCTATAAATTCTGGCATCATTTTAGTGGGAATTTTTAAACGATCACCATAAGTTTGGTCACCCACTAACGGAAAACCAATCGATGCCATGTGCACTCTTATTTGGTGTGTGCGCCCGGTTTCTAGCTTAACGCGAATACGTGTATGTGCTCTAAAGCGCTCTAACACTCGGTAATGAGAAACCGCTGGTTTCCCTCCATGGCGTAATGCGGCCATTTTAATTCGGTCTGTTGGGTGACGACCAATATTCTTACTCACCGTTGCACCTGATTTAGCCACTCCTACGACAATTGCATCATAAATACGACCCACGGCATGACGTTGTAACTGTTCAACTAAGTGTGTTTGTGCAGGTACTGTTTTCGCCACCACCATTAAGCCCGTTGTGTCTTTATCTAAACGATGCACAATACCCGCTCTAGGCACTTCTTTAATGTCAGGGTAATGATAAAGTAAAGCATTTAACAAGGTTCCATCTGGATTACCTGCACCAGGGTGAACCACTAAGCCTAAGGGCTTGTTAATAACCAAAATATCATCATCTTCATAGATAATATCAAGGGGGATATTTTCAGGTTCTGCAAAAACTTCATCTTCTAATACCGCTTCTAATACTACTTTTTCACCCCCTAATACTCTAAAGTTAGGCTTGGTATGTACTTCACCATCAAGCGTCACGCGCCCTTCCTTAATCCATTCTTGAATACGACTACGAGAATAGTCATTAAAAGTTTCTGCCAATACCGCATCGAGTCGACTGGCCATTTTATGGTCTGAAATTTGGGTGGTTAATTGCAAATTGCTCAAATGAATTCCTAATCTTGTTTAATTTTTTAGCTAAAAAGACAACGTAAAGGTGAAAGTAACGAATAATCTCAGTAAATAACCGATTATTATGACAGTTTCCTTTTGTGCTGACGTCTCAAATGCTATAATTTTTATTTAATTAATCATATTTTACCCGACTTTATGCCGTTACGTTACCTTCAACTTGTAAAACCTCTCTTCTTAGTCTTATTTTTTGCCTTTTCTATCGGTTTATCTGGCTGTAGCTCACTTATTACCGACGACGATGAATCTCACTGGACCGTTAAAGAATTTTATACCCATGCTAAGGATGCTCTTAACGACGAGCAGTGGGAAACCGCGATTAAGTACTATGAGCAATTAAAGTCCTATTATCCTTATGGGAAATATGCCGAACAATCCTATCTTGAACTGGCTTATGCTTACTATAAATTTGGTGAGCCTGAATCAGCTGAAAGAGAGTTAAATGAATTTATTCGTCTTTACCCAAAGCATCGCTCCTTAGCTTACGCCTATTACTTAAAAGCGCTCTCATCTGATTCTATTAATAAAAATTGGTTAGATAACTGGTTGACTGACCCAGCTAACAGAGACATGGCTTCAACCTTAGATGCCTATAAAGCTTACATCAATTTACTTAATAAATTTCCAAACAGTAAGTATGCAGCCCCTTCTAGACAACGTTTAATTATCATTCGTAATCGTTTAGCACGACACGAGTATCAGGTTGCTGACTATTATTATAGACATAAAGCATACTTAGCCGCTGCTGACCGAGCAAAATTTTTGATTGAGACCTATCCGAGATCAATGGTAAACTTTATGTCATTAAAGCTAATGAAAAAATCTTACCTGAAACTGGGTATGGATAATAATGCTGAAGATGTACAACAGGTCATTGACTTTAACTTAAAGAAAATTGCTGAGAAAGATTAAGCTTTCAGTTATTTCTTCCAGAAAATAATTTAGGTCAAAATAGGCCTTTTTTCACACGTTAATTGCACAGTTTCGATTCCCCTGAATACTTTCTAGAACGATTGTTGATACTCTACCCATTTTTAGATAAGAAATCGACTTTAAACCGACAAGCTTTCAACCACACCCTGTCTAACCCAGTTAATGGCTAACCCTAAAATAGGCTTGGCTAAATTAAGCGATTGAGCATAGCTTTCTATTTGCGCCAAATGCTTTTCAAACACCATGGCTTTATCTGTTTTATGGTCAATTATCCAATAGCCCTGCTCAGTTTCTACCAGCATATCAATGCTACCGCTGATAGTCTGTCCCAGCTCATTTCTGGCCAATACAGACACTTCACATTGAATGCCTTGAGTACCTTGAATTTCTAAAGGCTGTAAATTAGCCTTGACCCACCCCTGGTGATTTTTAAGCTGGGTTGACAAATTATTAAGCAATTCGGCATCTTGCAAGGCTTCTGGTAATTGCTGAATAGCTTTAGGCAATAAGGCTTCGTTCATCCCCACTACTTCAAAAAGTCTATGCACAATATCACCCACTTCATTCGCAGGAAGCTGTAAGTCCCAAGCCATTAAGTTGAGTGCTTCACCGTATTCTACTTTGCTTGTACTCAAAGCAGATTTATCTGAGCCATCTTCGGTTAATGATTCATGTTTAGACGGGGAAATAACCGATTGAACCGCTTCAGGTACAGCTTGTTTAGCCAACTTTAACCGCTTCAAACAAATGGCTTGAGAAACAAGTTCAACCTCATCAATCATCACCATATTTTTACTTTCAACCACGTCATCAACCAAGTTAACATCATCAAAAACAGGCGCAATTAAAGATAATAATGAATTGTCTTTATAGTCCTCAAACCAAGGCAAAATAAGTTGTTCTCTCGCCCGTGTGAGCGTGACATAGGTTAGGTTTTTTAAGGTCGATAACTGCTCATCTTCCAGCACATCTAATACTTTTTGTTGCGCAGTCGGGTCATCAAACTTGGTTAGCAAACGAACATAACTGCTGTCCAACATTGAATCAATATCATCTGTTTGATAAGCCATGTCAATCGCAGGGAAAAAAGGTGACTTGCTTTCATGGGTATCTAGCAATAAAACCACTGGCCACTCCAAGCCTTTTGAGGCATGCCAAGTGGTTAAAACAACCGCATCATCTGCGTTTAAAGCAACGTGTGGCTGGTGAATAACATCTTCCTGTGGTGTATTTTTATTTTCTTGTAACCATAGCCAGAAGGTATCCAAGTTTTTGCCATAGATGCCCATTGATTGTAATGATTCTGGCTGTGTCGCTTCAAAGCTTTCTGACAAGCTAATCAGCTTAATAATATTGGCTCTTTGTTGCTCAAAATCAGCTCGGATTTCTAAGTGCGTCCACACATCAAGCAAATCAATTAACCCTAAAATCATGCCTTTAAAGTCCAGTAAACGCAGTTCATAAGCACTTTTAGATAAGGTGTCAACTATGTTATGACTAAAGCACTTATGTTCAATATATTCTTGCAAAGCTTCTTCAACACTAACCCCTGCATAGTCCGAAGTTAATAGGTTTAACAAGGCATAGTTATTAGTTGGGTTGGCAACATATTGCATGGCAGACAATACCCATTGCACCGCCTCTGTTTCTAAAAAGCCCTCTTTGGCAACTTTGGTTTTCACACCCACCTTAGCCAGTTGGCCTGCAAAGCCCATTAATCTATTGTTGGTGCGGCCTAATACAGCAATATCACTTGGGCGAATGGGTCGTTTTTGCTGGGTATGTTTATCTGTTACTTGGGTGCCACTTACCAGTAATTCAGATAAATGATGTGCCAGTGCATAAGCACCTTCATCATTAATAGAGGCTTTGTTTTTGGACTTTTTAACACCCCAGCTTTTAGTATCAAATATTAATTTTTGAACCGGTTTTAAGTCAGATTGATAGCTCGCTGCAGGAGATAAGGCCTGGTATCCACTATATAACTGCGAGCCCATTGCATTGATAAACTGCATTAAATCTGGGGTGCTTCGCCAGTTACTGGTCAGCTCATCTACTGTTATGTTGTCATCCTGCTCTCCCGCTGTAAGCAAGCCTGAAAATAAACGTGCATCGGCTCCCTGAAAGCCCATGATAGATTGCTTTAAATCCCCCACAATTAAGGTTGGTAAACCTGCCTTTTGAAACTGTCTAAGCAAGGAAAACTGCAAAGGGTTGGTGTCTTGAAACTCATCAATAATCAAGCAATCATAGTCGGCAATAGCTTCTTGCAAATAGGCTTCATTGTTTAAAATTGTTTCAGGAATCTGAATTAAATCACCATAATCCACCAAACCTGCTTGAACCTTTAGTGCCTGATAAATACTTAACACTTCAATTGCCGAACTTAACAATGCCTGTGCCTGTTGTATCGAATCCTTTAACGGACCTGGATGCACGGCTAACTTATCTGCTGCCTGCCAAACGGCATCTGCTAAAGCAGCCTGTTCATGTTCTTTTTTCTTGCCTCTAATTTTAGGCGCTGTCCCAATGGTTTGTAGCTTTACCCAAAGCTTCCAGTCGGTTGCTAACTTTGCTTCTGTGGCCTGCCAAATAGCTTTTACAAAATTTCGAGTGGCGGTATTACTTCCCCATTCTGCTAACAAGGTTTCTTCATCATAGGTGGCTCGAATAGCTTCAATTGCTTGCCACAAAGCCTTATTCAAAGTATCGGCTTGTGCCAAATGTAGGCCATAAACTTGTCTTAAGCTATCTTCGGTTGCTTTTAGCAAAGCTAAGGCTTCTGCTGACCCTTCTTCAGGTTCTTTGCCTAAGGCTCTTAAATTATTTACACAACTTAATACCTGATTTTTTAACTGACTGACACTGTCTGAAAAACTAGACCCATTAAATTTTTGTTGAAAGCCATGTCGCTTTAAGTCGTCTAACAAAGGTTGTAAAGCGGTAACCTGAATTAAAGATTGACGAATTAACTGTGTTTGTTCCCCTTCATTTAGCTGACGAGGAACCGGAGAAATACCTTGTGAATAGGCAAATTGTTCAATTAAATTTAAACCAAATCCGTGAATGGTTGATAGCGTTGAATTTTCTAACTTCAACGCATCTAAACGCATACCTTCTTGAATCAAGTTTTGGCGAATACGTTCTTTCATTTCATTGGCAGCCGCCTTGGTAAAGGTAACGGCTAAAATTTTATCGGCACTGACAGACTGGCTTTTAATCCATTCGGTAATCACCTGCTGAATTCGGTAAGTTTTTCCAGCACCAGCACCCGCTTTAATTAGCGTTAAAGGTGGAATTTTAGGGGCGTTATTGGCTAAAGCATTCATTATTTTTGCTCCTTTGGTGCTGGCTCTAAACTATTCATCAACTCTTGATGAACTTCTAGTAAGGTTTTTACTGCAGGTTCTGCATTAAGATTAGCGACCTCATCAACCGCAACTAAACTACGTTGAATAACCGAGTTATTTTCCAACGCATAGGCGGTAATGCCAACCTTTTTCCAGCGCTCCGCATCTTGAGTAGTATTGGCTAAAATAAGCCCTGCTTGCAGCTGTTTTAGCCTTGCCTTAATGTGACGAATAGCAACAGAAGATTGATCATCTACGGGTTGCCCTGGAGGTTGATTAGGGGCTTGAACATTAAGTTCTACCCCCTGCATCGGTTGCCCCACATGGGTCATATCGTCCACCACCATCACCTGGTCATTTAAGTTGTAATAGCCAGTCACCATGCCTTGAGGCGGGTTATCCGTTGGCTTCTGTAAATAAAGGGTTCGGTAGATATAAGTTTGTAAATCTAGCCCTTGCTCTAAGCGCTTCAACCGACTCGTTGAACTAGATTTTTTATAGTCCAAAATAAAAGTACGGTTATTTTTTTCCAATACCGCATCCGCAAACCCTTTAACAGGAATGTCCCAAAGGGTTCCTTTTAAGCGCTCTTCGGAATCGACTAACTGCCAGTTTTCTGCTTTCAGCCAATCTACAAAAGCTTTAAAAGCAGGCCTAACCTGTTGGGATAGTTGCGATACTTCTAGCTTCCATGACGGGTTTTGTAAAAAAGGGGCATCTTCTTGAACCGCTTGGGCAAAGAAATCATCAAATAAGCTAGCTGAATAAGCGGGTTGCTTAGGCTGTGCAGATTGCTCATACAGTTCAAACACCTTATGGGCAATGGTGCCTTGTAACATAATATCTAGCGTTTCCACTTCCCAACCTTTTTTAGTTAGGCCTTGTCTATCTAATAACCAGGCCAAGGGAGAGACCATCATATTTTCAAAACTACTTGGTGATTCTGCTCTAGGGTTCCCGTCATAATCTTTATGTAACCTTAACAAGTCTTGGTTAAAGTTGAAGAAGTGTTTGTTTAGTTTATCGTCCACTTTAGGGCTTAAAGACGTCTCTACTTGCTCGATAAAGGGATGTTGAATACTCTCAAGCGGTTCAAACAGGGCATGTGAATTTACTTTGCTAGGCTCTTCAAAGCACAAGGCTAAATCCAGTGCTAAATCACTCAATGGCAAGGCACTACCGTTAAAGCCTTGCTGGCTAGATAAAAGCGTTAAAGAATGAGTGGTTTTGGCAAAAGTATCTGCAAGTTGTTTTTGTTTAAACTGACTTTTTTTATTTAACTGAAATAATAAATCTGTTTCAAAAGATAACCACTGCCAAGCCTTAGCATTTAAAACGGTCTGCTTTACACCGGTATGGATGGGGTAGGCATAATGAGGCTGATTAAAGCCAACCACAATCAAATGTTTAACCTTTTTAGGTAAATGCTCTTGGTCGTCTAGCACCACCACACTGTCTAGTAAGTGTTGCTTAGTGCCGCCTAAAGAAATATTACCTGGCTGTAATTGGTTTAAAGATTTTTGAAGTGCCTGCTCAAAACCTTCATCTTGATACTGTGCGAGTGTGCTGGCTAACTGAGCTATCTTCTGTTGCATACTTTCATGAGTTAAGCCACTTTGTGGCAAAGCTTTTAAGTGTGAAGCAATGGTTTCTAGCCAGGTCACTAACCCTGCAACAGAGTTTTGCTTTTCCGCTAAGATTGCCAACAACCCTTCTGAAATTTTATTGGCTAATGTCTCTACGTCTGTAAAGTCTTTTTCGATTAGCTGAATTCGACTTTTAGCGGTTCCCCAAGGCATTAAAGGATTACAAAGCACACTTTTTCTTGCCATCGGCGGGCTAAGTGGATTTTGCAATACCAATAGGTCTCGTAATAAATGGGCTTGCCAATCAACCACTCGTTTAGTATCAGACAAGTTACTGGCCAAAATACCACTGGCTTCAAACTGTTTTTTCAGCCAAATAGCATAGTCACTGTTCGAGGGGTAAACCACCGAAATATCAGTACAGGCAGTACCCTGCTGTTGTAAATTTTGTACCATAGAAGCAACTACTTCACATTCTAACAATGCATCTCTACAAATTACGCCTACCAACTCGGCTGGCTTTGGAAGCGGCTTGGCGGTTTCATTTTCTGCCAATTGATTATCCAACAACCTTTTTGCCATAGCAGAATAGTCACTGCCTTCTAGGGTTGAAGTATCTGCAAAATCAATCTGCTGAACCTGTTGTAAAACAGATTCAATCATATTTTTAAAAATGGATTGAGGCGGGTTTAGCTTTGCCAAAGCCGTCACCACTTCTGCTTGCCAATATTCAAAACAAAAAGACTGTGCATCATAGTGCAAGGCCAGGGTATCCAGCGCAGGTGCCTCCATATTCGCTAACCATTGTTGCGCCAGCATTTGTTCTATTGGGCGAACCTGATCCATATCCTGATGGAGCGCCACCAAATCATTGTAATAGTCCTGTGCCTTTTGGCTAAGCGCATTGGGAATAGTTGAACTGTTTAGGGCTTGTAAAGGCTGGTTCAAAGGCAACCCATTTAACATAAACTGTAAACTGGCATCTAACTGTTGGCGAACACTGTGTTCATCTACTTGAATAGAGTTAGCCCAAAAAGCTTGCTTTGATTTTAAAATATTATCTTGAAGTTTGTCAGCCCAAAAATCGCCAGGGGTGGGGTGAACCCATAGCTGCGTTAGCACCTCTAATAGTCGGCTAAAGTTACCGACCATCACACCATGACAAGATTGTTCTGCTAACTGCTTTCTGACTTCATTCGCCGTCAAACTATCAGGCACTAAGATAAAATCCATTCACTTTCCTTTTGGTCTTATTCAAACCCAAATACTTTATTTTTAAAGCTTAACAGTATAGCGATTTCCACGATAAAATTGATAAAAATACGCAATCAAAATAGTAATTAACAGCATTCTAAATAACCATTAAATTACGTAAAAAACCACATTCTAGCGATGAAGACGAGTATCATAAGCATCAAAATATAATCATCGCCTTATTTAAAGGAATACTCTTATGAAAAATCCTCGTTTATTCTTGTTAAACTACCTAGCCTTTATAGCGGTAGCTGTGCTTTGTTATATCTATTTAGACTGGGGCATTCTGCAGTTGCTAGGGGTTACCTTTCTAGTTTCAGCTCCCTTTTCAGCATTTGAAAAACTCAGCACAGCTTCTAGGTTACTACTTTCAGCAATCATTTTTGGTTTACTGGTGGCCGCGCACTTCTATTTAAACGACTCTATTTTCTATGCTTCCGGTCTATTATTATCGGCTGTGCTATACCTAGTTGCTATCGGCTGTCTATTAGGGCTTATTAACCACAAACCCGGCGATGGTAGCCTACTCACCCTATATTTTTTATGCATTGTTTTCACAACCCCCCTTGCCACTTATGTTCTCTATACGAGTTTAAGCAAGATGCTGCTGATTTAAACCTATGCAAGGAACACTCTGATGAACCCCCGTTTAGAACTTTTAAGCTATTTAGCCTTTATCGCGATAGCCACGCTGTGTTACCTATTTTTAGACTGGGGCATTCTGCAGTTGATTGGCGTTACCTTTGTTGTTTCAGCTCCTTTTTCAGCATTCGAAAAACTCAGCACAGCTTCTCGCTTACTACTTTCAGCAATCCTGTTTGGTTTACTGGTGGCTGCACACTTCTATTTAGACGACTCTATTTTCTATGCCTTAGGTCTATTATTATCGGCAGTCCTATACCTAGTTGCTGCCATCTGCCTACGGGGGATTATTAAGCCCCAAGCCGCTATTGGCAGCCTTCTAACCGTTTACTTTTTAGGCACCATTCTACTCACACCCCTCGCCACTTATGTTCTCTATACGAGTTTACATAAGCTAGCCTGGCTTTAGGCTTATTTAATGAAAGCATTAGCCGACCTACTAACAGAAGATCTTTTTAACTTAATTTTATTAATCATCGTATCAACCGTGATGATATTAAGCTTCAAGTTGAAGCTGTGTGTGGGTAAAAATAAGTTTATTGCTTTTTATAAATATGATTTTTTAACAGGCCTAGAATTACGACAAGATTTAGACAAGAAGATTACCCAGCTGTTCCATTCAAAAACCCCCTTTCACTTCACACTAGTAGATATTAACGACCTACATTCCATCAACAAAATACAAGGTTATCGAGCGGGAGACAAAGTTATTCAAGCCGAGGCAAATACTTTAAAAAAATTACTTCAGCACAGCCCTAATACCTTTATTTACCGAATAGGTGGCGATGAATTCGTGGTTATTTCTGACCAAATTATTCATGATTTTTTAGCGCCTTTGACAAAATCATCCTACTGTTCAACTTTTTTTCAAAACGATAAGACGTACGATGAACTGTTTGATGAAGTAGATTCTGGTTTAATAATCATTAAACAGAATAAGATTAAAAATGGGGACTTTAAAGACCGCAGAAAGCGGCCTATCTAAAAAGTAGTTTAATGAGTGATTAAGCTTTTTGGTACTGAGGAGCAGAGAGTTCAATATCTCTTTGCTTTAAAGGCGTAACTAACTGATATTTACCCTCTTCACCTTGTTCCAACACAACCACCTGGCAGTTGTCTGGGTTGACCAATCTTTCATATTCTTCTACCGACCAATGCAACCAACGCATTAAAAATATTCGCAAGGTCATGCCATGAGTCACGATTAACGTATTTTCAGGGTAATCCTCTTTTTTAAAATCACGATAAAGTGTTTCAAAAAAACTGCTCACCCGATCATAAACATCAGCACCACTTTCACCATCTTTCATTCGATAATAAAAAAGCCCATAACGATTACGCTCATCAATCAAAATACGACTGTCATCCGGGTGACGAAGGTGCCCCCAGTCTTGCTCTCGCAAACGAGGATCTTCATGACAACCTTCAAGCTCATCTTCTAATACCGAAGCCACGCCTTCATAAGTACGTCTCGTTCTAAAGTAAGGCGATATATAGGCCTGAATACTGCCCCCTTTTACCCTTTCTTTAATCTCTTTTCCAGCAGCAACCGATTGCTCCTTTCCCTCTTGTGTCAATTCAAGGGCATAATCAGGAATAGACTCGTAGCTATGAATATCTTTATTACCAACAGACTGGCCATGTCTAACTAAAATAATACGCTTCGGTTTCATTGTGCGCCTTCTGAATAAATGAAAGTAACATAATAACGGCTTATCGCTTGTGAAAGTATTTTTTATAACCGAAAGGGTTAATAATTAGGCTTGAATTCGCATAACAAGTGCAATTAACTTGTAAGAAAAAAGGATACCTACCAAAGAAAGATAGCCAATTTACACAGCATAAAACGATACCGCACATTAAAATCGTGCAAACTTACAGGCTCGATAAAAGAGCGGATACAGATACTAAATCATGAAAGCCCTACCGCACAGTGAGGGTGATAAAAAGCAGAAAAGAACGCTATATATGTAATCTAGCCGAATAAAAAGAAAACACCCTACACAATTATCCTTAAGCTAACAGAGAAAAGTGCAAGAGTGCTTGTTGATAACACCATGAAGGTACTAAAAATTAAAAGGGAGTGGACACCCCCTTTATACTGCCATTATCTCATGCAGAATGTACCTGCACTTCATGCCCCATACCCTTTAAGATATTTTTTGCATTGTTTATTTCATCTAAAGAACCATGAACTACAAGAATAAATTTTTCATTTCTAATAGATGTTTCATAGTTAACGATACTATCCTTAGGTATACCAATACTATAAAGCGCTGCACCCAAAGCATCCAGGCCACCAACTAAAACAGCACCTTCCAGACCGCCAACGATAGATGAAATGAACGGACCTGCGATCATAATAGGACCCACTCCTGGAATGAAGAAAAAGGCAGAACCAAAGAGTAAACCAAAGAGTCCACCCCAAAAGGCTCCAAGTTTCCCCCATTTCTTTACACGGTCGCCCATATTGTAATAACCAACGACATCCTCTTCTGTGTGGTAATCCTTACCGATAATAGAAAGTTCTTTCATATTGAAGCCTGATTTTTGCAACTCTTTCACTGCCTCTTCAGCCTCAATGTGAGTATTAAAAGTAGCTATACCTGCATTTTTTTGTGTCATGTTAATATCCTATTTTTATTCGAACGCTCATGAACTAAGCATCATTTAATAATGACTACTGCCTGTAGCCAGGTCATTTACATTTTCGCATAACGCTCATCCTTACGTAACAATTAATTGCCTTATAGTAATTCTATTTTTTCATTCCTATTTTAATTACTTTATTTAATGTCTAACGCTTACGCTGCATTGACCATAACACTGAAATGGCTAGGTAATCCTCTAAACCGACATAGACGTAATAGAAAGTCTATTTTTAAACACCGTTATTTGCAGAGAGCATTACTAAATAACTACTCTTATTACTTAAAATTAAAGTAAACTTAAAAAAATAATCAGCAAATTATTAGATAATCCAATAGAGGCCGCCAATCTGATGATTGAATATCTATACCAAACCGTACTTCCCAGCATCGAGAATTTTCAATCCTTAATCTACGGACTGGCCTTTCTTGTGGCATTTTCTGAAACCACTTTAGTAGTTGGTTTACTCATCCCTGGCTCCTCCCTTCTTTTAATACTTGGCGCTTTTAGTGCCACTGGAAAAGTTGATTTTACAGGGATATTGTTGTTCGGTATCGCGGGTGCAGTGCTCGGAGATAATCTTAACTACTGGTTGGGTAAGCGTTATGGTCAGCAGTGGCTCAAAAATGGCGTATTATTTCTCAAGCCAGAACATTTCCAACGAGCACATAATTTCTTTGAACTCAATGGTGCTAAGAGTGTCTTTTTGGGTCGTTTTATTCCGAGCATAAAGGAGGTCGTTCCCTTTATCGCTGGTTCTGCTGATATGCATAGAGGCACCTTTATGCTCTGGAATATGGGTGGTGGTATCGGCTGGGGGCTCCAATGGATTGGTGGTGGTTATCTATTTGGTCAGTCTCTGGCAATAGCCCAAGCATGGATGTCACGCATAGGGCTTGTGTTCTTGACTATTCTTTTGCTTTGGTTTGTATTGTGGTACCTTAAACACATTCTGATACGCCAAGGGCCTCAAATTTGGGAACTACTCAAATCCTTGTATTTTTCAATTGCTTCAGCACTAACAAACAACGCCCATGTAAGGCAGTTTAAACATCGCTACCCTCATGTTATAAATTTCATCAAAAATAGAATAAACCACACCCATTTTTCTGGATTACCATTAACTTTACTATCGCTTTCATTGCTGTATGTTGCCATTCTCTTTGGTGGTATTATTGAAGATTTCCTTACCTCCAACTCTATCATCACCATAGATCACACTGTGGCACAATTGATCGAAAAATTTCGCCCTCCTGAGGTGATTCCTACATTTATCTGGATCACCGCTCTAGGCATTCCAGCAGTGGCAGTACCTCTGATTATATTAGCAACAATCGGTAGTTGGGTTTACCGTGGCCGCTGGCTAGCGTTATCATTAATGGTATCTGTAGTTGGAACAAGTATTTTTACGCTGCTTAGTAAGGAGCTATTTCACCGATCCCGCCCTGTTGACGCTATACTACTTGAGCACTCTTACTCCTTCCCCAGCGGTCATGCCGCTATTGCAGTGGGTTTTTATGGTTTTCTTGGTTATCTACTGATACGTACTGCGCCAAGCCTCCGATCACGCATCAATTACATCTTAATGACATTTTTGGTCATTTTTGCAATCGGTTTAAGTCGAATCGTTCTTGATGTACATTACTTAAGCGATGTATGGGCAGGCTATCTGGTAGGATCTGGCTGGCTACTCATTGCGATCAGTATTAGCGAATGGGCCTCTGCCAGAGGCCAGCTCAACTGGCATACACCCTTGACACCTAAACAGCGAACAATATTAATTGCACTGTTCATACTCGCCATAGGCTGGTATAGTATTTATACCTCACAGTGGCATCCAAAAACTCGTACTCCACCCGTCATTGCCCAAGAACCCTTAACTCAACAATTACCTACTGTTATTAAGGAAAAAGGTTTACTGTATACTGAAACTCTATTTGGCACACCAGTCCAATCTTTATCCGTAGCCTTCATAACAGCGGACAAGGCACTACTGATCCAGAATATCAAATCTGCCGGCTGGCAAAAAGCTGACCCACCCACTCTACACAACCTATTGAAGTTACTTCAACACGGCATGGATTATATCAATGCACCACTCGTACCTACCTTCTGGAATGGTCGGATAAATAATCTAGCTTTTGAACGCTTAGACATAATCAATGGTAAACGAGTTATCAACACCCTAAGGCTGTGGAAAACTCACTGGTTAAAAGATGGGGCACTAGTCTACGTAGGTGTTATGCGTAGTTATACGGGTATATATTGGGGTGTATTACACAAGATTTCGCCAGATTCTGATACCGCTGCCCAACAGTTGAAGCATTCTTTAAGCACCCAAATACCAGAACTCGTCAGTTGTGAAATTCACCTAAGCGAGCCTAAAGTTGGTAACTATCTACTGGGAATGCCTTTCTTTAGCAGTGGTAAATTAATTATTATGGACCTTGATAACAAAAGTGGAAAACCTTTAGCGCTATGCAAGGAGAAAAATAGATCATGAAGAACCAGGAGTTGGTAAAGCGAATTATCAATGCCCTGAACGGCATTCAACATGCTTGGCAAGGAGAGCGTAGCTTCCGTACACATGTTGTAATAGGGTCGGCTGTTATCATATTTTTCTTATGGTGGAGACTGCCTACTGTATGGTGGGCTTTAATTATCATTTCGATTATGTTAGTCCTTGCTGCGGAGTTGGTCAATTCTAGTATAGAAGCACTAGCCGATCATCTGCACCCACAATTCCACCCCAGTATCGGAAAAGTGAAGGACATAGGCGCTGGCATGGTATTAGTTATGGTCATAGCTGCCATTCTGATTGGAATATTAGCCGTCTTATCTAATCCACATGTAATCCCCTAGTTTTCCTGTTTGAGAAAATCGTCAGGCTTTTTATACACTTAACTGTTAATAAATACCGACTAACATGCGTTAAAAACCATTAACGACCATCATGAGATGGTTTTATAACTATACCCGATGCTCAAAGGCAAAAAAGAAGCACTAAACTAAAGATAGGATTCCAAAAATTACTTTTAGTCCTAAGATATCTTGGTGAGTTTTATGAGCGTATTAGAATGATTTTAGCAGTACAGCAGCTTGCTACAGAAGAAAAAATTAAAGGCAATACCGTGCCAATTATTATTCTATACGAACTGAACAGGCTTATACAGACTGGATTAAGGGCGTTACTTTCTTTCATAAAAAACATTAGCAGGCTTCAAAACCACTAAATGGCTATTTAAATTCAATTTAAGCTATAACCAAACCTAAAAATCGCCAGGGGTGGGGTCTGAATATATGCAGTGAAAACACTTTACATAGCTTTTTAACAGAATGACTCTCTTGAAGTCTTTGAACTATCTGAAGTGTTCAGTGAGCCCTATATCAAGAGAGCCGTAGCCTTTTTTAGAATGTCTTTTTCTTCTTCAAGATATTTTATTATTTTATTCAGTTTTTGGATCTCAATCTGGTCAATAGTCAAGGCACTGGCTTTTGGTGTAACCCCTAAACGCTCTTTTTTAAGCTGTGTTACCCATTTTTTCATGGTAGATAACCCAACGCCCATAGCTTCAGCCGCTTCTTTTGCACTATAGTTTTGATTGACCACTAATTGCGCTGATTCCAATTTAAACTCAGCTGAAAAATTACGTCTTGTCTTCTCCATTTTTTACGACCTTTATCTGAGATGCATTTTAGCCTCTCTATTTAGGTGACCAAAATTACTGTACCACTACATTCAAATTAGAGTGGAATGGCAACACCATTTCGTACACAAAGGTTAAATATTTGCCTCTAACAGGCTAATTCTAGTCTTGTAAACTTGTTCATAATCCTCTGGAGATTCATAATTAAGTGTACTGTGCATTCTGTCATGGTTGTACCAACCAATATAATCAGCAATATCAAATAATGCCTCTCTTCGGTTTACATATTGGCTGTCATAAACTCGTTCTTTCTTGAGGCTTGCAAAAAAACTTTCTGCTACGGCATTATCCCAACAATTCCCTATGCGGCTCATGCTTGGGATGATGCCCCAAGAGCTTAGCACTTTTAAATATTTATCTGATGTGTACTGGCTTCCTTGATCGGTATGAATGACTAACCCTTTACTAGGTTTTCGGTTCCATATGGCCATCAGTAGTGCCTGTGTGACTAGCTCGCTCCTCATATGACTATTAGCGCTCCAGCCAACTATTCTACGTGAGTAAAGATCGATAAATACAGCCAGGAATAACCAGCCTTGTCCTGTTTTAATATAGGTAATGTCACTCACCCATTTTTGGTTGGGTCCAAGCGGTTTAAACTCACGCTGCAAATGATTTTTAGCTATACGAGCATCATTAATCGGTGTCACATTTTTATTCCTAAACTTCTTGATAGGCTTTACT
>WFMZ01000049.1 GCA_015484555.1 Hydrogenovibrio sp. | reverse complement strand
GCTTAGTTTTATAAGCTTAAACAATGAAGCCGTTAGCTTAGAACCTAACAACCAAGTGTTATCTATTGGACAAACCTCTCACCAACTGACCGCTACCGAGTTTCAATTGCTTCACGCCCTATTTTTACACCCACAACAGGTCTTTTCTAAACAGATTTTATTGCAAAAAATATCCGACCATACAGAAGAAAAAGAAGAGAACCTGATTGAAGTCTATATTCGTCGCCTGCGAAAGTATTTAGGTAAAGAAGCGATTAAAACCTTACGAGGCCAAGGCTATCGACTCACCCTTTCCCCAACCAGTAATCCTTAGCACAATGAAATCATTACAACACCAACTATCCGTTACCCTAGGCATTAGTGTCGCCTTAGTCTTTATCGCTTTTTGGTGGATTGCGATTTCAACCATACACTCGGTTGCGGATAACTATGTTATTAGTCGTCTGGAGCATGATAGCGAAGCGATCACCAAAAGCTTACACCTTAATAAACAACAATGGACGTTAAACGCTGACAAAATTGAACCCATTTATGACAAGCCCTATTCTGGTCACTATTATGTCGTTAAGATTGGTAAACAGATATTTCATTCCGCCTCTCAAGCATCGCTTTCTATTTACTTACAACCTGTGCCCAGCAAAAATAAAACAAAAATCTATACCTATGAAACACAAGGCATGGCACAGAATACCAGCGCGCATAACAGTAAACTACTGGTCTACGTTAGCCAACAAACTCTGCAGGGCCAACCCCTCACCATTTATGTCGCTGAAGACCACTCGCCTATTGAAGAAAGCTTGCAGCGCTTCGATTGGCTGTTTGGGTTATTGTCTATTTTGACGCTGGCTATTCTATTTCTATTACAAAAATGGATTCTGAAACGTACCTTTAAACAATTAACCCCTTTAGAAAAACAACTGCAATCTTTAGAGCTCAGCGTGCAACAGAGCATAAATGCAGAAGCCTATCCCGTTGAAGTTTCCTCTTTAATTTTGGCCTTAAACCAAGCGATTCAACTGGCAAACAAACAGTTTAGTCAGGCTAGGCGGTCTAATGCCAATTTATCTCATGCCTTAAAGACCCCTTTAAACATTGCTTTTCAGCTGTTACCCCAACTAAGACAAGAAACAGATGCGGCCAAGCAAGCGATCATGACACAACAAATAGAACAACAGCTACAACAAATTCACCAACTGATTGAACGAGCACTTAAAAAAGCGCGTATTGCCCAAGGAACAGGCATTAATACACCTTTTAATTTTACAGAAGACCTCACAACCTTGATCAGTAGTTTGCAACAACTCCATGCACCTAAACATATTGATATGCAAATTTTACTACCCGCCAAAACAGCACCTAAACTTAGCTTGCTGCTCGATAAAGAAGATGGGTTTGAGCTGTTTGGCAACCTGCTAGACAATGCTTTTAAGTGGTGTAAGTCTGCCTGTAAAATAACCCTTGAGCAGAATAACCAAACCACCCTAATCACTATTGAAGATGATGGCCCGGGTGTAGATGACAAGGCAATTCAATATATTCGACAAAGGGGTTTTAGAGCAGATGAAAACATACCCGGACATGGTTTAGGCTTGTCTATTGTGGAAGACTTGGTGGAGGCCTACCAAGGCTCATTGCAATTTCAGCACAACACCCCAAATGGCTTAAAAATAATATTAAGCTTCCCCACTATTCAAAAAAAACCTGCTTAATTATATTGACGGTTTTAAGCAGTTTATCCTAGCCATTCAGTTTCAGTTCAGTTTCATCTCCTAAGATATGCAACATCAACGCTATTTTAGGAAAAAACATGATCTTCTTAGCTCCCAAAACCCTTTCTAAAGCTGTTTATCAGCTACTGCCAAGCGGCGTCCTACTGGCAAGCTTATTATTAAGCCACTCTGCACAAGCCATTACCTATGCAGAATTGGTGCAAAATGTCATTGAAAAACAGCCTGAACAAGCTAGCTTACAAGCCTATTCAAAAGTTGAGCAGCTTACTCAAGACACGGCAGACCAGTGGTTTTCAGGCGGTAGCAACCTAATTATAGGGCATGAAAATGATGCTTTAACGGGCAGCAATGGTCAAACAAAGTGGACCATTGGTGGTGAAGTGCCTTTATGGTTACCAGGCCAGTCAGAGAGCCAAAAGAAAATAGCCCAGGGGTTTAGTGCGCTCAAAACTGCGCAAATTTCTTTATTAAAATGGCAAGCTTCTAATCAGTTACGAACCTTAATATGGCAGCTACGCTCTGCACAGGTTCAACAAGAGATTGCACAAGAATCCGTCAAGCAAACAAAGCTCCTACAAACCTTAATTAATAAGCTTGTTTCTGCCGGTGAAAAACCTACGTTAGATAACTTACTAGCAAGAAAGGCTCTGCTAAAAGAACGGTCTCGTTTACTAACCGCAAACAAAAATCTCCTCACCGCACAGTCAGAATATGAATTTTGGACACAAAGTGTAGCATTGCCTGACGAGCTTTCAGAAAAAGAAGCCACCCCCGTCATCATGCAACACCCTAAATACTTGCAGTTACAAGCCCAGCTAACCTTGCTAGAGGCTGAAACACAAAACCAATCAGCACGGCAAAAAAACAACCCTGTGTTGTCATTTGGTACCTTTCAAGAAGACAGCAAGCATGTTTCACCTAATACCTCACTTTATTTAGGTCTCTCCTACCCGTTAGGAGACAACCCTTCTCAGCAAATTAAAATATCTGAAAGTAAGTTATCGGTTGCCAAGAAAAAGGCAGAAATTAAACGTTTTGAAATGAACTTAGGCAACCAGCTATTTTCTGCCAAGCAACAAATTCTATTAAACCAAAAAGCACTGGCCTTAGCCAAACAAGAAAATGACCTTTCCAATGATACCTTAAAATTGGCGACACAAACCTATCAGCTAGGGGCAAGCAATATTCAAACACTAATTACTAGCCAACAAAATTTTTTAGACAGCAAGCTGGGCTATGCGCTATCCAGAATAGACCTAGAACAAGCCATTGCTACCTATAACCAAATTGCAGGAGATGCTTTATAATGTTTACTTTCAATCGCCCATCATTTCCTGTTAGACGAGCTTTATTATCTGTTACAACAGCCTTGTTACTCTCTAGCCTATCTGCCACTGTATCTGCTGAGAATCATGAGAAAAGCATTCCGCCTATTGAATTAAATGCTACGCAACTAGAAGCTTTTAACATTCAGTTTGCCGCTGTAAGCGCTACCAACTCTGTTCCTAGCAGCCCTTATGTGGCTAAGAGCATTGTGCCCATCAACCAACGCTATGCGCTTACCATGCCGATTGAAGGTCAAATTACAGCTTTAAAACACGTTCACGGTCGTATTCAAAAAGGTGACGTGATTGCCACCTATTACAGTGCTAATTATGTCAGCTTACAAAGCGACTATCTAAACACCTTAGCTGACTTAAAAACAGCCTGGGCTGCTTTAAAACGCATTAAAAAACTCAGTCAATCTGGTGCCGTTTCTAGTAAACAACAACAAATTGCACAAAGTAATGTTCGTAAATTACAAAACCAAAAAAGCCAGCTAAAACACAAGCTACTCTTTATTGGTATGCCCCAAGACCGTCTCAATAAGCTCAATGCTTCTCGCCAGCTACAGCCAGGTACTCTCGAGTTAAAAGCACCTGTTTCAGGCGAGCTTTTTAATGCTGAAGTTCAACTAGGGCAACGTATTTCAGCCCAAGCACCCATTATTTTCATTGCTAAAATTGACCCGATTGTCTTAGACGTAGATGTCCCCGTTAAGGAAGCCAAATTGATTCAAGAAGGCTTTAAGGTACAACTAATCGGTGAAAATAAAATGGGGATCGTGGCACACAAAGCAGACTTTGTAAAAAGTCACACTCAAACCATTGAACTCCACACCCTATTTGACAATGCCGATTTTTCAATCAAGCCAGGGCAAGTGTTTCAAGTGACTTTTATCTTTAAAACCCCTGCTTTTAAAACCAGTATCAATGCATTGACTTCTATCAATGATCAACAGACCATTTTTATTAAGCAAGGTGACAAAATACAAGGCATCGCCATTAAGGTACTCCAGGTCCAAAATGGCCAGCTATTTTTTACCCCTTTAGAAGCAGAACACATTCAAGCAGGCACTCAAGTTGTTATCCACGGCACATCTAGCTTAAAAGCAAGCCTAGAAGAGGGCGAGGAATAATCATGACTAAATTGATTCGCTTCTTTTTAACCCAACGTATTTTTGTACTGCTGGTGGTATTTGCATTAGTAGCAGGGGGTTGGATTGCTTTCCAAAAGACGCCTGTCGATGCCTTTCCAGATGTTTCTCCTGTTCAAGTAAAGCTTATCTTTAAAGCCGAAGGCATGACGCCCAGTGAAGTAGAGCAACGCGTAATTACGCCCTTAGAGCAAGCGCTACTAGGCATTCAAAATAGCACTATGTTACGTTCTTTAGCTAAATATTCTATTGCGGACATCACGCTAAATTTTACAGAGGGAACTAATATTTACCTAGCCAGACAATGGGTAACCGAACGCCTAAGTGGCGCACAACTCCCCGCTGGCGTGACTGGCGGTATGACACCACTTTCCACCCCCTTAAGTGATGTTTTCATGTTTACCATTGAAGGTGATACCCTTAATAATATGGAAAAAAGAGACCTACTTGACTGGGTTATTCGCCCAGGGTTACGCTCTGTTCCAGGGGTGGCAGATGTTAATGTTTTAGGAGGAAAGGCAAGAATTTATGCCGTTAAGCCTAACTTTACCAAGCTACAAGCCTATGGTATTTCACTGCCCTCCCTCATTAAAGTATTAGAAACCCATAACCGTAATGATGGTGCTGGGCGTGTTAACCAAGGGGAAGAAGTTTTATTAGTGAGAACTGAAGGAAACTTAACCGACTTAGACAGTATTAAAAATCTGGTGGTTCGTAATGAAAACAATACCCCTATTTTTGTTAAAGATATTGCCGATGTTGAAATTGATTCTTTATACCGAAATGGTGCTGTCACCCAAAATGGTAAAGAAGCCGTGGAAGCCATTGTGGTTGCCTTAAAAGGTGCCAATGCACGTGATGTGGTTGCTGGCGTTGAAGAACGCCTAAAATCATTAGAAAGAGCCTTGCCAAAAGGTATTAGCCTACACGTTTTCTACAATCGTAATAATTTGATTTCTCAAGCTATTTCAACCGTCTCTAGTGTATTAATT
Source organism: Hydrogenovibrio sp. (assembly GCA_015484555.1). Lineage (GTDB taxonomy): Bacteria > Pseudomonadota > Gammaproteobacteria > Thiomicrospirales > Thiomicrospiraceae > Hydrogenovibrio. Next base: position 17,620 of record WFMZ01000049.1, on the reverse strand, counting down.
GAAGCGGTCGTGCTGGTTATCTTTGTCTTACTTATTTTCTTAGGCAATATACGCGCAGCTTTAACCGTGGCCTTAATCCTACCCTTATCAGCCTTGCTAACCTTTATTCTCATGAACCAGTTTGGCTTATCTGCCAACCTAATGTCATTAGGTGGATTAGTGATTGCAATTGGTATGCTCGTTGATGCAGCCGTGGTAGTGGTCGAAAATATTGTCACGCACCAAGAAAAAGATAAAGCTGGTTTGCCTAAGTTACATATTATTTACCGTGCTGTACAGGAAGTGTCTACCCCCGTTATCGCAGGTATTTTAATTATTATGACCGTCTTCTTGCCTTTGCTTACCCTAGAAGGGCTGGAAGGAAAGTTATTTATCCCCGTTGCCTTAACCATTATTTTTGCGCTGGGTAGTGCTTTGATTTTATCGCTCACTATCATCCCTACTTTGGCTTCATTCTTACTAGGTAAGCCTAAGCATAAAGAACCTTGGCTAGTGAAAAAGCTATTAAAAATTTACCACCCTGCACTAACCTGGAGCTTGGCAAACAGCCAAAAAGTGATCAGTGTAGCAGTGGCTTGTTTACTGTTAGCGGGTGTTATTTATACCCAAGTGGGTAAAACCTTTATCCCTCAAATGGATGAAGGTTATATCGTGCTACAAATGGAAAAGCTACCGGCTATCAGCTTAAAAGAAACCATCAACCTAGATGAGCAAGTACAAAAAGTACTGCTAAAAAATATCCCTGAAATTGAACGTATCATTAGTCGAGTAGGGTCTGATGAACTAGGCTTAGACCCTATGTCTTTAAATGATACCGACTCCTTTTTGGTACTTAACCCTAAAAAGTCCTGGAGAATGGACACAAAAGAAGCCTTAATCGAAACCATTCGTAAAACGTTGAAAGAACATTTTCCAGGCGGTAACTTTGCTTTTACTCAGCCGATTCAAATGCGTGTAGATGAAATGCTAACGGGAGCTAGAGGAGACTTAGCTATTAAAGTCTTTGGAGATAACCCAAAACAACTCAATGAAGTGGCCAAAAAACTGGTTCAAGCCGTCAAAAAAATTAAAGGAGCTGAAGATGTTTACACCCCTACCAATGAAGGGCTCCGCTACCTAGAGCTGAAAATTAATAAAAATATGGCGGCAACCTTAGGACTGTCTTATAACGATGTACAAACACTAATACGCGTACAAATAAATGGTGTAAAAGTGGGGATCATTTACCAAGGAATTCGTCGCATTCCCTTAATGGTACGAGCTAATGAAAACTATAAGTCTTCTAAGCAAGAAATGCTACATCAACCCATTGCTTTAGAAGATGGTAGCCAAGTACTGCTTAGTCAGCTGGTGACAGCTGAAGAAGTTGAAGGCCCTGTTTCCATTAAGCGCGAACAAAGTAAACGCTTTGCTGTGGTGGTGGCGAATGTCTCCGGTAGAGACCTAGTCGGTTTTGTAAATGAAGCTAAAAAAGTTGCCAGCAAAATTGATATCCCTGCTGGTTATTACTTTGAATGGGGTGGAAAATTTGAAAACCAACAACGTGCAGCCGCTAAGTTAAGCATCGTCATACCCGTTGCGCTTATTTTAATTTTTATCATCTTATTCAGCACTTTTGGCTCTATCCCACAAGCACTTATTATTTTAGCCAACGTGCCTTTTGCCTTAATTGGTGGTATCACTGCACTATGGATAACCGGCGAATACCTGTCGGTACCAGCTTCTGTTGGCTTTATTGCCCTACTCGGTATTGCCGTACTAAATGGTGTCGTCATGATTTCCTACTTCAACCAACTGTTTGCCAACGGCATGGCTTTATCTGAAGTGGTCATGGAAGGTGCGATGCGACGACTTCGCCCAGTATTAATGACCGCCAGTATTGCCGCATTAGGTTTAGTGCCACTGGTATTTTCAACCGGCCCAGGGTCAGAAATTCAACGCCCCTTAGCCATAGTGGTCATTGGAGGCTTAATCACCTCTACCCTGCTCACACTATTAATATTGCCTATTTTTTACCGCCTATTTGGTCAGCCAAAGCCAACGAAGAACACACTAGCCAAGGAGCTTTAAATGGAACAGGTTATTTTAAAATTGACCCTCAACCAACAGAGCTTGGCTGAAACAACAGACTGCTTAACATTGTTTCCCAATGATAAGCTGGCGTTTCAAGCCTTCATGATTCAAGACTTTCACCCCGACAATCTGTTTAAGACTATTCAAGAGCAAGTGGCGGGGTATACCGAAAAAATGGTAATTGAAATACAACTAGATAAGGATTGTGTACCAACACTGCTAAGTTACTTAAAACAAAGCCTCCCTAAACTTCAGGCAAACTATTATGTCATTTCGCTACAAAGTAATGGGGTTCTATAAATTAGAGATATTGCGAATAAAGTAAGCTATTAGAAACCTAAAAATCGCCAGGGGTGGTCTGACCTACTTCAAAGAAATAGGCCTCCCAAATTTGTACTTTAAGTGATGGCTATCTACATAACTTTTTTATATAGTTTTACTATAAACTCTTTGAGCAGTATCTGAAAACGACTCCGTTAAATTCGAACTCTCATAATACATACCTAACGTCCTTTCCACTGATAACTCTTTAATCCTAATAAACTTCACCTCATATGGTGAACGCCGATACGGCATAATTGAAATACCTAAATTTGATGCGACAAGAGAAAGTATCGTTTCATCACTTTCTGCCCGACAAACCGTATGAAGGTTTATTTCATTGCTTTCAAACATTTCACTTACCTCACACCAAGATTCACAATTAGACCTTTCGATAAAAGCATGATTATTGATTTGAGCCACTGAAATAACATCACATTTGGAAAGTGAACTTTTATTTGACACCACAAGGTTAAGTTCTTCATTAAATAAAGGATAAAATTCCATATCAATATTTAACTCCGTTGTGAAGAGAAAGTTTAATTTCTTCTGTACAAACAAATCCTGTAAAAACTTTAAGTTTCCAACCTCAATTTCATAAAGAACCAAAGGAAATAATTGTTTATGTAATGAAATTATTTCTTCAATAAAGCTAATAGGGATAGTATTAATAACACCTATCGTTATGATTGACTTCTCATTTTTAAACTTATATTTTATAAGATCTAACTGTTTATAAGCTTTTCTAGCAGGAATTAATAAACTTTCTCCGTCGGGAGTCAGAGTTGCATGCCTACTACCTCTATAAAATAATTTAACTCCTAGTAATTCTTCTAACTTATTTATTCCTGCTGATAAAGTCGGTTGGCTTACACAAACATGTTCAGAGGCTCCCAGAAAAGTACCTATATCAACAACTGCTAAAAAATACTTTAATTGCTTAAAAGTCATATCGTAAAAACCTATACCTTGTATGAATATTATCAATTATTACTATACTCTTACCTTTTATATAATTCAAACTCTATTTAACAAGGAGTCAATTATGCTGACAAATAAAACTATTATTATTACAGGTGCTTCTTCAGGGATTGGAAAAGCACTCACCTCCTCTTTTCTTAAAGAAGGGGCAAATGTGGTTATTAATTCACGAACAAAAAGTGCTCTTGAACAAGTATTGGATGAAAATTGCGAATATTCTTCACACATAATTTCTGTACAAGGGGATATTGGATCAAAACAAACAGGGCAAGCTTTGGCCGCGAAAGCTATTAACCAGTTTGGATCGATTGACGTACTTGTCAATAATGCAGGCACATTCATACCAAAGTCATTCCTTGATGAAACAGAAGATAGCTTAGATGCCTACTTTTCAACAGCTGTCAAAGGGGCTTTTTTTACAGCACAAGCTGTTATTCCGACAATGATTGAACAAAATAATGGCAGTATTATTAATATTGGTTCTATGTGGGTTGAACACCCGTTAATACAAACTCCATGCTCCGCCTCACAAGTGGCAAAAGGCGGATTACATACTCTGACAAGACATTTAGCAATTGAATTTGCCCAAAATAATATAAGGATAAATACAATCGCTCCTGCCATCATTGAGACCCCTTTATATGATAGCTTGATGGATAAGGAACAACTTTTAGAGCTTGCTTCTTTGCACCCCTTAAATAAACTGGGATCCGTTGCAGATATTGCTATTTGGGTTAAACATCTTGCTGGCAATGGAAGTCGATTCGTAACAGGGCAAACATTTTTTATTGATGGAGGAATGACTGCCGGAGCACACCGATAAATATGACTAACTCCAAACTAGAGCAACGACTTAACAAGCTTGGGCTAGTTCTTCCCGTCGCTCCTGACCCCATTGGAATCTATGAGGCAACAACTATTTTAGGTGGTTTAGTATATATCTCTGGTCAACTTCCCATAGCGAATGGAACTCTTCAATATAAAGGTAAAATTGGCGCTGAGCTTTCAATTAATGATGGTTATAAAGCATCAAAGCTTTGTGCATTAAACATACTGAGCCAAATAAATAGACTAGGAAATAATTACACTTTTAAAAGGCTAATTCGTATCGATGGTTATATCAATTGCAAAGAAAATTTTATAGAACATTCTAGTGTACTTGATGGTGCTTCTGATTTGTTTTCATCTATTCAGGGGAATAATATTGGGCATGTAAGAAGTGTTTTGGGGTGTTCAAGTTTACCCCTGGGCGCAGCGGTAGAGCTGGTTGCTATTGCAGAGGTAAACAAGAGATAGTGCAAATAAAGTAAGTTATGAGAAACCTAAAATCGCCAGGGGTGCTCTTAAAATAGACACCACCCCTGGCGATTTTTGGCTTTGAGAGGGTTTAACGCGTGACTAGATTGTCGTAGTGAATAAGGTATTCACCATCTACATAACCTAATAAAGATTCGATTTCAGAAGAGCGTTTGCCCAAAAGCTTATTCACTTCTTTCGCAGAATAGTCGACCAACCCACGCGCCACTTCTTGACCTTGTTGATCAACACACACGACCATGTCGCCGCGTAAGAACTGTCCTGTTACGGAGATGACGCCAATCGGCAATAGACTGTTAGCACCTTCCTGAAGCGCTTTAACTGCGCCTGCATCTAATACCAGTAAACCCTTTTCTTGAAGGTGTCCTGCTAGCCATTGTTTTCTAGCGGTTAAAGGCTCTAGGTCAGGGATTAATAAGGTACCAACTTGCTCAGATTGATACAGGCGAGGCAGAATATTATCTTCATTACCCGAGGCAATAAAGGTTGCCGCACCAGAACGAGCCGCACGTTTAGCCGCAAGTACTTTGGTGTACATACCGCCCTTTCCTAAAGCACCGCCCTCTGAACTGGCCATGCTTTCAATATCTTTGCGACTAACTGAGGCTTCATGAATGAGCTCGGCTTTAGGGTTGGTTCTTGGATTGTCGTTATATAAACCATTTTGATCGGTCAAAATAACCAACACTTCTGCCGATACCAAGTTAGCCGTTAAAGCCGCTAAGGTATCATTATCGCCAAAACGAATCTCATCTGTAACGACGGTATCATTTTCATTAATAATGGGAATAACGCCCTGCTCTAGCAGAGTTTGAATGGTGTTTGAGGCATTGAGATAACGCTCTCTATTGGAGAGATCATCATGGGTAAGTAGAATTTGTGCGGTGAGTAAATCATGCTTAGCAAAAGCAGATTCATAGGCTTGAACCAAACCCATTTGCCCAACGGCAGCCGCCGCTTGAAGCTGATGAATATCGGTTGGACGTTCGGTAATTCCTAAACGCAATAAACCTTCTGCCACGGAACCTGAAGACACCAAGACGAGTTCAATGCCTTGCTCTCTTAAAAAAGCCATTTGTTCAACCCAACGCTGCATGGCTTCACGGTCTAGACCTTGCCCATCGTTTGTCAAAAGGGCACTGCCTATTTTGATTACCCAGCGTTTTGAATGTTGAACATCTTGGCGGTTTTTCAATGGTCTTCCTTAATAATGAAAGGCGGTCTTATTCAAAGTCGGCATCAACAGCCAAGTCTTTCTTACCTGCTAAGTCGGCAATTTCATTAGCATCTTTTTGGTTCTGTGCTAACTGCTCTGCAATGTCGTTCATTAAGTCATCAGTACCTGAACGGGTAACCGTCGATGTACGGTAAACAGGACCAGTCCAGTTTAGGCGTTCGATAATTTCATCACATAATGCTTCTGCTTCATCAGGCGGTAATAAGTCAGTTTTGTTCAAGACTAACCAACGTTCTTTACCTGATAGCTCTTCGCTGTATTTTTCTAGCTCGTTGGCAATAATTAATACCGATTCAACTGGGTCAACTTCATCCATAGGCGCAATGTCTACCAGGTGCAATAACAAGCCTGTACGAGACAGGTGCTTTAAGAACTGCACACCTAGCCCAGCACCATCTGAAGCACCTTCAATTAGACCTGGAATATCGGCTATCACAAAACTGGCTTCGGTCGAAATACGCACCACACCTAAGTTAGGGTACAGGGTCGTAAATGGATAGTTAGCGACCTTAGGACGTGCTGCTGATACGGTTGAGATGAGACTAGACTTACCGGCATTAGGCATCCCTAGCAAACCGACATCGGCTAATAAAGACAGTTCTAAAGATAGGTTACGTTCATCACCTGGTTCTCCCAAGGTACATTGGCGAGGGGTTCTGTTACGGCTACTTTTAAAGTGAACGTTACCTAAACCATGCAAGCCACCTTTGGCGACCAATAGTCTTTGTTCATGTTCAACCAAGTCGCCTACAAATTCGTCGGTATCAACGTCACGAACAATCGTTCCAACTGGCACATGAATGATTAATTCTTCACCCGCACAACCTGTTTTTTGTTGACCCATACCTGCCTGGCCATTTTGAGCCTTGTAGTCACGAATGAAACGGAAATCGACAAGCGTATTTAGGTTTCGGTCAGCTTGCAAATAAATACTGCCGCCTTCTCCCCCATCACCACCATTTGGCCCACCAAAAGGAATAAATTTCTCACGACGGAAACTGGCCACGCCGTTACCACCGCGACCACCAACTACTTGAATATTGGCTTCATCAACAAAATGCATAGAATTCCCTTTTGGTTACCTGTAACCGTATTTTAGAACATTTGCCTGTAAAAGGCGAAAACAAAAACGCCCCGACAAGCGGGGCGTTTTCAACAATTTAAGCGAAGCGGTTAGCTAGCTTGAATTGTTACGTAAGTACGCATTGGCTTACCCTTAGTAACAAAAGCAACGGTACCGTTAGCTTTTGCGAATAAGGTGTCGTCTTTACCACGACCTACATTGTCACCAGGATGGAACTTAGTTCCACGTTGACGAACAATGATACTTCCTGCGTTGACAACTTCGCCACCAAAACGCTTAACGCCTAGGCGTTTAGCATTAGAATCGCGACCGTTTTTAGTACTACCTGCAGCTTTCTTATGAGCCATGGTAAGAATCTCCTATTAACTTGTCTACCCCCTACTAAGAAGTAGCGCAAGTTGTATTAATCTAATAAACCAGTACTTCCAAAGAAGCAACTAATCTAATTAAGCAGTGATCTTACCGATCTCTACTTCAGTATAGTTTTGGCGGTGGCCTTGCTTTGTTTTAGATCTGTTTTTACGACGACGGAACTTGATGATGGTTACTTTTTTACCACGACCGTTACTAAGAACAGTTGCAGCTACTTTAGCGCCTTCAACAACAGGCGTACCAATTTTAATATCAGCCCCTTCGCCTACCATCATAACTTCGTCAAACTCAAGTGAATCACCCGCGTTTAAATCTAATGATTCGATTTTAAGCGTCTGGCCTTCACGGACCTTATACTGCTTACCACCGGTTTTAATTACTGCGTACATATTGAAACTCCCGGTTTCTATAATAGTTACATAAATATCTCATACTTCTTGGCGTTTCCTTGGAATTAACCAAATCACTCTATTTTTTAGCGGTGAGAGTACGAGATATTTAACGTTCAAATTCTGTATTTAACACGCCGAGAAACGGCAAAGGCGGAATTATAAGGAGTTTTAAGCTCCAGGTCAAATTCTTTTTAACCTTTTATGCTAAAGAACGATTTATGAAGCATTTTACACCGATTTACTTTGAATACCTAAGCCATTCATAATAGAATTGCGTTTTTATGTAAAAGAAATAGACCGACTCAATGACTCTTTCAGACATTCGCGCGCTCATTATTGATGATATACAAGCAACAGACCAGTTGATATTAAATAAGCTTTCGTCTGACGTGGTGTTAATTAATCAAATTGGCCAATACATTATCAACAGTGGTGGCAAGCGTTTACGCCCACTATTGGTGCTAATATGTGCCAAGGCTTGCGAATACAAAGGAACACAACACCATACTATGGCCGCTGTGATTGAGTTCATCCACACCTCAACCCTATTACATGATGATGTTGTAGATGAGTCTAGCACACGCCGTGGCAACAAGACTGCCAATGAAGTGTGGGGCAACGCTGCCAGTGTATTAGTGGGTGACTTCTTATACTCACGTGCATTTGAAATGATGGTGGAACCAAATAATATGCGTATTATGCAAATTATGTCGGAAACCACTAATGTTATTGCCGAAGGTGAAGTGCTTCAACTACTGAACTGCCACGATGCCAGCACGACAAGCCAACGTTATATGGAAGTCATTCACCGTAAAACAGCCAAACTATTTGAAGCAGCCACTTTAACGGGCGCGGTACTTGCTAACAAGCCTGAACTAGAAACCGCTTTTGCAAAATACGGTATTCACTTGGGAGCAGCCTTTCAACTAGTAGATGATGCGCTGGACTATACGGCCGATGCCGAAACACTGGGCAAAAACATTGGTGATGACTTAGCAGAAGGCAAGCCAACGTTACCGCTTATTTATGTATTAGAAAATGGTTCTGATGCAGAAAAAAGGGTCCTTAAAAGAGCCATTGAAAGCGAAGGCATTGGCCTATTAGCTGAAGTGACCCAAATTATTAAAAATAGCGGCGCCATTGCCTTCACGATGAAGACAGCACAAACTGAAGCAGACCAAGCTAAGCAAGCACTATCAGCCTTAACTGATAGCAACCTTAAAGAAGCGTTATTAAGCTTGGCTGACCTAGCCGTCAACCGCACTCACTAAACCTATTTAAGCGTTTGGACGCTTCCCTCCGAAGTGTTTATCTAAAGTAGTTTGAATCTCTAGCGCTTCTATTTCCGCTAAATCTTGAGCAATTTGCTCTTCATACTCTAAGCGCTCTACTTCTTTCAGCTTCTTATATAGATCCAAGTTATTAATTTTGGTTTTATCCCAATCAATACGCTTCAAAATCCAGTTGGCAAAAAAACGAATGACATGGCTTTCATCCTTACTGGCATACAAAGTCTCTGGACAAGGTCTTAAACCATGCAATCGTTCAACAACAATCATTTGCTTCGTTTGGTCTGCATGCAAACGCAAGTATCCCTGACAAGATTCATCAATCGAAGTGGAATAATACAAACGTACCACCTTGTTAATACTAAACATGGCTTTTGATAAAATCGTCGATTCATCTTTACCATTAATACCCACCGTGTGAATAAAAATATTTTGAGACATAATTGCCCGTGCAAACCGTTCTACGTCGTCAAAAGGGATTTCCTGGTTTCTAGACTCTTCAGTTAGTCTAGCCTCATCTAACTGCCCGGATCTTTTTTCTAAACGTTTAAAGAAAAACCTTAAACCTTTAGACATACCTACTTCACTCATAACTTGGTCTCCCTGTATTACTTTTATCGGCCGAGGAGGTGAAAAATGAAGGGCTAAAAATAACTAATTTAGATTAATGGAACACAACGCCCTGAAACCAAAAAAGCCACTAAAAAGTGGCTTCCGATAAATCCAGGTATTAAGGACATTACTTTACATTACGCTGAAAAACTCTTCATCGTTTTTATCTTGCTCCTAACTCATGCAAAGCCCTCAATTCTTTAAATACGTTTGAAAAAACCAAAGCTCTAGTTTCGTTTGTTCTCGATAAAGATCCATCATAGAGCGGACAGGACCTGTATGCGCTAATGTTGGCGAAATATACTGCCAGCGTTCATCATAATAAAAAAACCAATACGGTTTATATTCACTCTTAAAAGCGGTATCCGAATCCTTTGGATGTGTTTGCACATTTACTACAGCCAACGCCCACCGTCCGTTTTGCTTTATTTTTTCTACGGTTAGTTTTAAACTACCCTTCACAATATCTTGATGTGTTTGACGAAAGGCTTCTATCAATTTACCGCTTTTACGCCAGCTTAACGGTTCAAAATACAGCCACTTTAAGCGTGATTCATCACCATTTTGAAGTGCAGTAAAATACTGCTGAACCGCTGGTGTTGCAGAGGTAGGTGTAACCTCTGGCTTTCCACAACCGGCTAACCATATAAAAGGCAAGAACAACCCAATTTTCCAAAATGACACTCTCCGCATCAAATTGACCAACCTCCATTCCAAAGTCATTTTTGCTCGGATACAACTCATCAGTGATGTCTCCCTTTACTTACCTTAAACTCAACTATTTTTTGTGAATGGTCACTAAACACCAATGTAATGGGCAAGCTATCGCCAGGCTTTGGTTCGTGATGAACGCCCATCAGCATAATATGATAGCTACCATGCTTTAACACCACTTGGCTTTTGGCTGGAATGCGTAATTCTTGTATCCTAATCATACGATGCATATTGTTTTTATTGATGCTTTTGTGCAACTGAACACTATCAAACCCGGTAGCTTTCGCTTGTTGTAATACAATGGTGTGGTCGGTCGGGTTTTTTAAGACTGCAAACGCACCCAAGGCAAATGCGTCTGGTGGTGGCGCCCCCACCCATGGGTTTTCAACGATAATGTCATCAGCATAATCTGCCAGACTTAAGGGCGAAAATATAACAAGGACTAGGCTTAATAGTACCGCTGATACAGTAACCGAATTTTTCATACATCTTCCTTATTTAGTGCCTTTTGACTTTTTCAAAAGAACCTTTATTTATTTATCAATTTAATATACGCTTCTGCCATTTTAGAGGGGTCATGAGGTGCTGGAAAAAACCCAACAACCTCTCCTTTAGGATCCACAAGTAAAATAATGGTAGAGTGAGACATTATATAATTCTTATCTGATGCTTTTGCTAGGATATTAGCATTCTTCTCTTTAAACCAAGCAATTCCTAGAGGATCGCCAAGTGCTGTAAGTTCGCTGGGATTGCCCGTTATACCAATAAAATTAGGATCAAAATAATGTGCATACTCCATAGCTATTTTGGGTGTATCACGCTTTGGATCAATTGACACGAACACAACTTGCGGTAATTTATCCTTCGCAACCTTTTTATCTAATTGTGTATACATATCGTGTAAATCGGTTAATTCCAAAGGACAAATATCAGGACAAAAGGTATAACCAAAATAGAACAAATACCATTTCCCCTTAAATTCCTGTGTAGAAATATTGCCTTTTCCAGCCATTTTTAAAGTCGCTTCTGGCAAAACCTTATGGTCAGGCATTGCAAAAAACACTTTAGAATCAATAGGTTTTGTTGTTTTAGTTAAAAACTGAACTACTTGATATCCAATAGTTAAGCTTGTTGCAATAAATAACAAAGTAAAAAGGCCTTTAGTAAAACGTGGCGTTTCTTCGGTTTTTTTCACTTTTTCAATATCATCTTTGTTGCTTGTCATTTTTCTCTCCCAATTTAAGCCGTAATGAATTAGATATAACAATAAAAGAACTTAGGGACATGCCTAATGCCGCCCCCCAAGGTGGAATTAAACCCATTGCCGCAAAGGGGACTGCCACTAGGTTGTAACCAATTGCCCAGGTTAAATTTTGTACAATAATTCTACGCGTACGTATTGCAATACGTATCATTTCAGGTAAACGGTTAAGCTGTTGTGATATTAAAACAAAATCACTATTTATTTGCGCCAATTCCGTTGCTTCTGCAAAGGAAATAGAGACATTTGCAGCGGCTAATGTAGGGGCATCATTAATACCATCACCTACCATAATGATCTTACAACCTTTCTTTTGACGAGCTTGAATCCAATTTAATTTTCCCTCAGGAGTCTTATGCCCATAGAACTCTTGAATACCCAGTTGGTTTGCCACCTGCTTCACTGAATCGGGATGATCGCCACTGAGAATCACTATTTGATTCATCCCTTGTTTTTTTAAAGTGGCTAAAGTTTCAGCTACCTGTGGTCGCAAAGCATCCTCTAAAATAAACAAGAGTTGCAATTTTTTCTGTTTAGCAAGTCCAACAATGATATGACCTTTATTACGCGCTGAAACAATCATTTTTTGTTGATCTGCTCGTAAGGATTCTACCGTTTCACTACAAAATTCTAACTTACCAATACTCCAAAAATTACCATCAATTTCGCCATTAATGCCTTCTCCTGGAAAATTCATTAGGTTTTTCACTTTAAAAGGAGCTGAATTCTGAACTATTTTTTGCTTAACTAACCTGGTATCGATTGCTTTAACTGCTTTTGCAATAGGATGCTCGGAGTGCCATTCTAGACTGGCTGAAATCTCGCAGAGATACTCATAATCTGAGGTATCTTTAGCTTCTATAAAAGTTCCTTCATCAGACAACACCCACGCATCTTTTAGTACTGGCTTCCCTAATGTTAGCGTACCTGTCTTATCAAATACAATTGTATCTGCACTTGTTAATTCTTCAATAGAAGCCATTCTCATGGGTAAAATACCTAAACGGGCGAAGGCACCAGAACTTAAAGAAAGTGCAACTGGTGTTGCTAAAGCCAAGGCACAAGGGCAGGTAATGATTAAAACAGAAACTACTATGGGAAGAATACGCTCTGGAGCCAGTTGCCACCAAACTACCGTCGTTATGAGTGCGATAACCAAAACGGCTAATACAAACCACTTGGCAGCTTGTTGTGCCAGAATTGCATAAATAGGTTTAGATTCTATCCCTTTATCGAGCAAAGTTTTAATATCGTTTAGGGCAGATTCATTACTATTACGCTCCACGATAATCTTCACTGGCTGGTCAATATTACAACTACCACTAATAATTTTATCACCTACATGATGCATAACAGGCATCACTTCGCCCGTGAGAAGGGATTCGTCAAAACTACTATACCCTTCGTGTAATAGGCCATCAACAGGGACTGTCTCACCAGGATTAATAAGAAGACAATCTCCCACATTAAGCTCTGTAACAAGCACCGTTTCAATGCCATCAATACCTTCTCGCGTTGCTTTTTTTGGAATAATCTTTAATAACCGGTCTAAAGAATTTCCAGCAATAATGCGCCCATTTAATTCAAAATAACGTGCTATTAATATTAAGACTATAAACATAGCAATAGAATCAAAATATACGTCATGCTGTTGGGTAAATGTGGCCACTACACTACCGACGTAGGCCGTCGTCAACCCTAAAACAATAGGTATATCCATACCTAATTGCTTATTTTTTAGATCTCGCCAGGCCGATTGATAAAAATCGGCACCAGAATAACTCAACATCACGGTCACTACAATTAAATCAGTATAACGTCCTATAATTTCCCATAAGGCTAATTTGCCATCCGATTGAACTCCGCCCATCCAATAGGTTGCTATGGCATGCGCCATCACTTCCATCCCTAATAAAAGAGAAAACAGTATCTTAGAAATACTTTTACTTTTTTGCTCGGCAATTAAATTTTCACGCTGGGTTGGATCAAAAGGATAAGCTTTATACCCTATCAAAGCAATGTTATGCAGAATTTCAGAAAGAGCAATGATTCTTGGATCCCAAACGACGCGAGCTTGATGCGAGGTATAATCCATACTGACATCCATCACCCCGTTAAGTGCACGCAACTGCTGTTCATTCAGCCAAACACAAGCGGCACAACGAATATCTTCTAAAAGAAGATAAGCTTCTTGCAAGCCATCTTTCTTTGCACGAACAAAGCTTTGTTGCACTTCAAGATTATCGTATACCGACAGGTCCTTTAAAAACTCAGGCAGGCTTTCTGTTGGGACTTGACTTCCATCAACGGACTCTCGGTATTTATAATATTCTTCCATACCATTGTCTACTATCATTTTTGCGACGGCATGACAACCATAACAGCAAAAACACCGCTCTTTACCTAAAACAGGGTAATGAATCTCTAACTTAGGGTTATTAGGTGAACCGCATTGGTAACAAATAGAACATTCCGAGGAACATGAAGACTCACAGGCCAATGACTCGGCTTCACTTTCCAATACCCCTTCCTCCTGAGAAGCCGTCATCACCATATCGTTTACTCTTGAATTTTATAAAAAAATTGAATGGCGTGAGGGCAACAAAACTTATGACCCTTACAAAGTAAAAGAGTAGCTAATAAGCTACTCTTTTGGGTGCGACTTTATAACGATAAACTAAGCTTTAACTAATCACCATTCATATTGGCAAGATACTGTGCCATAGCATTAATTTCTTCATTCGTTAATCCTTCAGAAATATAACGCATGCGACCATAAATATCATTATGGCGTTTGCCTGACCTAAATTCTTGCATGGTTTTGCGGAAATAGGCGGGGCGTTGACCCGCTAACGCCGGTATATCTACCTTGCCCCCTTCTGCTTTCCAGCCATGACAAGACAAGCACGGCGGAATCATACGCTTACCATCTCCTCTTTCTAAAAGAGCTTTAGCATGCTTTATCATTTTTGCCGATGCAAAATTCTTAACCTTGAGGTTATGCGGTAAAGAAAAAGAAGCATAATATTGAGATAAGTCAGCCATATCCTGATCACTCAATTGCTTGGATAAAGAAACCATAATACTGGAAGACAGAGAATCTGTACGTTTTCCATCTTTATAGTCTTTCAACATTTTGAATATGTAGCTAGCTTTCTGCCCCGCTAAATTCGGCCAATTTCGACCTGTCGAAAGCCCTTTTGCACCATGACAGGTAATACATAGTTTTGTCTTATTTAACATTTTACCCCGTACTGGGTCGCCATTTCTGACAAATCTAACCATCTTAATGTCCCAGGCTACGTTGGACGAAGGACCTTGTGATGTATCCGTTATCTTTTCAGAGGCATAGGCTAGTGAAGTACTGAACAAGAGAACTGTAGCCACAAATAGGTTGCTAATTTTTATTAATGTAAACATAAATCATTCTCCCCACAAAATAGATTCAGGCGTTCCTATAAAGAAGAATTGCAAAACAGGATAACCATAACTAGCGATAAGATAAAAGAACATCGCCCAGTTCCAAAAGGCCATACTATTGAGTACATTTGGAACATGGAATGGCTCATGAATGGCTTCTGCATATTCCACCTCACGCTCTGCCTCTTCCGCAACACGACCTGCCATAGAAGAACGAACCAAGATATACACAAATAGCAAGCCAGAGAATAACAACACTAGCGCACCAACATCCATAATTATCATGGGTATATCCCAGGCAGCCAGTAACTCTGCGGGTGCTTGTTGATAAGCATTTAAAGTGTCAACACGACGTGGTTGACCAATAAGACCTAAATAATGCCATGGCATAGTGGTGACCCACATACCAATAAACCATGTCCACAATTGAACGCGGGCAAACTTTAAAGAGATCAGATGGCGACCTGTAATTTTCGGCCATAACCAGTAAGCTGCTGCAAAATACATAATAACCGTCGTACCACCATAAATTAGATGGAAATGACCTGGAATCCATTGCGTGTTGTGAATCAAGCTATCTAGAGCATAAGAAGCGTTAATAACGCCACCCCAACCACCCACAGTTAGCATAAGCAAAGACAAACAACCCGCCAAAACAACAGGGTTTTTGCAGTCAAGGGCCTTTATCCAACCAAACAACCCTTTACCACCGCGCAATCTTCCTGCTATTTCCATTGAGGCAATAACAGTAAAACCTGTCAATAGTGTTGGCGCTGCAACTAAAAAGGTTCCAAACATGTGTAATAATTTCCAACCATCGGCCTGCATTGGATCCATATACAAATGGTGAAAACCAATCGGCACTGAGAAAATAAATAACATTACAAAAGCAACTCGAGCCATCTCATCAGAGAATAATTTTCCCCCCGCTTCTTTTGGTAAAATTGAGTACATCACTAAATAAGCAGGAAATAACCAAAAATACACGATGGCGTGTAACGTTCCAGAGAAAAGGGTACGTGACAAACCAGGATCTAAAGTGTCATTAAACCCAAGAGCAGCAGGAATTAACTGAAAAACAACTTCTGAGGCTACCCATGCAGAGGTCCATAACCACAGCAAGGCATTCATTACTGTACCAAACATGATGACAGGGACAGGTTTACCTGGATTTTGCCTTCTCCAAAGCATCATTTGGATAATCATATCCGCTGCCCAGAACCAAGAACCAACGACTAACAATGTGGCTCCAATATAGAATGTGGCATGCGCCATTTCAGGTGGATAAAAGGTATAAAGTACGGAAGCGTGTCCAGTCAAAAGTGGAACAGCGGCTAACAGCACACCAAACGTCGCAATCCCGAAACCCGTCCATGCAAACTTAGGTGACCATAACTTCATCTTTAATGAATGAATCGCCGTGTGATAACCAAAACCCATAATAAAGAAGGTACTCAGCACATAAGCCATCAATACCCCGTGCGAAGAGGTCGAAGCATAATATACCGCAGCATTATCAATAGCAGGAAAAAACCCACTGCGTTCAAGCACTTGATAAGCACCCATAGGAAGTGCTAAAGCAAATGCCGCAAAAGCGACGAAAAAATTCCAAAATGCTAACCGATTACCTGTTTTAACCGTATCAGCCGAAATCACATTTTCCGTAGTTCGAGAGATTGCCATGGTTATTTAACCCCTGTTTTTGGTTTAAATTTATCTTCAGGAACGACATCAATCATGCCGTACATATAAGCATGCCCTTGCCCGCAATATTCGTGACAAATGAGAGGGGACTTCCCAAGCCGGGTAAATGTTGTAGTTATTTCTGAAATATAACCAGGAACAACCATCACATTCATATTACTAAATGGGACAAGCATTCCATGTAATACATCAAAACTGGCAATGCGAAATTTAACAGGCTTATTAAAGGGGACTTGAATATGCAATGGATAAAATCCGTAACGTGCAGCAACCATCGTTACCGTTACATTTCCTTGAGCATCTTCTTTAACGCCCAAGTTCTTTTCCATGAATTCACCACCACCAACACCACTCGCTAAATGTAACTTTGAAGAATCAATCACCTCAACGTTACTGGGAGGCCTAACATTGTCAGCAGCTGCATAATAGACAATAATTGCCCATGTAAAAATTAAAATACCCGCAATAACGCCAATCCAGCGTTTCTCAAGAGGGTCAATATGTATAGACATTTTCCTGGCTCCTAGAAATTTTGTTTAATGGGTCAAACCACGAGGGATATAGAGACCAAACCAAAAATAAAGCCAGCCAGCCACAAACAACACCGCATAAATAGCGAGCATTGCCCATGTACCTCGAGGCGGAGATTCTAATATTTCTTTTCGTTCTTCATCAGTCAATTGTTTCATAGTCTACATACCCTCGTTACTTAAAGCTCTTTGAACGAAAGAAGAATAATACAAAAATAGTTAAAAGTACCCTCTTCTTCACTAAAAAAAATGATAACGAATTGTTACCAAATATATTTCACTTTAAAAAGATTTTTTTAGCTTATTTTATTCT
>WFMZ01000048.1 GCA_015484555.1 Hydrogenovibrio sp. | reverse complement strand
GCTAATACCGCTGATAGAGCTTGCCAAAATAAGACTGGATTGCGTTGTAGTAGGGGTTCAAAGTCTTTAACGTAGCGTTCATCTTTGGGTGTTTTTAAGTCATGGATAAATTCAGATAATAAACCATAACGTTTTTCAGGATTAGGTTCACAGCCTTTCTTTAAAACATTGTCTAGCCAAGTAGGGATCTCTGTGCGATATTTTTTGGCTGAAATATAGTGCATGTGGTGGTAACTTTTTAGCTGGAACTTTTTAACCTTTTTTTCTTTAAAAGGTAAGTGTCCTGTTAAAAGCTCATAGGTGATGACGCTAAGGGAAAAAATATCAGATCGCTTAGAGCCTTTTTCACCCATTAAGTACTCTGGGGCAGTGTAGTTTAGCGTGCCTTCTGCTTGTTGGCGTTGCAATACACTGGCTAACTCTGCAAGCCCTGCTGCATGAACCGCTCCAAAATCAATGATTTTAATACGATTACTTTCATCTAGCATGACGTTGTCAGGCTTTAAGTCTTGGTGAATAACATCTTGTCGATGCATGGCACGTAAGGCACTGGCCATTTGCTCTATGTAGTTTTGAACGGTGGCTATATTGGGGTTAGGGTTTAGGATTATCCAGTTTGCTAGCGTTTGGCCTTTAATCATTTCAGTGGTGAAGTATAGAAACTTTTTAGGGCGCTTAAACTGGAAGGTTTTCATTAAACCAGGGTGTTTTAAGTGTTGGCCAATCCACTCTTCCCGTACAAAACCATCTAGGTACCAAGGGTCATCGCTAAAGTTGGCAGAAGGGGTTTTTAGGACAAGTTCTTTTCCGGTTTCAATATCTTTCGCAAGGTAAATTTGGCTTCTAGCAGACAAGCTAAGTTCTTGTAATATTTTAAAACCATCTATCTTCATGCCGGGCTCTAATTCTGGTGGCAAAGGCAGTTCAGAAAGCTTGTCGTAAACCTCTTGTTTGGTGGCACTGGGAAGCTGTTCAATTTGTATCACTTGAGCACTTAGGTTGTCGTCTGATTGGTTGGCAATGGCTTTTTCAACCATGCGCTTGGCTCTTTCTTCGGCTGTTTGTTCTAAAGAAAGGGTTTCAATTATTTCAGCTTCGGTTAGAAATTCATGTACGCCATCAGAGGTTTGTAAGTAGATATCATTCAAATGAAGCTTCTCAGTTTTGAAGTCAATTTGTAACGCGGTGTCTGTCCCTAAAGCTCGGCTTAAATAGCTTCGTTCAGGGTTTAACCAAGTGATATGGTCAGTTGTTAATTGGCTAAGAATACCATCTCGTAAACGGTAAACTCGGGAGTCACCAATATGGACGATATGCACAGAATTAGATTTAAAAATAACAGCATCAAACGTGGTTACCCAGCCTTGTAAATCATTAGCAAGCGAATGGCTTTGTTTGTAGAGCCAAGCATTGATAGCAGTAATAATTTGTTGGCAACATTTTTTGGTGCTCCAGGTGTCGGGGGTGGAATAGTAGTCTTCTATAAAACTTCTCACCGCTGTATTACTGGCTTCTTTGGCGGCTTCACTGCTACTAACGCCATCGGCTAATACTGAGACGATTCCTTTAGAATTCAACATGTTATCTTTCGGAATAGAGTAGTTGATAGCATCTTCATTTTCAGGTTTGATGCCTGCAGATGAATAACCACCAATAGAAATTTTAAGCTGAGTAGCCATAACTGTCCTATACATAAGTGTTAAGTAGTGTTGCGTTTTTAACCATTATACGGGTAATGGGTCTAGGAATAAAAAAACCAGCATAAGCTGGCTTTTAAAAAAAGAGAAATGTGGTGTTAAATATTGGATTTCTCTTTATTTAACATCAATCATTTGTACGGTACCATCAGGTAAAACTTCGGTCATGGTACCTTCAGGTTCTTCTAAGAAGAAGACGATTAAAGCAAGCACTAAGGCAGCAACAATGCCGATAACGGTAAAGAAAATATCATAGTCCACTAGGCTATTAACGGTTAAGAACATCACTGCACCGACGTTTCCATAAGCCCCCGCCATACCAGCAATTTGCCCGGTCATGCGGCGTTGAATTAAAGGTACCATGGCAAACACGGCGCCAGAACCTGCTTTAGAAAAGATACCCGCCATAATCGTAATCGCAACAACTAATTCAATAGACCAAGATTTATCAACATTTCCTAGAAATAAAAAACTTGCGGCAATACCGGTAAAGACCACCAGTAGTGTTTTTCTACGACCAAATCGGTCACTAATCCAACCGCCACCAGGACGGGCAAATAGGTTAATGAAAGGGTAAATTCCGGCTAATAAAGCCGCAGTAATTTTAGGGAGTTCGAACCAAGATACATAAAACATAGCTAGCATAGACACAACGGCTAGCTCGGTTCCAAAAGTCACTAAATAAGCCCAGTCTAAAATAGCCACTTGCTTGAACTTGTAACGGTGTAATGCTGGTACAGGTTCTTTTAAGATGTGTGCGTTAACATGCCATATTTTCCATACTTGCACTAGGTAAGTTGCCCCTAAAGCAAGGTAGATAGAGTAAGAAGTTGCGCTGGTAATTAACCCCATGTTTTCAGGAGATAGCTTCCAGGTTAAGACCGCGAGCGCTAAAAATAGAGGGATATTCATGATAATGTATAAAATTAAATCTCCCTTAGAAGTGACTTCCATTGCACCTGTTTTTTTAGGTTTGAAATAGGTTGACCCTTTCGGCGTGTCTGTCACGCTGAAGAAGTAAAAAGCGCCGTAAGCCATGGCTGCAATACTGGCTGCGGTAATCGCAAAACGCCAGCCGTCTTCTCCGCCAAAGTTGGCCGCAATGAAAGGTAAGGTTAAGGCGGCACCTGCAGAACCAAAGTTACCCCAGCCGCCATAAATTCCCTGTGCGACACCCGTTTGCTTGGCAGGGAACCATTCTGAAATCATACGAATACCTACTACAAAACCAGCGCCAATAAAGCCAGATAGGAATCTTAGCAAAGCAAGCTCTTCATAGGTTTGTGCCCAAGCAAAGGCGATACTAATAATGCCGCCTAAGATTAATATGCTGGTGTACATGATACGTGGGCCATATTTATCAACTAGCATGCCGACAATAATTCTAGCGGGAATCGTCATGGCGACGTTTAGTATTAATAAAACCTTAGCTTGCTGGTTGGTTAACCCTAAGGCTTCTTGAATAAACGGCATCATTGGGCCAAGGCCAAGCCAAACAACAAATGACATGAAAAAAGCAATCCAAGTTAAGTGGAGTATTCGGGTTCTGCCTGTAAATGAAAGAAGTTGAAACTTGTTAGGGTTGGTTGGCATAGGTTTTCCTAATGTAAGGTCAATTTAATAATAACTGATTTTAGTATAAGCACTTTAAGTGCCAGATTATATTTTAAACTTTAAAAACAATTACTTAAATACTATGTTGATAGGTATATGTAGTGTATTTATTATAAATGTTTTAAATTGGTGCTTTGATTTGTATTTTATGGTGCAATTTTTATTTTAAGGTTTCTATTTTTAAGCTTACCCTATGTTTTTAAACGGAAATAGTATATTGGTTTATGAATTGCTATATATTTTTAGATATGAGTGCTAAATTATAGTTGGTCTGCTTTAAAATATTTTGTAAAATTAGCAGGTTGTGCTACCTAAAAACTGAATTATAAGGCGTATAAGTTGAAACAAAAATTGATTGTCATTGGGTCTGGAATGGTCGGCGCCCGTTTTATTGAAAAGCTATTGGCTACCGCACCTAATGAATATGACATTACTGTTTTTAACAAAGAGCCTCGTGGTGGTTACAATCGTATTATGTTGTCACCGGTATTAGCGGGCGAAAAAGCCTTGTCAGACATTATGACGCATGGTGAAGCATGGTTTGAAGCTAGAAAGATTCACTTGCATACGGCGACGCCAATTGTAGCGGTAGATAAACAAGCACAAGTAGTTACCACTGATTCAGGCAAAACTTACGCTTATGATAAGCTGGTGATTGCTACCGGTTCAACTCCTTTTATTATCCCTGTGCCAGGTCATAAATTGCCAGGGGTGGTCGCCTTTAGAGATGTGCAAGATGTCGATAGCATGATAGAAGCAAGTAAGCTAAAGAAGAAAGCCGTGGTAATAGGGGGCGGTTTACTTGGTTTGGAAGCTGCAAATGGTTTGATGAAGTTAGGCATGGATGTCACCGTCGTTCATTTAGAAAATATTTTAATGAATATGCAAATGGACGAAATTTCTGGGCAGTTGTTACAGAAAAGCTTAGAAAGTAATGGTATGAAATTCGCCATGGGTGCACAAACACAACGTATTTTAGGTGAGCAATTTGTCACGGGTATCGAATTTGCCAGTGGCGAAGTGATTGACACAGATTTAGTAGTGATGGCAGTGGGTATTCGTCCTAATATCGCGGTAGGTCAAAAACTAGGGTTAGACATTAACCGCGGCATTTTAGTGAACGACCAGCTGGAAACCAGCGAGCCAAATATTTATTCTTTGGGTGAATGTGTCGAACACCGTGGTCAAGTTTATGGCTTAGTTGCCCCACTTTATGAACAAGCAGAAGTATTGGCAAACGTATTGGCTGGCAATCATTCTGCAGCTTATGAAGGCAGTTTTGTCTCTACTAAATTAAAAGTAACTGGCATCAGCTTGTTTTCAGCGGGCGATTTTACTTGCTCGGAAGACTCTGAATCGTTGGTTTATGAAGACTTGTCACAAAACATATATCGAAAAATTATTTTAAAAGATAACAAAATTAAAGGGGCAGTTATGTTCGGTAACGTAACTGGCTCGAACTGGGTTTTTGACCAGCTAGTCAACCAGGCAGATGTATCTGCCTACCGAGACACACTCGTGTTTGGGGATGGTTTTCAACCCAGTCAACACATTAATGAAGCTAAGGATTAAGTATGAGTAAGCAAAAAATTGTCATTATCGGAAACGGTATGGTCGGTCACAACTTTATTGAAAAATTAGTGGCCAGCGAAGGGTATGCTAATTTTGAAGTACACACCTTTTGTGAGGAACCTCGTGTTGCTTATGATCGTGTTTACTTATCTTCTTATTTTTCTGGTAAAACAGCGGAAGACTTATCGCTAGTGAAGCCTGGTTTCTATGAAGCCAACGGTGTCAAAATTTACATGAATGACAAGGCGATTGACATTGACCTAGAAGCCAAAATCGTTAAGTCTGAAGCGGGTGTTGAAATCGCTTACGACAAACTAATTATGGCAACCGGTTCCTATCCTTTTGTGCCACCTATTACTGGTAACGAAAGAGAAGGTTGCTTAGTTTACCGTACCATTGAAGACCTAGACATGATTCAAGCTGCTGCCGATAAAGGTAAAGTAGGTGTCGTTGTTGGTGGTGGTTTATTAGGACTAGAAGCGGCGAAGGCTTTAAAAGATTTAGGGTTAGAAACACATGTTGTAGAATTTGCTAGCCGCCTAATGCCAGTACAGTTAGATGATGGTGGTTCTGCTTTATTAAAACGTAAAATTGAAAACCTAGGCGTTTCCGTTCATTGTTCAAAAGCGACTACTGAAATTGTAGCCGGTGATGATTGTGTGAATAAAATGATGTTTGCAGATGGCGAGTCCTTAGAAACAGATATCGTATTATTTTCTGCTGGTATTCGTCCTCGTGATGACCTAGCTAAGCAAGTTGGTTTAAAGCTTGGCCCTCGTGGTGGTATTCAAATTAACAACCAGTGCTTAACTTCTGATGCAGATGTTTTCGCGATTGGTGAGTGTGCTTTACATGATGGCATGATCTACGGTCTTGTTGCGCCAGGCTATGCCATGGCACAAGCCGTGGTTGACCAATTAAATTCAAAAACAGCGGCTTTTGAAGGCGCGGATCAAAGTACCAAATTAAAGCTAATGGGGGTAGACGTTGCTTCTATTGGTGATCCACATGGTACGGACGAGAATGCACTGTCTTATGTGTATGAAAATGGTCCTGAAGAGATTTATAAAAAAATTGTGGTGACACCAGATGGTAAAAAATTACTAGGTGCCGTATTAGTGGGTGATGCAGAAGATTTCGGTAACCTATTACAAATCATGCTAAATGATATGGATTTACCAGAACACCCAGATGCGCTTATCTTGCCGAATAGAGATGGCGGTGGTGCAGACTTATTTGGCCCAGATGCCTTGCCAGATACTGCCCAGCTATGTTCTTGTTATGACGTAAGCAAAGGCGATATTGTTGATGCGGTTGAAGGCGGTTGCTGCACCATGGCTGACATTAAAGCAACGACCGAAGCCGGAACCGGTTGTGGTGGTTGTGTTCAGTTAGTGACCAACGTATTGAATAATGAATTAGAAAAGCGTGGTGTGGAAGTTAACACAGACCTTTGTGAGCATTTTGGCTATACTCGTCAAGAGCTGTTTCATATTTGTAAGGTCGAAGAAATTAAAGATTTCGATACCTTGTTGTCTAAACACGGTAAAGGTCATGGCTGTGAAATTTGTAAACAGGCGGTGGGTAGTATTTTCGCTTCTCTTTGGAATGCTTATGCACTAGAAGAGGATAAAATTCCCTTACAAGATACCAATGATAACTACCTAGGTAACATGCAAAAAGATGGTACCTATTCAGTTATCCCTCGTGTTCCTGGTGGTGAAATTACCCCTGAAAAATTGATTGTACTGGGTGAGATTGCACAGAAATATAAGTTGTACACCAAAATAAACGGTGGACAGCGTATTGTTTTATTTGGTGCGCAAATGAATGACTTACCTGCTATTTGGAAGCGGTTAATTGATGCTGGTTTCGAGTCAGGTCAAGCCTATGCTAAAGCGCTTAGAACGGTTAAGTCTTGTGTCGGCTCAACCTGGTGTCGTTTCGGATTAGATGATTCTGTCACCATGGCGATTGAGTTAGAAAATCGCTATAAAGGACTAAGATCGCCTCACAAAATTAAAATGGGTGTATCGGGTTGTACGCGTGAATGTGCAGAAGCACAAGCGAAAGACATTGGCCTTATCTCTACTGAAAATGGTTGGAACCTATTTGTTTGCGGAAACGGGGGCATGAAGCCTCGCCATGCAGATCTATTTGCTTCAGACTTAACCACAGAAGAAGTCTTCCGTTATGTTGACCGCCTATTAATGTTCTACATTAAAACCGCTAACAGATTGGAAAGAACGGCTACCTGGATGGATAACCTAGAAGGGGGCTTAAGCTACCTTCAAGACGTGGTGATTAATGATTCGCTAGGCTTAGCTTCTGAGCTAGAAATGCAAATGCAAGCATTGCATGATACTTACCAGTGTGATTGGAAAGCAGCGATTGAAAACCCTGAGTTCACCAAACGTTTCCGTTCATTTGTAAACGTAGACGAGCCAGCAGAGCAGTTATTTGTTGAAGAGCGTGGGCAAATTCGTCCTGCAACCGAATCAGAAAAACTGGCCGGCATTGCGGTTCAAGTAAAAGAATTGGTTTAACCGTCGACGATAAGACGAGACAGAAAAGGAAATAAAATGAATGATTTTGTAAAAGTTTGTTCCACGAATGATTTGGTAAAAAATGCAGGCGTTGCCGCCTTGGTTGATGGCGTTCAAGTTGCCTTGTTCTATATTGATGAAGAAGTATTCGCTTTAGATAATTTTGATCCAGTTGGTAAGGCATATGTAATGTCGAGAGGTATGATTGGTGATTTAAAAGGTGAGCTAATGGTTGCCGCACCGCTTCAAAAGCAACACTATAATTTGAAAACAGGTGTTTGCATGGACATAGAAGGTCTTTCTATTCCAACCTACCCAGCTAAGATAGAAAACGACCAAGTTTTCGTTAGTTGCTAAACTAGTTTTTATCGTTCTTTTAGAAGACGTTGCTTTTAGTGTGGATGAAAGCAGCGCGTTCGATTTACTCCTTCTTTCATTAAATTAAGAAAATTTCGTATGCCAATGTCAAACAATGAAACCATTCAAACTACTTGCCCTTATTGTGGTGTGGGCTGTGGCATGGATGTTTCTCCTAAAAAGCAAACCAAAGCACAGTCACCGTCGGCTTCCTTTCCTTATGAAGTAAAGGTTGTTGGCACGGCCGAGCACCCTGCTAATTTTGGCAAGTTATGTGTAAAAGGCTCTTCAGCAGGCGAAACAGTTGATTTTGACGGCAGAATGTTTGAGCCACAGGTGAATGGAAAAGTCGTTTCGTGGGACACTGCTTTAGGTGTCGTGGCAGATAAATTTTCCAAAGTGATAAAGGAACATGGTGCTGATGCTGTCGCATTTTATGTGTCTGGCCAGTTTTTAACCGAAGACTATTATGTTGCCAATAAGCTGATAAAAGGTTTTATAGGTACCGCTAATATTGATACCAATTCACGCCTATGTATGGCGTCTGCCGTAGTGGGCTATAAACGTGCATTTGGGTCAGATACCGTGCCTTGTAGCTACGAAGATTTAGATGTTGCTGATATGGTCACTTTTGTGGGATCTAATGCGGCTTGGGCGCACCCTATTGTGTACCAAAGAATTGCGGCTGCCAAACGTGCTCGTCCTGAAATGAAAATTGTCGTGGTTGATCCACGTAAAACTGCTACCTGTGATTTAGCTGATTTACATTTAGCGCTAAAACCAGGGTCAGATGCGGTACTTTATAACGGATTATTGTCCTATTTAGCCGCATCCTCAGCTTACAATTCAGATTATGTTAACCAGTTTACTGAAGGCTTTGATGCTGCTTTGGCAAAAGCCAATGACTTGCAAGGTTCTGTGCAGGCAACTGCCGAACAGTGCGAACTAAGCATTGAAGACGTTCAGCAGTTTTTTGATTGGTCGGTTGAAAACCACAAAATGGTCTCGCTTTATTCTCAAGGGGTGAACCAGTCTTCTTCAGGTGTGGATAAATCAAACGCCATTATTAACTGCCACCTAGCAACAGGTCGTATCGGGCAAGAAGGTATGGGGCCATTTTCAATTACCGGTCAACCGAATGCGATGGGCGGGCGAGAAGTAGGTGGTCTGGCAAACCAGTTAGCCGCACACATGGACTTTGCCAAACCAGAAAGTATTGATTTGGTGAGCCGTTTTTGGCAGGCTGAAAGCATGGCAACTGAAAATGGTTTGAAAGCCATTGATATGTTTGATGCCGTTGCCAGTAAAAAAATTAAAGCCATTTGGATAATGAACACCAATCCAGTGGTCTCTATGCCTAATGCTAATGCTGTTAAAAAAGCCTTAGAAGACTGTGAAATGGTTGTGGTGTCAGACTGCATGCAACATACCGATACCACCGATGTGGCAGATATATTATTGCCCGCCCTAACTTGGGGGGAAACCGATGGTTCTGTGACGAACTCTGATAGAACCATCTCTCGTCAACGTCAGTTTATGAAAGGGCCTGACAATGCCAAGGCCGATTGGTGGCTATTGGCTGAAGTGGCTAAAAAGATGGGCTTTGCCGAACAATTTAACTACCAAAATGTTGCAGATATTTTTAGAGAACACGCCGCCTTATCTGGCTTTGAAAATGATGGAAAACGTGACTTTGATATTTCGTTACTAGACCATATTTCTGATAAAGAATATGACGACCTGGCTCCTTTTCAATGGCCTTTAACCGCGAAAGCGCCAAAGGGAACCAAAAGAATGTTCAGTGATGGACACTTTTTCACCCCATCGGGTAAAGCACAATTTATCGCCATTACCCCTCGTGAACCTGTGCATGCTACCAGTGCTGACTATCCTTTTATTTTGAATACAGGTCGTGTTCGTGATCAATGGCATACCATGACTCGTACCGCCAAAACAGCTAAACTGATGGCGAATACAGATGAATCTTATGTCTTAATACACGAAGATGATGCAAGCAAGCAAGGATTGAAAGAAGGACAGTTAGCCAAACTTTACAACACGCTTGGTGAAATTGTTGTGCGTATTCGTATTGATGCAGGGCAGCGTAGAGGCAGTTTGTTCGTGCCTATTCATTGGACAGCACAATATGCCAGTCATGCCAGAGTAGATGTATTGGTTCAGCCTGTTGGTGACCCATTATCAGGACAACCAGAATCTAAACATTCTCCCGTGGCCATTAAGCCTTATGCTGCTAAGTGGTATGGCTTTATTTTAAGCCGAGAGCCTATTCAAACCGATGAACTGGACTATTGGGTTAAGGTAAAAGGCAAACAGTTTTATCGTTATGAAATTGCCAGTGAGATGGCTTTAGCGGCACCAGATAATATTGCTAGTTGGGCAAAATCAATTTTAACGTCGGTAGAGTTTGGCCTGGAAACAAAGCCATTAAACGATGATGATTATGTAGAGTATCAAGATATTTCTGGGGGGCGCTACCGTTGTGCTCTGCTTAAAAATGGTAAGCTACAAGCTATCTTGTTTATTGCTCCTTCAATAGAACTCCCTCCTAGAAGTTGGCTAGGATCTGTCTTTGCACAGAATGAGCTAGATGCTAAAACACGTCTTAACTTATTAGCTGGTCAAGCATCCGGTGCCAAAGATGAAGGGAAAATTATTTGTTCTTGTTTTGGTATCGGTATTAACACTATTGTTGAAGCTATTCACAAAGATAAACTTACCACGCCTGAAGAAATTGGGGTGGCTATTAAAGCTGGTACCAACTGTGGTAGTTGTATTCCCGATTTATCTGCTATTCTCGCAACCGAACTAAAATAAGTAATTTATCTCACTTTAATAGCGCTTGAATGTCCAGATTAAATGGGTAATTCCTTTATTTTTAATAGAGGTCAGTAGTAGAACATTTTCTCTGTGTTAGTTTGAATTCCTGAACGGGAGTTATATTTTATGGTTCGCTTAAATCATTTCGGTAATACATTTCTATTCTTGGAATATTAACTTTGATAAAAATGCCTTAAAGTTGACTCTCTTATTTTTAGATAACTTGACCAGCGATTAAGCTTACCATGCCGCCCAGTGCTAAATAGGGGCCAAATGGAATTTCAACCCGCAAAGACTTTCCTTTCAATAATGCCCAAAGAATAGTCCATACAATACTGGCAAGGGATGCAATTAAAATGATTTGTGGAATAGCTTCTACGCCAAACCAGGCGCCTAAAGCTGCGAGCAATTTAAAATCACCATATCCCATGCCCTCTTTTCCCGTAAGGGCTTTAAAGGATTGGAAGACAATCCAAAGTATTAGGTAGCCTAATACAGCACCATAAATAGCATTTTCAGGTGTGGTAAAAATTAATTGACTATTTGCTATGAGGCCTAACCATAGAAGTGGCAAGGTTAGGTTATCTAAAATAAGATGGTGTTCAATATCAATAATCGATAGCGTGATGAGTATGTAGGTAAAGATAATTGCCAGTATCCCTTCAGTGGTTAAGCCAAACTGCCATACAATTAAACTGGTAAGTAGGGCCGTGGTGATTTCTATTAAAGGGTAACGGGCAGATATTTTAGCTTGGCAATGCTTACACTTTCCTTTACTGGCTAGCCAACTGAAAACAGGAAAAAGCTGTATCCAATTAAGGGGTTTGTGACAAGCAGGGCAGGCAGAGCGGGAGATTGAAATTTGTTTTAGTTGCTCAGAAAAGCTACATTCCATTAACCTGGGCAGTCGCCAGCTTAGCATGGAAATAAAACTACCAAATAATAAGCCAAATAGGCCTGCGAGTAAAATAAGTGTGGTGGGGGATAAGGTTGTCATGTTGGGCTCATTGAGGAGTAAGCCCACAGTTTATGTTATTTGAAATATCTTTTCAAAATTAACCACGTTAAATATGCTTTTAATGGTATCGGAGGGTGATTTTAATTTAATAATATTCGCTTTGTCACCTAACTGGGTGCGCATTTGTAATAACATGCCCAATCCACCACTATCAATGTGAGTTGTTTTAGAGAAGTCGATGATAATAGAGTCTAATTCAAGGTCATTGTAGTAGGCCTCTTGAAACTCTTTGAATTGGTCAATGGTAAATTTATTGTTGATAGAAATGACGAGTACGCCATTATTTTGTGATGAGCTAATCATAAATACTTACTCCTGAGTGAGTAAGCAGTATAAGGGAAAGTGTTAAATTAATAAACTATAAGTTGCGTAAAATCACTTATTAGTTATCTATTCGCTATAAATAACGCAGTTACGGTCATTTTCCCACACGGTTAATCTGTGCATTTTGACGGTATCATCTTCAATACGTTGTTGAATTTGTTGATAGATATATTGGGCAATATTTTCAGCAGTAGGGTTAATTTCTGTAAAGTAAGGATGATCGTTTAAGAAAGAATGGTCTAGCTCTGCAACCACTTCTTTTGCATACTTTTTGATTTGCTTGAAATCAATCACCATGCCTACTTCGTTTAGCTGACTACCAATGACCTCAACTTCAATCTTCCAGTTATGGCCGTGTAGTTTTGCACAATCACCCGGGTAGCCTCTTAGGCTATGGGCAGATGCAAAATCTAGCAAGGTTTTTAGTACAAATTGTTGAGCCATAATAGAAGATCTTTTTATTAAAAATTTAAGGGTGCGAATTATAGCAATATTTTGTCAAAAATGTAACTTAGGACAAGGGCTTAACTTGGTATCTAGTTAGGGCGTTAGTGTTGGCGATTACCAATGTAGTGAGTTAAGGATTCTAAGAAGGGTGACCGAATCGCTTCTGATTGTAAAGTGGCTAAAGCCTCTGATATTAAGTTGTCTCGGTACTGTTTTGCACCTGCTAACCCTAGTAACTTCGGGTAAGTCAGTTTGTTAGCTTCTTTATCACTACCAGCGGGTTTTCCTAGCTGTTCGGTGGTAGATTCAATGTCCATAATGTCATCTTGCACTTGAAAGGCAAGCCCAATACGTTCACCAAACAGACCCACCCCTGGCGATTTTTGGATAAAGGCTTTACTTTGGCAAGCGCCCATTAATAAAGCGGCTTTAATTAAAGCCCCCGTTTTCATTTGGTGAATTTTTTCTAAGGTCGCTTGGTCTTTAAGCTGGCCTTGGGACTGCATATCCAAATATTGCCCGCCAATCATACCTTGTGCACCACTTGCTTGGCTTAGTAGCTTAATCAATTGAAGCTTTGTTGCATCATCAAGCAAGGCATCTTGTGCTAAACATTCATAGGCTAAAGACTGTTGCGCATCGCCCACTAAAATAGCGGTGAATTCTGAATATTGAATATGGCAAGTGGGTTGCCCACGTCTTAGGTCATCATTATCCATTGCCGGCAAATCATCGTGAACCAGTGAATAGCTGTGAATAAGCTCGATGGCAGCCGCGGCAGAATCGAGCTTAGTAAGTGGAATACCCAAAGCTTCCCCTATGGCATAAAGTAAGGCAGGGCGAATTCTTTTACCTTTATTCAGTGTTGAATATTCAATAGCCTCAGCAAGGGTCACATCATAAAGATGATGATGTTGGGCTAGATAACCTTTTAATACTTGGTTAACTCTGTCTTGATAAAAGCTAAGTTGCTGTTTCATAGAATGACTTGGAAAATTAGTAAAGGATTTTACAATGGCTATTCATAAAGCTTTTGTTTCAAAAGGCTTATGAATAGAAATGTAGGGAATAAAAAAGGCTATCATTGACAGCCTTTTTGAACAGGTTAAAAACTAAATTATAGTTCTTCACCATGCTTAGCTAGGTACTCAGCAACACCATTAGGGGTGTCCTTCATGCCATCGTCACCTTTGTTCCAACCAGCGGGGCAAACTTCACCATATTGCTCATGGAATTGTAATGCTTCAACCATACGAACCATTTCATCAACGTTACGTCCTAAAGGAAGATCGTTCACAACTTGGTGACGAACCGTTCCTTTATCATCAATTAAGAAAGCGCCACGTAGTGCAATGTTTGCTGGGTGAACTACGCCGTAAGCTTCCATAATCGCGCCACCTAAGTCAGCGATTAATGGGAACTTAACAGGCCCTAAACCACCTTCATTAACAGGTGTATTACGCCATGCATTGTGTGTGAACTGTGAATCAACAGAAATACCCACTACTTCAGTATTTAAAGACTTAAACTTTTCAACACGGTGGTCAAAAGCTAGGATCTCAGAAGGACATACAAAGGTGAAGTCTAGTGGATAAAAGAAAACCACGGCATATTTACCCGCAATATGAGATTTTAAGTTGAAGTCATCAACGATAGAACCGTCCGCTAAAACGGCAGCTGAAGTGAAATCTGGAGCTTGTTGGGTCACTAATACTGACATGGGGTCATCCTTAAGATTATGAATAAAATTTGAAAAAATAGTATAGCGGATTTCCCCTTTTTTTCAATTAAAAAGGATTTAAATCTAGTTAAACGGCAATTTTAGCCTGACTTTTTGTGATGGCTTTTGGGTGTTTAGGTTGACTTGATTAAGCGTATAAAACAGGTTTTTAAGTGTTTTTAATTAGGTTTTAACGGAATTATCCGATATAGTCTTTATAAGAGTTTACAACGTATAAGGGTGGATTGCTATGTTTGTTATTTATTCTCCAGAGGGACAAAAATCACTGGATCCTTCAAAGATTCAATTAGATATGGTGAAGATTGCTCATGCAAAGCCTTCTTCTGCGGTGGGTGATTCAATTCTTGATAAAGCACATTTAAATAATACAGCTGGCTTAATAACCGCTACTCAAGCCATTAAGCAGTATCAAAATACTAGCGAAAAAGAGCATGGACAACCAGTTGTTATTGTGGGAGATATTATGACTCATGGGGTATTGGTAATACATTTGGACAAGCCAGTTCATGAAGCTTGGGCGCTAATGCAAAGTAAAAATATTAACCATTTAGCGGTATTGGATGATCAAGAAAGCTTGGTAGGAATAATTTCTAGCCATGATATTTTGCAAAAAGCAATTGTAGGTGATGATGGTACTTTAGACCTGATTACTCATCAGCGGATAAAAGACTTGATGGATAAACGAGTGATTACGACCCATGCTCAAACAGATATTAGAAAAATAGCGGTAGTGATGTCGGAATATAAGGTCGGCTTTATTGTTATTACGAGTGGAACAGAGAAGTTAATAGGGGTGGTAACTCTATCTGATTTAGTCAGACGTTTAGCGCAACCAC
Organism: Hydrogenovibrio sp.; assembly: GCA_015484555.1. Lineage (GTDB taxonomy): Bacteria > Pseudomonadota > Gammaproteobacteria > Thiomicrospirales > Thiomicrospiraceae > Hydrogenovibrio. The sequence continues at coordinate 2,204 of WFMZ01000048.1, read as the reverse complement.
CACCTATTACTTTATATGCTTAACACGGCCGTGTTAAGCAATATAAAGCCAACTAAATAGTAGCGTTAAATGATTAAGTTTTGCTAACAATGGTTGTAATGATATCTTTTAAATCATTTTCAGCTGTTTCATTGTTCACTTGGCAAGTACCTGCAGCCATATGTCCTCCCCCGTTGTAACTTAAACACAATTCGCCCACATTCATTTTTGAACCACGGTCAATAATAGACTTACCAATTGCAAATACCGTATTTTGCTTTTGGAAGCCCCACAGCACGTGAATAGAGATATTAGTATCAGGGTAGAGTGCATAAATCATGAAACGGTTGGTTGGGTAAATAGTTTCTTCATTACGTAAGTCTAATACAACTAATTTACCATGAACGGTAGAACACTTCTTGATTTGATCTTTAGCATCTTGATCATACTTATTGTATAAATCTACACGCTCTTTAACATCGGGTAGCGCTAAAATTTCATCAATAGTATGGTCACGACAGTAATCAATTAATTCCATCATTAGCTGATAGTTAGAAATTCTAAACTCTCTAAAACGACCTAGCCCAGTACGCGCATCCATTAAAAAGTTTAATAAAGGCCAGCCTACAGCATTAATAATTTCATCTCCATTAAATTGAGCAGCATCACCTTTATCAACGGCTTCCATTAAGTCTTTAGAAATATTAGGAAATTTTTTGGCACCACCATAGTAGTCATAAACTACTCTAGCTGCAGAAGGGGCTTCTGGGTCAATAATATAGTTATCAGCGGCTTCATTACGGATACTTTCACTTAAATGGTGGTCAAACGCTAAGTGGCAACCTTTTACATAAGGTAGGTTGGTGGTAATGTCATTGGGGGTAATTTCAATAGACCCGTCTTGCATATCTTTTGGGTGAACAAATAGAATGTCATTAATTAAGCCAAGCTCTTTTAACAAAACGGCACAGACTAGGCCATCAAAATCACTTCGGGTGACTAGGCGGTATTGATTGTTGCTCATGATGATTCCTCTTAAAATTAAGTGAAGATACTAATAGGTTTAATTTAGCAAATAATGAAAGAGAGGTACAAAGAATTCATTAGAAAATGATGAATAGAGGTTTTGCAATAGACCCACCCCTGGCGATTTTTGCCTTTGGTGGGTTTAGTTTGATCTATTTTAAGCTTTTTCTTCGGCAGCGGCTTCAGCTTCTGCCTTGGCTTTATCTTTATGAACTTGCTTCATGTCGAGCTCAAGAACTTGTTGAATGACTTCTTCAAAGCTATTCGCTGGTAAAGCACCTGGGTTTGAATAAAGCACAATTTCTTCGCGCATAAAGACCAAAGTAGGAATAGAGCGAACTTGAAATAACCCCGCTAGCGCTTCTTGCTCTTCAACATTGACCTTGGCAAATAAAATATTGTCGTACTTTTCAGCAGCCGCTTCAAATACGGGAGCAAACTGTTTGCAAGGTCCACACCATTCTGCCCAAAAGTCTAATATAACAATGTCATTTTGCTTAATAGTCTCTTCAAATTTTTCAGTAGTTAAATTCATCACGTTCATAACACTTCCTTTTAAATAGAATCTTAGCTGTCTAAGCTAGGGTTGCCGCCTTGGGTTAATAAGGCAGGGTTTAAATATTGTTTTAGGGTAGCTTCATCTAGGTCAGTCATTTCTAAAGCAACCTCTAGCACTGGGCGGCCCTCTTTATAAGCCGCTTTGGCAATAGCCGCGCCCGTTTCATAGCCTACTACACGGTTTAAAGCGGTGACCAAAATAGGGTTAACTTCCAAGGTTTCTTGTAGTTTTTCGGTTGAAACAGTAAAGGTTTCAATCGCCTGTTCAGCCAACTGAATCGCTGCATTTCCAGCAATTTCTAAACTTTGTAATAGGTTGCTCGCAATCATCGGCAACATGACATTTAACTGGAAGTTACCAGACTGAGCGCCAACGGTAATCGCCGTGTGGTTACCCATTATTTGAGCCGCAACCATACAAACTGCTTCAGGAATGACAGGGTTGACCTTGCCGGGCATAATTGAACTACCAGGTTGTAATGCTTCAAGTTGAATTTCGCCTAAACCCGCTAAAGGGCCTGAGTTCATCCAACGTAAATCGTTAGAAATTTTCATTAAACTAGAGGCCAGTACATTTAACTGCCCACTTAATTCTAAAGCCGTATCTTGCGAGCTAAGGCCGACAAAGAAGTTGCTCATGG
>WFMZ01000047.1 GCA_015484555.1 Hydrogenovibrio sp. | reverse complement strand
TCAAGCTGGTTTTCATTAACCAATACGGCAATGTGACCCATTTCTTCAACGACTAGTTGTGCTGTTTCTTGGTCTAACACTTGGTTGATAGTAACCATGGTGCCCAAAGACATCATAAATTTGATAACTTCAGTGGCTTTAATTGCCATCTTGTCAGCAATTTCATTCACCTTGATCGTTTCACCAATGCTGATTTCATGCACTTGTTTTTCAACTGGCTTTTGAAAACCATGCTCGTTATCAATATCAATAACTGGCTTGCTTGGCTTATGACGACGGCGCCCGTAACGATCGTTTCCACGACCAAAAGCAATATTTTTCTTAGATTGCTTTTCTTTACCCTTAGGCTTTCCACTAGTTTTAGCTTCTGGCTTCTTGATCGCTTGAGCAGGCTTTTTGTCTGCATCTTTATGAACTTTAGCTGGCTTAGCTTTTTCAGGAGCAGGTGTCTTTGCAACCACTTCAGGCACAACAGGTTCCACTGGCTTCGGCTTTTCAACTTTAGGCACTTCTACCTTAGGAGCAACGACAACAACCTCTTCTACTACTGGTTCTGCAACAACCTCCTCTTCTTTTTTAACGTAAGTACGTTTTTTACGTACTTCCACGTTAACCGTTCTTTTTCCTGAAGACCCTGAGCCAGATAAGCTCAATTTCTGAACTTTTTTACGGTTTAGCGTTACTTTCTTAGGGGCATCAGAGCTTTCGCCATGCAAGCCTTTTAAGTAAGATAATAAAGACATTTTTTCATCATCGGTTAAACCATCTTTTGCGGTTTTTCCTTTAATACCTGCTTTATCAAGCTGTACTAATAGTTTTTCTACTGACAAGGATAGCTTGTCAGAAAATTCTTTAATAGGTGTTTGGGACATTTTGGATTCCTTCTTCTTATTCGAACCAAGGTGCACGGGCAAGTAAAATTAACGCGCCGGCAGCCTCTTCATCCATTTCAACAATTTCTAATAACTCATCAGTTGCTAGCTCAGCTAGGTCTTCTTGAGTAATTACCCCTTTTCCGGCTAGTGTTTTAGCCATTTGCTCTGTTACGCCTTCTAATGCCTTAAGGTCATCAGCAGGTTCTGCCAGTGCAATTTTTTCTTCATCAGCAATCGCTTTGGTTAACAACACATCTTTTGCACGAGTCTTCAGTGCACTAACGATATCTTCATCAAAACCATCAATTTCAAGCATTTCAGAAACAGGTACATAAGCAATTTCTTCTAATGTTTCAAATCCTTCTTCTGCTAAAGCAGCAGCAAGATCTTCATCTACGTCCAATTCTTCAACAAATAAGGTAACGAAATCTTGAGAAGCCGTTTCGTGCTTAGCAGACATATCACCCGTAGACATCACATTTAATGTCCAACCCGTTAATTCCGTTGCTAAACGAATGTTTTGCCCACTTTTACCAATCGCCTGAGACAAATGTTCTTCATCAACCGCTAGGTCCATCGTGTGCTTATCTTCATCAACCATGATAGAAGTTACTTCAGCGGGTGCCATGGCGTTAATAACAAACTGTGCATCATTTGGATCCCAAAGAATAATGTCTATTCTTTCACCATTTAGCTCGTTAGTAACTGCTTGAACACGGCTTCCGCGCATACCCACACAAGCACCAATAGGGTCTAAACGTGGGTCGTTTGCTCTTACCGCAACCTTGGCACGTAACCCCGTATCACGAGCGGCAGCCATAATATCAATTAGGTCATCACCAATTTCAGGTACTTCAACCTTAAAAATTTCCATTAACATTTCTTTACAAGAACGAGACAAGGTAATTTGTGCGCCACGAGGCTTAAAGCTAACTTCTTGAACGTAAGCCCTAACACGATCACCTAACTTAAAGGTTTCACGATTAATCAGTTCAGAACGAGGAATAATCGCATCGACATTATCACCAAGATCTAAAATAACATCGCCACGGTCAATACGTTTAACCTGACCTGAAATAATTTCACCTACGCGCTTAGTGTAGTCTTCAACAATACGCTTGCGCTCTGCTTCACGTACTTTTTGAATAATAACTTGCTTAGCGGTTTGGGCACCAATACGACCGAAGTCAATAGATTCCATTGGCTCTTCAATGTATTGACCCGGTTCAATGTTAGGATCAATCTCTACGGCATCCATGTGACGTAGGTACCATTCAACATTATCTTCAATGGCGACATCGTCTTCAATAACTTCCCAAATACGGAAAGTTTCATATTCACCTGTATGGCGATCAATGACTACTTTTGCATCTAGTTCATCGTTATTACTTTTACGTGTTGCCATGGCCAATGCGGTTTCGATCGCATCAAAAATAATTTCTTTATCAACGCCTTTTTCATTAGACATAATGTCAACAACTGCTAATACTTCTTTGCTCATTTCAGCTTTTCCTCAAATGAATTTAAATGTGTTTATGTTTGAATCTTTTAGCGAGGCTAAAAAGACTCTCTATTTTTAAAATTTAGGGACTAAATTTGCTTTATCGATCATGGCGAAGGGGATTTCATAAACTTCGCCATCTATTTCTATCTCAATACTTTCTTCACCTATATTGATCATAGGACCTTTGAAGCGCTTGCGCCCCATCACAGCACTAGAGGTTCTAACTTGTAAATCCTCGCCCTGATAAGCACTAAAATGCTCTGGTTTCATTAAAGGTCTGTCCATACCTGGAGAAGAGACTTCTAACAAGTATGCACTAGAAATAGGATCTTCCACATCCATAATAGCACTGACTTGACGACTAACATGCTTACAGTCATCAACGGTCACACCATCTTCTTTATCAATGAAGATTCTTAGGGTTGAATTCTTTCCTGCAGGCATGTATTCACAGCCCCAGAAGTCTACGTCCATTGATTCAATGGTCGGCTTTAATAAACTTTCTATTTTTTCTTCTAAAGTCACAGACTTTACTTTCCTTTTCTCAAATAACAAAAAACCCCGTAAAGACGGGGTTTTTAAACATAAGCAGTACTAAATATTAAAAAATTCTTAACATTTACTTTACTCTTACAAAGATTTAAAACGCTGAAAAGAATTATACACCTAAACAACGCTTTATTGCAATTAAATCTCTGGTTAAAAGCCTAAAATCACCAGGGGTGGTCAGGCTTTTAAAGCTGACCTACTAGTCTTTCATTAACTGCTCTAAAATAGTAGGGTCTTCTAAGGTTGAAGTATCTGATGTAATTTCTTCGCCCTTCGCAATCGTTCTTAATAAGCGACGCATAATTTTACCCGAACGTGTTTTAGGCAAGTTACTACCAAAACGAATTTCATCTGGCTTGGCAATAGGTCCAATTTCTTTAGCGACATGACCACGTAAAGTTTGAATAAGCTCTGCACGCTCTTCACCCTCTGGAATATCAGTATTCAATACAACGAAAGCAAATACAGATTCACCTTTAATTTCATGCGGCTTACCAACCACGGCTGATTCTGCTACTAAAGGGTGAGAAACCAATGCTGATTCAATTTCCATTGTTCCTAAACGGTGACCAGAAACGTTTAAGACATCATCTATACGTCCCATAATCCAGTAGTTACCATCTGTATCTAGGTGTGCGCTGTCGCCTACGACATAGTATTTATTGTTAAACATGCCGAAGTAGGTTTCAACAAACCTATCGTCATCCCCCCAAATTGTTCTCACCATTGAAGGCCAAGGCTTTTCAATCACCAGGTAACCACCATCACCATTCTCTAAAACTTGGCCTGCTTCATCCACAATTTTGGCATCAATACCCGGCAAAGGCTTGGTACAGGAACCCGGTTTTAAGTCAGTCACGCCTGGTAAAGGGGCAATCATGTGTGCTCCTGTTTCTGTTTGCCACCAGGTATCGACGATAGGACATTTTCCACCACCAATAATATTGTAATACCACATCCAAGCTTCTGGGTTAATAGGCTCGCCAACGGTCCCTAATAAACGTAATTTGGTTAAATCATATTGATTTGGGATCGCATCGCCATACTTCATCAAGGCTCTAATGGCAGTCGGTGCGGTATAGAACACGCTAACTGCATGGTCTTGACAGATTTGCCAGAAGCGGCCTGCATCAGGGTAAGAAGGTACCCCTTCAAACATAACCATGGTTGCACCTACTGAAAGTGGACCATAAGCAACATAAGTGTGCCCTGTAATCCAACCTACATCGGCCGTACACCAAAAGATATCACTGTCTTTTAAGTCAAACACCCATTCATTGGTAATGTGAGCATTTAAAAGATAACCACCTGTACTGTGCTGAATACCTTTAGGTTGTCCTGTTGAACCTGATGTATAAAGTAAAAATAATGGATGTTCAGCATTTACCATTAGCGCATCATGATAGTTGCTCATACCTGCGACGGCATCTTGCCATGAAATATCACGACCTTCTTTCATGTCAATTACATCATCTGTACGGTTATAAACAATGACCGTATTAACACTATTTCCACCCTTTTCTAGCGCCTCATCAACGGCGGCTTTAAGCGGGATACTTTTACCACCACGAACACTCATGTTTGCAGTAATAACCATTTTGGCTTCTGCACTTTCAACTCTGTCTTTTAAAGCTTCTGCAGAGAATCCACCAAACACCACTGAATGAATTGCACCGATACGGGCACAAGCCTGCATCGCAAAGACTGCCTGCGGAACCATTGGCATATAAATAACCACTCTATCGCCTTTTTCAATGCCTTGAGTCGTCAAGGCATTGGCAAAGCGAGACACTTCTGCGTGTAATTCTTGATAGGTATATTGCTCTACCTTACCACCGTCTTGTTCAAAGATAATGGCTAACTTGTCAGACTTATCTGCTAAATGGCGGTCAATACAGTTATAAGAGGCGTTTAGTTCACCATCGGTAAACCACTTGTAAAAAGGAGGGTTTGAATCGTCTAGCCCAACCGTAAAATCTTTAGACCAACTTAACTTCTCTCTCGCTAAATCTGACCAAAAACCCACATAATCATTATCTGCTTTGGCTAGCAGCTCTTGATACACGGCATCATTTACATTTGCGGCTGCTTTAAATTCTGCAGACGGACTAAAAACTCGGGTTTCTTTCAAGATAGATTTGATATTGTTTGACATAATATTTCCGTGTAATGGATTCAATTTGAATAGAGTAATAGTACACCTTAACGCTCTGTATGAAAACAGGGGAAAGGCAAAAAAAATGGTAAAATAATTTACATCAAATTAGATTAAACAACCACTTCTGGTTGCCAGCCTGATAACCTTAAATTTTCCAGCAATTCATCGTCTGGATTAAAGGCTAGGTTTTCTTCTGTAATCAGCTGTGCACTGGCTTGTTGATTTTTAAAATCAATCACTAAGGGCAATCCAACTTCTTCTTCGCTAACTTGATAAGGTGCAACAAGTGCTTGTAGCTCTCTCACACTTTGCCTTGTTTGAGATTGATGGACGTGCAACTTAATAGCGCGTGCTTTTTCAATACGCGTTTCAGCAAGTGTAACAACCTGCTCTGCATCAAGCTTAATACCGCCATTAAACGTGTCTTCTGATATTTCACCATACATCAGCACAATATTATCTACTCCTATAATATCTTGGCAAGATTCATATACTTTAGGACGCATCACTACTTCCAATCTCGCTGTTTTATCATCTAAGGTGACAAAACCCATTTTAGAGCCACTTTTGGTTACCTTTCCACGTGATTCAACAATTAAGCCTGCCACCCATTTTTTATCCCACTTCTTCGGCTGGCAAGCAAATAGATTTTCGCCAACATAACGACTTAACTCTTCTTGATAAGCTTCAATAGGGTGACCAGTCAAATACAACCCTAAAACATTTTTTTCTGCCTTAAGGCGTATTTTTTCAGCCATCTCAGGCACGTTAATCAGAGTTTCGGAATTTTCTTCTTCAAAAGCCATTGCATCGCCAAAAAGGTCTGCTTGTCCTGCCGCTTCATCCTTATGCTTTTGGTCGGCCTTTTGCAGCGCAAAACCAATACTGTGCAACATGGCATTTCGGTTATCATGCAACTTGTCGAAGGCACCACCATTAATCAAGGCTTCTAACACGCGTTTATTGGCCTTACGGTTCACGCGCAGACAGAAATCAAACAAACTGGTGAAAAGGCCATTTTTTTCACGTTCTGCCACCACGCCTTCTAAGGCCGCTTCTCCAACGCCTTTAATACCACCTAAACCATAACGTAAGCGTTTTTCACCCACCACCGGTTTAAAGTGAATATGGCCTTCATTAATATTAGGTACATCCACTTCTAAGCCCATGGAATAACATTCGTTAATCATGTGGACGACTTTTTCAGTGTTATCCATATCTGACGATATTTGCGCCGCCATAAATTCAGCAGGATAATGTGTTTTCAACCAAGCCGATTGATAAGACACTAATGCATAGGCGGCAGAGTGAGACTTGTTAAAACCATAACCGGCAAACTTTTCTACCAAGTCAAAAATTTTCATGGCAAGGTCGCCATCAACATTGATGCTAATAGCGCCTTCTTTAAAGACTGAACGCTGCTTAGCCATTTCTTCAGGTTTTTTCTTACCCATTGCACGACGTAGCATATCCGCGCCACCTAGCGTATAACCGGCCAGTACCTGGGCAATTTGCATCACCTGCTCTTGGTACAAAATAACACCGTAGGTCGGTTCTAAAACAGGGATAAGAGAGTCATGTTGGAACTGTGCATCTGGGTAAGATACTTTTTCTTTACCATGCTTACGCGCAATAAAGTTATCAACCATGCCTGATTCTAGTGGCCCGGGACGGAAGAGTGCAACCAAGGCGATAATATCTTCAAAACAATCGGGCTTTAAGCGCACAATTAGGTTTTGCATACCCGAAGATTCTAACTGGAATACACCCGTGGTTCGACCCGTTTTAATTAGGTCAAAGGTTTCGGTATCTTGTAAAGGAATACGCTCAATTTCAATAAAACCTTCTTGCCCTTTTTCTTTACCCTCATTAATGGACGCTAATGCCCAGTCAATAATGGTTAGGGTTCTTAACCCCAAAAAATCGAACTTAACCAAACCAATGGTTTCAACATCGTTTTTATCAAGTTGCGTGACCACACTAGAGCCATCGGCTTCACATAAAATAGGGCAAAACTCATCTAAAGGTTTCGGGCCAATCACCACACCACCCGCATGCTTACCTGTATTACGAATCGTACCTTCTAGAATTAAACCTAGGTCTAATAGCTGGCGAATATCTTCTTCTTCATCATAACGTTCTTGTAAAAGGGGTTCTTGCTCTAGCGCTTCTTTTAGCTTGATACCTAAGTCATTGGGAATCAACTTTGCAACACTATCGACCTTGCCGTAACCTAAGTCTAATACACGACCAACATCTCGAATAACCGCCTTAGCGGCCATGGTGCCGAAAGTGACAATTTGAGAAACATGGTCTTGACCATACTGGCGAGAAACATAGCTAATCACTTCATCACGGCGATCCATACAGAAGTCGACATCGAAATCGGGCATCGAAACACGCTCAGGGTTTAGAAAACGTTCGAATAACAGGTCGTACTCTAAAGGGTCTAGGTCGGTAATTTTAAGCACATAAGCTACCAGTGACCCCGCACCAGAACCACGCCCAGGCCCGACAGGCACGCCATTGTCTTTACCCCATTGAATGAAATCGGCAACGATAAAAAAGTAGCCCGGGAATCCCATTTGAATAATAATGTCTAATTCAAATTTAAGGCGTTCATCATATTCAATACGTTTTTCGGCAAATTCAACTTCATTTAAGTGCCCAAATAAAAAGTCTAACCGTTCATTCAAACCTTCCTTAGAAGCTTGAATAAAATAATCATCAGGTGTTAAACCATCTGGAACAGGGAAGTCAGGTAGGAAAAATTCACCTAAGGTTAAATCTAAATTACAACGTTTGGCTATTTCAAGTGAGTTAGCAATGGCTTCAGGAACATCTGAAAATAGCTCGACCATTTCAGCGGTAGTTTTAAAATATTGCTCTTCTGAATAAATTTTAGGACGGTTAGGATCACCCAATACATAACCATCATGAATACAAACACGTACTTCATGAGCTTCAAAGTCGGCCGACTTTTCAAAACGTACATCATTGGTCGCCACAACAGGTACTTGATAGCGTTGAGAGATTTCAAGCGCACCGACAATACAGGCTTCTTCACCCTCTCGCTGAGTGCGAATAAGCTCTAAATAAAAACGATTCGGAAAGTAATTTGTCCACCACTTTACACGCGCAGTCACCAAGTTAGGCTTTTCTGCCAAAATGGCCTTACCAACATCCCCCTCTCGTCCGCCAGATAAAATGATTAACCCTTCATTTCTTTCGGCTAACCATTCTTGCTTAATACAGGCGCGCATTTTGCCATTCAATATATGCTGATTTTCAAGATAAGCTTTAGAAAGAATATGCGATAGGTTTAAATAACCTTGTTCATTTTGGCACAGGCAAACTACCTTAAAGACATCACCTTCTGGTGATTCAACATATACATCTACACCAATAATCGGCTTTATCCCCGAATCCATCGCATTGCTATAAAATTTTACCAAGGCAAACATATTCGCTTGATCAGTAATGGCTAAAGCAGGTTGTTCTCCACTTGCCGCCAGGTTAATAGCTGTTTTTACGCCAAGCGTTGAATCCATAACGGAGTATTCAGAGTGAACATGTAGGTGAACAAATTGTGTCATTTAAGCTAAGTTTCTATATATAAAGTTTGAAGAAGCATTTTAACCAATTAGAATAGACTCTTATTTCTTTTTGAACAAAAAATATCATGAGTGCAAACCAACCGATTACCGTGCCTTTTTGGCTAGATGAAAGCCCTGTTATGTTTCCCCCAACAGAACTAGCCATGACTGACCCTGATGGCCTGCTTGCTATGGGCGGTGCCTTAACGCCTGAATGGCTGTTGTGTGCCTATTCACAAGGTATATTCCCCTGGTTTAATGAAGAAAGTGACATCATGTGGTGGAGCCCAAACCCTCGGTCGGTCGTATTTGTAGACAATTTAAAAGTGAGTAAAAGCTTGGCAAAGCTTATTCGCCAACAAAAATTTACCATCACCTTTGATAAAGACTTCCCTGCTGTCATTCAAGCTTGTGCCAATATAAAGCGACAAGAGGAAGAAGGCACTTGGATTTTGGATGACATGCAACAAGCTTATATTGAATTGCATGAACAAGGTCATGCCCATTCCGTCGAAGTATGGCTAAAAGATAAGTTGGTTGGCGGGTTATATGGTGTGGCAATTGGCAAGGTATTTTTTGGTGAATCTATGTTTACTAAAACAAGCAATGCTTCTAAGGTAGGATTTGTGCACCTAGTCGAACAATTAAAGGTTTGGGGATTTAACATGATTGATGCTCAAATTGAAAGCGAACACCTTAATTCATTAGGGGCCCATTTAATCAACCGAGCAGAATTTGAAAAAGGTTTAGAAGAAGATACCTTAAAAGACTTCCCCCCTAAGAAGTGGACGCTTGAGCTCTAACCCTATCTTAAATCCACTAAAGGTTGTACCCACCCCTGGCGATTTTTAAGGTTCAAGCTTTCTTGATAACCAGAAACCTAAACAGTCTTTACGCCTCATTAATTAACGATTTAATGTAAGCAACCACTTCTTCAATATTGCCTGAAAATAAAACAGGATGATTATTCTTTTCCATTTGAAAGTCATACATTGGGTCGTAATATTCTACCAGCAATATTTCAATCCAAGGTCTATGCCCTTCTAGCTCACCCGTTTTATGTTGCTGAACCATCGCTGCTTCAAAAAATTCTACCACTCGCTGATATCTTTCCCCTCCTAAACGTTTCTGAATACGTGAAAAAGCAGCCGTCATAAAGTCAACCCAGTCTTGCAAAGTAGCATATTCTTGCTGTGCGACTTTTACATATTCATCTAGCGTAATATCAATGCGTTCACTTAAAGGGGTTTCCAAAACAATGCGTTGTCCAGTCTTTAAAAAGTCAAATAACTTTAAAGGAACATTAAGCGAACCAACATTACGAGCTTCATCTTCAACAATTAACTGCTTATGCTGTGCATCCGACTCAACAAATTGAATCAAGGCCATTGCCAACTTATTTTCAAAGTTTATTTGGGTCGGCTGCGGATCAAAGTGGCGACCAAAGGTGGAGCCTCTGTGGTTAGCCAAGCCTTCTAGGTCAACTTGGTTTTCAATATGCTGTAAAACCAAGGTTTTACCCGTTCCAGTTCTACCCGCCAATATAATAGGCTGAATATTGCGTGCTGCAAATAGCGCAGGAATATTATCTATATAATCAATTAAGTAACGCCTAAAGGCTTTGTAGCCCCCTTTTAAACGGGTTATGTCACAGCCAGCATCATTTAGCCATTGCTGTGAAATCTTAGAACGCATACCGCCTCTAAAGCAATAAAGTAAAGCATTTGGGTTAGCTGAAATATAAGCTTTCCAAGCTTCTACCCTAGGTTCTTTAACTTGCTGATTAACCAGTTTATGACCAAGCTTAACTGCCTCGTCACTACCTTGTTCTTTATAACAGATTCCCACGGCTTCGCGCTCTTTGTCATCCATCAGTGGTAAGTTACAAGCTGAAGAAAAAGCTCCTTGCTGAAATTCAACGGGCGCTCTAACATCAATTAAAGGGGTTTGATTAAGGACAATATCCAAAAAATTATCTGTTTGCGGTAAGTCCTCTGGGAACTGCGTCAAGGAAGTCATTAAACCACCTCAACACAGCAAGCTGAATTAGCTTGTGTTTGCTGTCGTGTCTGGCCAATGCTATGTAACGTTAATCCATGCTTTTTAGCAATTGTTTGAAAAGCTTCTACTGTGTCTTTGCGTACTACAGCCAGTAATCCACCGGAAGTTTGGGGGTCACAAAGAATATTTTTTTGAAGGTCGCTTATTCTGCCATCAAGAGATCCACAAACTTTATGTCCATAGCTGTCAAAGTTTCGACCTGTTCCGCCAGGCACACAACCTTGCTCTAAATAATTGAATACATTATTTAAAACCGGCACAGCCTCAAAATTAATTTGTGCGGCAATTTTACTGCCTTCACAGACTTCGATTAAGTGGCCTAACAAGCCAAACCCTGTGACATCTGTTAAGGCAGAAACACCTTCTAATTCTGCTAACTCTGTACCCGCCTTATTTAAAGCGGTCATAGAATCAATCGCAGCGGCCATATCTAAATCACTTATTTTTTTCTGTTTTTGTGCCGTAGTCAGAATACCAATCCCGACAGATTTAGTAAGGAATATCTCACAATCTGCTTCTGCTGTTGCATTGGTCTTTAAGTATTTGTTATCAACAATACCCGTAACCGCCAAACCAAAGATAGGTTCTGGAGAATCTATAGAGTGCCCACCCGCTAAAGGAATACCTGCTGCTTCACAGGTTGCACGCCCACCTTCTATTACCTGCTGCCCCACTTCAGCGGGTAAACGGTCAATTGGCCAGCCAAAAATGGCAATGGCCATTAAAGGCTTTCCGCCCATTGCGTAAATATCGCTAATGGCATTGGTGGCGGCTATTTTGCCAAAGGTAAAAGGGTCATCCACAATAGGCATAAAGAAATCGGTGGTACTTAATACAGATGTGCCATTGCCTAAGTCAAATGCAGCGGCATCATCTTTTGTGCTATGCCCAACCAATAAGGCTGGGTTAGGCGTAATGGCTAGGTTTGATTTTAATATGCTGTCTAAAATTTTAGGAGAGATTTTACAACCACACCCAGCGCCGTGACTATATTCGGTAAGACGAATTGTTTTTGAAACGTTATCAGATTGGTGACTATTGGACATTAAAGAATTCCGAAAAAAGACAAAGGTAGTGTGAAACTATGGATTATTCACAGGAAACAAGAAGGGTTAATTTAACTTAATGACCTTTACAAATACTTCATCTTTAGCCACCATCCCTAATTTTTCACGGGCAATGGCTTCAATTGAATCTGTACTAGATTGTAGGTCTAACACTTCTTTTTTAAGGGATGCATTACTTTGCATCAGCTGTTGGTTTTCAGCTTGTAATGCTTCTAACTTTGTTTGCAAAGAAAAATATTCTACGATACCGCCATGAGAGGAAAGGAGGCGCATTGCTAACAATAAAACAATCACTCCCAATACAATAAAGACAGATTTCATACAATTTCTTCCTTTTAACTGCAACGCTGGCAAGCTAATTTACACTGCTATCTTTGTAAGAATTCTACCAAAATAGCAGACTAAATTAGCCCACTTTTCAGTGAGCTAAACGTAAATTAGATTACTTTTTTAAGTTGTAGAAAGCATCCATACCAGGATAGCTAACCGCATCTCCCAGCGCTTCTTCAATACGAATTAACTGGTTATACTTAGCGATACGGTCAGTACGTGATAGAGAACCTGTTTTAATTTGACCACAACCTGTTGCTACTGCGATGTCAGCAATAACCACATCTTCTGTTTCACCAGAACGATGAGAAACTATAGCGGTATAACCAGCTTTTTTGGCCATCGCAATCGCTTCAAAAGTTTCTGTTAAGGTACCAATTTGGTTAATCTTGATTAGAATTGAGTTAGCCACACCCTTCTCAATACCTTCCGCTAAAATTTTAGTATTAGTAACAAATAAATCATCGCCCACTACTTGTAAACGGTGACCATCTTTTTCAGTTTGATATTTAAAGCCATCCCAATCAGACTCGTCTAAACCATCTTCAATAGAGATAATTGGGTACTTTGTTGCCCAGCTAGATAATAGGTCAACCATTTCTTTAGAAGTTAAAACTTTGTTTTCAGACTTCAATGTATAAACACCATTCTCGTATAACTCTGTAGAAGCGGCGTCCATTGCGATCATAATATCTTTACCAGCCTTGTAACCAGCCGCATCAATAGCCTCAAGAATAACCGTGAAAGCTTCTTCGTTAGACTTAAGGTTAGGCGCAAACCCACCTTCATCACCAACAGTAGTGCTATAACCTTTATCTGAGAGTACTTTCTTAAGGGCATGAAACACTTCAGAACCATAACGCACAGCTTCTGCAAGGCTAGAGGCACCAACAGGCATGATCATAAATTCTTGGAAGTCTACAGAGTTATCAGCATGCTCACCACCGTTAATAATATTCATCATAGGAACAGGCATTTTATAATCGTCTGTTTTTAAGTAAGCGTATAAAGGAAGTCCTTTTGACTTTGCCGCCGCTTGAGCTGTTGCGATAGATACTGCTAAAATAGCATTTGCACCTAAACGAGCCTTGTTCTCTGTACCATCTAAATCAATCATAATCTGATCAATGACCGCTTGGTTAGTGGCATCTTGACCGATAAGCGCTGTTTGAATTTCACCATTAATATTTGCAACAGCAGTTAATACACCTTTTCCACCGTAAACAGACTTATTACCATCACGTATTTCAATTGCTTCACGAGAACCTGTAGAGGCTCCTGAAGGTGAAATACCACGCCCAAAAGAACCATCGTCTAGCAGTACGTCTGCTTCTACGGTTGGGTTACCACGTGAATCGATTACTTGACGAGCTTTAATGCTTTTAATTAGCGACATGCTATATTCCTATTTTCAACTATATATTTTTAAAATTTAAATCCTGGTAAAACTTGAAACCACCCGTTAAGTAGCTCTTCAAGCTTTATTTAAGTTTGATTTTCAATGAAGCCTTGTGATTTGACAATATCGTCTAACATCTTCATGGTTTCTAGTACCGGGCGTAAATTGCCTAGTGGCCACATATTAGGGCCATCAGATAAGGCTTTATCAGGATCTGGATGGGTTTCCATAAAGACACCTGACACACCAGCGGCAATGGCTGCACGTGCCAATACCGGCACCATTTCTCTTTGCCCGCCAGAGGTTGTGCCGTTGCCACCCGGTTGCTGAACTGAATGAGTAGCATCAAATACCACCGGACAACCTGTTTGACGCATTGAAGCCAAACCACGCATATCAGAAACCAGTGTGTTGTAACCAAATGAAGTACCACGATCACAAACCATAATATGTTCATTACCCACTTCACGTGCTTTGGCAACCACCTGATCCATATCCCAAGGCGCTTGAAACTGCCCTTTTTTGATATTAACAGGGATGCCTTGACGACATACATTTTGAATAAAGTTAGTTTGACGAACTAAAAAAGCAGGCGTTTGCATTACATCGACAACAGAAGCCACTTCATCTAAAGGAGAATCTTCATGTACGTCGGTTAAAACAGGTACACCAATTTCATCTTTTACTTTTTGAAGAATTCTCAACCCTTCTTCAACGCCTAAACCACGAAAGCTTTGAGTTGATGAACGGTTCGCTTTATCATAAGAAGACTTATAAATAAAAGGTATACCTAGTTCTGCTGTTAACTCTTTTAAACGCCCTGCTGTATCTAACGCCATTTGTTCTGATTCAATGACACAAGGGCCCGCAATTAAAAAGAAAGGCTGATCAATACCAACGTTAAAGTTACATAATTTCATTTAAACAACCTTCTCTATTTCTTAAGAGTTTTTTGAATATTCGCCGCTTCAACAAACGACGTAAATAAAGGGTGACCATTACGTGGTGTAGAAGTAAATTCTGGGTGGAATTGGCAAGCAATAAACCAAGGATGATCTGCAATTTCAATGGTCTCAACTAAGCTACCATCTTCAGATTTACCTGAAATAATCAGACCCGACTCTTCCAACTTTGCCACATAACCATCATTCACTTCATAACGATGGCGGTGTCTTTCTCTAATTAAGCTTTCACCATAAACATCTGCTAGCAAACTACCTGAATTTAACACACAGTTTTGACCCCCTAAGCGCATCGTACCACCTAGATCTGCCGTCTCATCTCGTTGAACAGTTTTACCTTGCTCATCAGTCCACTCTGTAATCAATGCCACAACGGGATGAGGTGTTTCAGCATTTAACTCTAGACTATGAGCATCTTTTAAGTTAGCAACATGACGTGCAAATTCAACTACCGCCATTTGCATCCCTAAACAGATACCTAAATAAGGTACTTTGTTTTCACGAGCATATTGAATGGCTAAAATTTTACCTTCCACGCCACGCTCACCAAATCCACCGGGCACCAAAATCGCATCCATATCCTTAATGGCATCAATTCCATCAGTTTCAAGTGTTTCTGAATCGATGTAATGAATTTTTACTTTTGTGTGGGCATGAATTCCGCCGTGAATCAAGGCTTCATTTAAAGATTTATAGGCTTCGGTTAAATCAACATATTTACCCACCATTGCAATATCGACGGTTTTTTCAGGGCTCAACTGATCTGCTACAATTTGATCCCAGTCAGCGATATTTGCAACAGGAGCCTCTATTCTAAAGCGATGGGTGACCAAATCATCTAACCCTTGTTCGTGCAACATACGAGGCACTTCATAAATGCTGCGAGCATCTAGTGAACTGATTACGGCTTTTTCTTCTACATTGGTAAACAGTGCAATTTTTTTCTTTTCTGTATCGCCTAGCTTCAACTCAGAACGACAAACCAGAATATCGGGCTGAATACCAATAGAACGTAATTCTTTAACGGAATGCTGAGTTGGCTTGGTTTTGACTTCACCCGCCACTGCAATATAAGGCAGTAAGGTTAAATGCATAAACAAGGCTCGATCACGCCCTACTTCAACTCCTAGCTGGCGAATAGCTTCTAAAAAAGGCAGGGATTCGATATCACCGACTGTTCCACCGACTTCTACCATTGCAATATCAGCCCCTTCTGCAGCCAAAAGGATACGACGTTTTATTTCATCAGTAATATGCGGAATAACTTGAACTGTACCACCAAGATAGTCGCCTTTGCGTTCTTTACGAATAACATTCTCATACACTTGACCGGCAGAGAAACTGTTCTTTTTACCGAAATATTTTTGAACAAATCGCTCGTAATGACCCAAATCTAAATCTGTCTCTGCGCCATCATCGGTCACAAATACCTCACCATGCTGTAATGGGCTCATGGTTCCTGGGTCAACGTTAATGTAAGGGTCCATTTTTAACATACTAACCTTTAGGCCTCTTGCTTCTAGCAAGGCGCCTAAAGAGGCTGCAGCAATACCTTTCCCTAAAGAAGAAACAACGCCACCGGTGACAAATATAAACTTGGTCATGAATTCACTTTTTGATAATTTATGTTACTAAGGCTTGAAGATAAATATGCCCGTAGAATGGATGAATATTATAGCGGAAACTTGAGTTTTCTGCAAAAAAACCTGGCTTAAAATCACTAACTTTATAATAGAAAATCTATTTCAAAGAAGAATTAAAACCGATAATTTCAATTAGCAGGCCATTTTCTGCTAGCACAGGCCAGCGGCTTCGATTCCATAAGCAAATCGAATTAGCTTTAAACCATTTTTTTAGGGGCTGATTACTACCAAGTTCAACCTCTGAAATATTGCGAATCACTCGCCTATCAAAAGGATTATTAACCTGTAACATCAATAGTCTTTCTGCTAAAACATTTTCGCTAAACCCCTGTTCCAGTGCATTAAAATCATTCAATGGAAAACGGTACTTTACAGCTAACAAAGGCAAAACAAATAGAGTCTTTTTTTCCACCCTTAAACTGAAATTTTTTCCCTTTCTAAGTGCGTGTGCATTGCCATTATCATTTTGTAAGTTGAGTGCTAACCATTCAAAAATAGATTCTGTCATCCGTACTGAATAAAGTGCTTTTTCCGACAACCAATATTGAATAATATTTTTTTGTCTCGGCCAACTTAACGTTTGAACAGCTTCAAGGCAAATCCAAAGTGGATGATAAGTACATTTTTCTAAATCAGACTGTGCTAGCTCATCTAGCAAGCCTTGAGACTCCCTTAAATGATTAGAAAACCGAACAACATTGCCCTCAACACCAGACCACCCCTGGCGAATTTTGGGTAGCAAATCATTTCTTAAATAGTTTCTTTTAAAACTATTGTCTTGATTGGATAAATCTTCCACCCACTGCAATTGATAGTGCTCAGCATAATCTTGAATGGCTTGCTGCGAAACCGTTAACAAAGGCCTTACTAAAAAGGCTTTCTGCTCTGCAACATATTTTGACGCTGGCATACCGAGTAAGCCCTTAACACCAGACCCTCTAAATAAATTCAGTAAAATGGTTTCCGTTTGATCATTTAAGTGGTGACCAGTTAACAGGTAACCATCAGCCGGACATACATCAAATAAAGCTTGATACCTTGCTTCTCTAGCGGCTGCTTCAACCCCCTTACGAGCTGTAGAACCAACTGAAATTTGAACAAATTGATACGGAAGACCTAAGTTTTCTGAAATTTTTTGGGTAAATAAAGCCCAGTTATCTGCTTCTTTTTGCAAGCCATGATGAATGTAACAAGTTTGAACTTGAATTTTTTTTGAGGTTAAAGAAGGCGTAGCATGAATATTTTTTGCCAAGGCATGACACAAAACAACAGAATCAATTCCACCACTTAGCCCTAGCGTTAAGCTTGCCTTTTCAGGCAAGGCTTCTAGAAATTTAAGGGTAGCATTGGTAACTAATTGATAAGACATATCAATTAATAGTCGCCTTGATAAAGGCAACTAAGATTAAGCTTCTTCGTAGTTGCCATAACCCATGTAACGGTTATAACGACTGCTAACAAGCTGATCAACAGGCTTATGCTTTAATTGGTTTAACTGTGAAATCAAGGCTTCTTTTAAAGAGGCGGCTGCCATTTCAGGCTTTCTATGAGCACCGCCTAATGGTTCTGAAACAACTACGTCAACCAACCCTAGCTCTTGCAAGCGAGCAGAGGTAATGCCCAGTGCAGAAGCAGCATCTGAAGCATAAGCCGCATCTTTCCATAAGATAGAAGCACAACCTTCTGGAGAAATAACAGAATAAGTACTGTATTCCATCATCATGGTAACGTCACCCACACCAATGGCTAAAGCACCACCTGAACCACCTTCACCAATAACAGAACAAATAATTGGTACTTTTAATTCCGCCATTTCCATTAAGTTACGCGCAATGGCTTCAGACTGTCCACGCTCCTCTGCATTGATACCTGGGTAAGCACCCGGTGTGTCAATAAAGGTTAAGACAGGCAAACCAAATCTTTCAGCCATCTTCATTAGGCGCAAAGCCTTGCGATAGCCTTCTGGCTTGGGCATACCAAAGTTTCGATAAATCTTTTCTTTAGTATCTCTCCCTTTTTCCTGACCAATAACCATGACAGCTTGACCATCAATCCGTGCTAGACCCGCAACAATAGCGGCATCAT
This sequence comes from Hydrogenovibrio sp., assembly GCA_015484555.1. Lineage (GTDB taxonomy): Bacteria > Pseudomonadota > Gammaproteobacteria > Thiomicrospirales > Thiomicrospiraceae > Hydrogenovibrio. The sequence goes on along the minus strand of WFMZ01000047.1, from coordinate 36,530 downwards.
CTGCAAAAGCTCTATCACCATGGAGTTCTTTAAAGTCCGTAAATATTTCTTTAATATAGTCTAAAAGATAAGGTCTTTGCGGGTGCCTTGCAACCTGTGCAATTTGCACATCAGTTAACTTAGAGAAAATGGTTTTCGTTAAATCATTGCTTTTCTTTTCTAAGGCTGAGACTTCTTGGATCAAGTTCATATCCTGGCCATCTAAATGCCTTAGTTCATCAATTTTTGCTTCAAGTTCAGCGATAGGTTGTTCAAAATCTAAAAAATCTAACTTCATTTGTTATTCCAATTTACGAATGAAAAATAATACCTCATATTCTAACAAATTTACATTAAGGCTAGGCCTAAATTTTGAAGCTAGCCTAAAATGTAATATTAGGCGTATTTATATCTATACAGCTAATTTACAAGCCTGAACTCTTTGATAAATATTGAGGAGCTTTTGATGCATTGCACTTTGTTCAAAAGCTGCATTACCAACAGGTAAATCTCGCAAAAAGCTTTGACCCTGAATATGAGATTCTACTTGTAAAACTAACGCACTGCCAAACAAAGTGTTTAGCATATTTTCTGAATAACCTTTGTCTGAATAGCCAAGCTTTATTTCTAACATAAAGTTCAAGGCTTTATAAAACACATGTGCTTTTGAATCATCCACAAAGTAAAAGCAATTTAGTAACTCTTCTTCAGCTCGCTCTAGGTCACCTGAAGCTAAGGCTAAAAACATATTAAGTTCAACGACTTTTAGCTTTTTCCAATAGCTACCTTCTGTGGGCAATAAACCAATTAAGTTAGCGACACCTTGGTGGTCAGATAACCCTAGTGATTCTATTTCTGATAAAGCATTACTATACTGTTCTGGCTTAACCGAAGTGCCACCAATGCTTTGTAAGATATTTCTTAGCACTCTTCCTTGGTTCTGGTTATTTTCAACCAGTTCAGAGATGGGAAAAACTTCTGACATGCCTGGCACGACAATACGACTGGCTGGCAAGCCGTAGTGCTCATAATCTGCACTATAAACTTCATGACCTTCATCTTGTACAATTTTAATCAACGCATCATACTGTAACTGCGTATTGCCTTCAAAGTTCCAGTGAATAAAGTCATAGTCATACTGATCACTAATAAATTTAGCATGTAATAGCCCACTTGAATCTATAAAATGATTTTCAATGTTTTCATAATCTGCGACTAAATCTTCATCAAAAATTGGGGTTTGAAAACCCTCTAACTGACTTAACTGTCGACCTTGTAGCGACTCTGTTAACGTTCTTTCTAGCGCCACTTCAAAAATAGGGTGCGCACCAAAAGAGGCAAAACATTGCCCGGTTGCTTGCTCAAAAAGTGTCACATTCATAACAGGGTATTTTCCGCCCAATGAAGCATCTCTTACTGATACGACAAGCCCTTGTTTCTTTAAGTCTTCAATCGCTTCAACAATAATAGGAAATTGACTAATAACACTATCCGGCACTTCTGGCAAACAAAGGTTTTCTTTTAAGATAATACCTTTTACCCAACGTTCGAATACTTCTGACAAACCTTGAACCTTAGCTTCTACCAAAGTATTACCTGCACACAAACCATTACTGGCATATAGGTTACTAAAGACATTCATAGGAAATAATACGGTGTCTCGAGTCGTTGCTGCCTGCATAGGAATACAGGTAATTTCATCTGAATCATCATTAAAACTTAATAAATCTTCAGCTATCCACTCACTACTTGGGTCATATAGCGCCCAAAGTTTGGGGGTTAATGCTTGTTTAAAATCTTTTTGCACGAGTTTGACTTCATTCGGATAATAAATAAAAGGCTGATTGGGCAGATCTATTTTAAAATCTGAAAAAAAGTAATTGGTTTCAAGACGCTCTAAAAACTCTCCGTAAGCGCTCGCTAAACAAGATTTTTCTGTTGAGCCTTTTCCATTGGTAAATAAAGCAGGGCAATATTGGTCCTTAATGTGTACAGAATAAACATTTTTAATAGGGTTTAACCAGCTAGCCACCACAATATCAAATCCACCCGAAGATAAGGTTTCTTGCATCTTTGCAATTGAATCTTCTAGACAAGCATCTTTTCCTGTAATAAATGTTTGTTTCTGCATTTTATTTCCCTATGTAAATATTATCTGGCTCACCTATTATTACAACAGGCTCTAATAAAAAAACTATTATACGCCATAAATATATTTTAACCGCGATCAACTCAAAAGGAGTAAACTTGATACAAATCAATTAAAAAAAGGCTGATTTGATGAACTATTTTAAGCGTATAAAGTCGACATCTATCGCTATTCTATTACTGGGCTTAGGGCTAATGACTAGCGAGGTTAGTGCTGAAGAACACCCTGGAAAGGTTCTTTTTGATGATAACAACTGCATGCAATGCCATGCTGGTTTAGGCTTTAAAATTAGTCCTAATCCTAAGATGACGGTCACTGACAAAGCTTCCTTAGCCAAAACAGTCACTCTTTGTAGTAACAATTTACATCTTGGATTATTTGACGATGAAATAGGACATATTGCTGACTACTTAAACCAAAAATATTATAAGTTTGATCACTAGAAAGGTCTGACCAAGTCTCTTAACTGCTGCTTAAGCTTTTTCAAGTCTTTTTTATTCGCATCCTCTAAACCACCTTCATCCAAAGTAGAGCGGACGTCTTTCACTACCTTATCAATGGCGTCCACTAAAAAATATATTTCCATATCGTCTTCAATTCCTTTCCCATCACGAGCTTGAGCTGTCCAATATTTTTTGAGCCTTGGATTTTCTTCTAGCATGACCAAAACCTTATCTAATAATGTCGTTAAAGGCTTTATTGACTCAAAAGGCTGGTAAGGACGGCCCGTCACGGAATCGTAATAACTCAACCGATCTAACTTAGCAAGCTCAAAAGCAGGGTTAATTTGTTCAACCCCCTCTGCTTTAGCACTTTGTTGTGCCGAGATAATTCGGTCAATCGACATGACAAGAGGGTTTGATTTCCAACGAGAATAGGTAATGTAAATATTATAACGCTCTATAAACATTAATTGCCCTGTAGATAACTTCATTGCTTTTTTAGCTGGCACAATAAATTCTAATTGTTTACTATAAAGGTTTTTAGTATCTTGCCACATCTCCCAACCATTAGAACTAGCTGAGTTTGAATTGGCTGCTTGCGATGTATCTATTGGCTGACAGGACAAGCCATAATCATGCCCCTCCACAAAGTCTCTTACTGATATTTGATAATCACCCTCTTTAGTGAGCTTTTTTACCACACCAATAATATAGGCATCATCTTTAATATTATTAGCAGGAAAACCAATCATAATCGTTTCCCCTACCGTAAACACCTTTGCCTGAATAGGCAAACTCACTAGACTGATAATGAAAAGTAACCCTGCTAATTTAAATCTTTGAGTTATTTGCATAAACTTACCTTTTAGCCTTATTTTCAAGCACCAAACTGCTTAAACTTTCTTTTTAATTGCTACGTTATTTCTCAAATAAAGAGGTAATGGAACCTCATCTTGGACAAGCTTTCCTTCTGATACTCTTTGCAGCGCAATTTTTACCACCGCCTCCGCATGGGGGTAAGCTTCTATCCAGATAGGGAGCAGCGTTGTTATGCTGGGAAACTCTGGCAATATATCTCCAACTCCTACTTTGGCTGAATTGGATAATATCCTATTTTTAGCTTCTGACTCACTTAACATTAAAGGACTGTCTGAACTTAAAATACCCTCACTAACTTGGCACTCCTGTAAATACATTTCCTGCATACGTGCATCCAAACAAGCAACAAGCTGTTCGCAACCAGTTTCTTCATAAGCTTGAAAAGCTAAAGCCTCTAAGCTAGACACAGTTACCACAGGGCATTGCCAACCATAAGCTAGCCCTTGAATCACTCCTGCCGCGATTCTAACCCCTGTAAAGGCACCAGGACCATCGCAAAGTGCTAAGGCATCAACTCGCCCTCCTTTAATACCAGCTTTTTGCAAAACACTTTCAACCATGATTAGCATTAAATTTGCATGCTGCTGAGGGGCTACTTCATACAACGAATAATATAGGCCTTGGTGTAATAAACTAACCGAACAAGCTTTAGTCGAAGATTCTACTGCTAATATTGTAGGGCTACTCATTCTGTGTTTCCTTGCTCTATTTGAGTTTTATTATCTTCATTCACTTGTGATGTTAGTTGCTTTCTATCTTGCGACAGCATCTTAATCGCTTCAGAAACATCATATACCCACCTAAAATTAGGCAGACTGTTAATAATAGTTTGGCCATAACGCTTTGTTCTCAAGCGAGGATCACACAGCACCAAAACACCTGTGTCTTGACTGGAACGAATTAAGCGACCGACCCCTTGCTTTAAAGCAATCGTAGCTTCAGGCACTTGAAAGTGAAAAAAACTATTCAAACCTTTCTGCTTAAGGGCAGATTCTCTTGCCTGCACAATAGGGTCATCTGGCGGAATAAAAGGGATTCGATCAATCATCACTATTTTTAAAGCGTCGCCCTGCATATCAACACCCTCCCAAAAGCTACTGGTGCCCAACAATATAGGTAACTTTGCAGTTTTAAATTGAGCTAGTAACTCATTCTTTGGCATAGATCCTTGAGATAACAAGGATCCCTGCCAGTGCTCTGCCAAAATTGATTCTGCCTCAGACAATGCTTTATAGCTAGTAAATAACAGGAAAGCACAACCTTTACTAGCCAACAACAATGGCCAAATAGCACGCATACAGATTTTAATGTAGTCTTCTGATCTAGGCTCTGGCAGTCCAACTGGGTGATATAAAACAGCTTGTTTTTGATAATCAAAAGGGCTATCCCAATGCTTACAGCTAGCTTCTTCCAAGCCTAAACGACTGGTAAAATAAGTAAAGGCACCATCCACACTAATAGTCGCCGAGGTATAAATCCAAGCACCGCCTAAACTATCCATTTGCTGACGAAAAGGTTCTGCAACACTTAAAGGGGTGAGGTTAAGTTTAAACCGGGCTTGAGAAGATTCTAACCACCTAATTTTATTTTTAGATTGTGTTGTCAACCAGATATCTAGCTCTGATTCAAAATCCTGACATCGTTTGTAAACTGCAGAAAGTAACTTCCCTCGATCAGTAATCGGTTTTAGCATATCGACCAATAAAGTGAGCTGGTTCCTTAAGGTTGACAGTAGCTTCATGGCAACCTTGTTTTGAGAAAATTCTTCCCATAACCAACGCTTCTCCCATTTACCTAACTGCAACGTAAATTTTTGAATTTGGGTTTCAAATAACTTTACTTGGTCTGAAATCTCGACCGACTCAGGTGATTCTTCTTTCTGTGAGCTTCTAATGTCTCTCGCCAGCTCATCAAGCTGTGAGCGACTGATGCTAAACCCTAAAAATTGAGCAGCGATATCAGGGAGCTTATGAGCTTCATCAAAGATATAAATATCAGCTTCCGGCAGTACTTCACCAAAGCCTTTGTTTCTCATCGACAAGTCTGCACTAAATAAATGATGATTAACGACCAATACCTGAGCATCCGCAGCTTCTTGCTTCATTTTAGGGTAGAAACAATCCCCCTCTGCATGACAGCCATTGGCCTGGCAAAACTCTAAACGAGCACAAACTCGACTCCAAACAGGGTCATTTTCATCAATAGACCCTAGTTCAGCTTTATCACCCGTTTTAGTTTTATGGCGCCACTCACTAATTAAAGATAGCTTCTTCCAAACTGATTTTGGATGATCCTCTGATGTTTCTGCTAACTCTAAGCGTTGTGGACACAAATAGTTTTCACGACCTTTTAATAACCTTGCCTTACCTTCTACACCACACATATCAAGTAAAAAAGGAATATCTTTTGTGAGTAGTTGCTCTTGTAAAGTTTTTGTAGCGGTTGAAATAATGACTTTTTTACCCGATAACAAAGCAGGTACCAAATAGGCAAATGTTTTTCCGGTACCCGTACCTGCCTCTGCTACTAAAGCGCCTTGCTTATTTATGACTTCAACAATATCAAGAGACATTTCAACTTGATCATCCCTAACTTCAAAACCTTTTACTTTTGATGCGATCGCACCATCAATAGCCAGTAATTTTTTAACCTTTTTTTCTAGTGACAAACGCAGTATCTCTTTGTTGTTTTGGAAGTAAACCGGAGGTGTGGAGTATTAGATACCATTATAATTTGAATGCCATGTAAATATTTAGTGAATTATAGTCAATTAACGTAATATAAATATAGACATATCATTGTTATTCTTGTAAAATTCGCGCTTCAAATTTGAACCCTCTGGGGAAACCCATACAACACAGACTGGAAATACTATGAAAATTCTATCTTCATTAAAATCTGCTAAATCACGTCATAAAGATTGCCAAATTGTTAGACGTCGTGGAAAAGTATATGTAATCAACAAAACGAACCCGAGATTTAAAGCTCGTCAACGTTAATATTGTTTGATTACAAAAGAAAAAAGCGCCTGATCAGCGCTTTTTTTATACCTAAAACTTAAGTTTAATTAAAAATTGTATTTCTCTTCTACCATTTTCAAGGTATCTACAATTAGGTCTGTATCAACCTTTCCAACGAAGAAATCGGCTCCCATATTCAGAACTTCACGACTATTATTATCACTTGTCATGGACGTATGTACCACAATAGGAAGGTGCTTTGCTTTAGGGTTTTTTCTGACTTGCTTAATGACAGTGTGCCCCGAAGCTACCGGCATTTCTAAATCGGTAAATATCATTGATATATCATCAAGATTTTCAACGCTATCAATATAATCTAATAGTAGCTGCCCGTTATCAAATGACAAATAACTTAACCCCAGTTGATCAAATACCATTCCCATATACTTTTGAATAGCCTTACTATCTTCTGCAAATAAAATTTTCTTATTCTTAATGGTATCTGAAAAAACAACGTTTTTTGTGCCCACTTCCTTCGCAGATTTAAATATCTTTTCAGCCATCGCTGGCATTGACTCAATCAATAGCTTTTCAATGTCTAAAATAAAGCAGAGGGTTTCACTGTTTTCTAAATAGGTATGGTTAATGACCTGATTGGTATTCACATTTACATTGTAATTAGAAGCCGGCTGGATATCTGACCAGTTTTTTTCTTCTACACCATGGATATGTGCAACGCGCATACCAATAAAGTTATGACTAAAGTCAGAAACAATAATAATACTTTTTTCTTTATCTTTAGGAGTCATTTCAAACCCCATCCATTTAGGTAAATCAATAACGGGCAAATAAGTACCTCGTAGCTCAATCATCCCTTCAATTAGTGGATTGGTATCTGGCATTTCTGAAATTTCATACGCCCTCGCTTCTAGAACTTCTCTAACCTTAAATACATTCATGCCATAGTAGGGAAATTCTTGTTCCTTAGTATTATGCTGAACTTGAAAAATCATCAAGCTCATTTGATTGTTTTTACTTAGGTTTGCAGTTTTTTCAACCTGTTCTAATGTTGTGCTCATATGAAAACCTTATTAAAATATTAGTATTAAATTACAGTAACAAAAACTTATTAAAAAAACACGCATTTTATCTAATGTTAAGTATTTTTTTTACAGGTCGAAAGCTTTCACGATAACCATCAATTAAACCCAAAACCTCTATCTGCTGTAAATGAAACTTGGTTGGGTATCCTTTATGCTTAGCAAAACCATACTCTGGATACTGCTTATCTAATAAACGTAAGTCATTATCTCTTGTTACCTTAGCAATAATAGAGGCTGCACTAATTTGCTGAACTCTACCATCTCCTTTTACAATCGCCTCACAGGGTGAAGCTAAATCAGGACAACGGTTACCGTCAATTAAAACTAAGTCATAAGGTTCTTTCAAGCCTAAAACCGCGCGTTGCATTGCAAGCATTGTCGCTTGAAGGATATTAAGCTTATCTATCTCTGATGGACTTGCTCGACCGATAGAGATATCAATCGCTTGCTCTTGGATTTGGTCATAAAAAAAAGCCAACTTATTTTCTGATAGTTTCTTAGAATCATTAAGAGCTAGAGAACAGTTTAGTGGCAAAATAACTGCCGCTGTGACTACATCTCCCACTAAAGGACCTCTACCAACTTCATCAACACCCACAATGGTTTGAGTAAAATCTATATGAACTAGGTTATTCATTATTTATGCTCTTTTAACCAATTAATAATAGTTAAAGCAGCCACATCAGAAGCATTTTGTTTTAGTAATTGGTGTTGCTGTTTAAAGATGGTAATTTGTGCCTGTCGCTTATCCTCATCTATTATTAAGGACCTTAACTCTCTATAAATATTTTGAACAGTCGCTTCATGTTGAATAAATTCTTTGACAACTTCTTTTTTTGCCAAAATATTAGGCAAACCAACCCACGGTATTTTTATTAAGCGCTTCATTAACCAATATGAAAATGGATTAATTTGAATGGCTAATAGCTGTGGTTTATTATGAAGCCCTACTTCTAGTACGGCTGTCCCAGAGGTCACCATGAGTTGATCTGATGCTTCAATTACTAATTCAGATTGTTTATCAAATAATTTAAAGTTATTTACCTTAGCGCTTGCATGTAACTGTATAGCGCTTTCAATTCGACCTCTTAAGTTCGTGTTGACACAAGGGATAATAAAAATCATCTTTGGATATTCATTCAATATGTTCATCGCCACTTGAATATAAATATCGATCATAAGATTAACTTCAGCATAGCGAGAACCAGGCAATATTCCGGTTACCTGGCTATCAGCCGCTAAACCTAACGCTAACCTAGACTGAAGGGTATTATCCTCTTCTAATATTTGTGATGCGAGTGGATGTCCGACAAACTTAACAGGAATATTATGCTTATGATAATAAGGCTCTTCAAATGGAAATAACACTAACATGCCATCTATTTGATGCTTAATTGTATTTAAGCGCCCTTCTCGCCATGCCCATACAGAAGGACCGACATAATGAACAGAAAAAATACCAGCTTTTTTCAAAGCCTCTTCCACTTTAAAATTAAAGTCAGGCGCATCAATACCAATAAAAAAATCTGGCTTAGCTAAAATTAGCTTAGAAATAAGTTCTTTGCGAAGTTTTAACAATGAAAATAGGTGCTTCAGCACTTCAAAAATACCCATGATGGAAAGCCTTTCCATCGGATACCAGCTTTGAAAGCCTTCAGCAAGCATTCGTTCCCCACCGATACCAACAAACGTTGCATTCGGGTAATATTTTTTTAAGGAGACGATTATGTCAGCTCCCAGTAAGTCACCAGAAGCTTCACCTGCTACAATAGCAATAACAGGCTGCTGACTATCTAACAATGCCACGTTCAGTAGTCTGCAAGAAGTTAAGGAGAGAGCTTAAGGTACCTTGATCATCATTTAGGCATTCTATTTCTTTAATCGCTTCTTCTAAACGATAACCTGTTCTATAAAGTGCACGGTATGCTTTTTTAACCAAATTCATTTGGTCTTTATCAAACCCTCTTCTCTTAAGACCTTCTAAATTAAGTCCTCTTGGGCCTGCTAAATTACCTGAAACAGTCACGAAGTTAGGGACATCTTGATTAATAACACTTCCCATCCCACAGAAGCTATGCTCACCAATACGACAAAACTGATGTACCAACGTGTAACCACCCAAAATAGCCCAGTCCTCCACCGTAACATGCCCTGCTAAAGCACATGCATTGGCAAAAATGGCATTATTTCCCACAATACAATCATGAGCAATATGAACCCCAGCCATTACCCAATTATCATTACCAATGGTAGTTTCACCTCTATCTTGGGTCGTGCCACGATTAATCGTCACATTTTCCCTAAACATATTGTTATCACCAATAACTAAAGTCGTTGGCTCATCAATAAATTTTTTATCTTGGGGCGCTGCACCAATAGAGCCAAATTGGAAGAAATGATTGTTTTTTCCAATTGTCGTAGGGCCAGAGATAACAACATGAGGTTCGATAACGGTATCATCACCAATGATGACATCAGCACCAATCACACAGAAAGCACCCACCCGAACATTATGCCCTAATTTAACGCTTTCATGAATAATTGCAGAAGAATGAATCATTACTATTTCACAACCCTATACGTCACGTTCTGCACACATCATGTCACAAGATGCCACCACCTTACCCTCAACCTTAGCAGTACATGAAAACTTCCAAATCCCTCGCTTATTACCTGTTGTTATCACTTCCATCTCTAGCCTATCACCTGGCACAACAGGCTGTCTAAAACGACATTTATCAACTGAAGCAAGGTAATACATCGTTTTACCATCTAGCATTTTTTCTTGTGTTTTAAAAGCTAAAATACCTGTACACTGAGCCATCGCTTCAACAATCAACACACCAGGCATAATAGGATTTTCTGGAAAATGCCCCGTAAATTGAGGCTCATTAAAACTTACATTCTTGAACGCTTTTAAAGAAACGCCCGATTCAAACTCTGTCACTCTATCGACCAATAAAAAAGGGTAGCGATGTGGCAAGTATTTAAAAATTTCTTTCACGTCCATCTGCATAATTATTCTTCCAGTGTTTTTTGAATTTCTTGAATTTGTTTCTCTAGTGCTTTAAGTTTTTTAGCTGTTTTATCCAGTGCCTTGGTTCGAACAGTCATCTTTTGCCACTTCGGGGTTTCGATCGCAGGAAAACCTGAGTAGGAACCAGGATTTTTAATCGTATGAGTCACACCTGACTTTGCGCCAAATTGACAACCATCAGCAAGTGTAATATGCCCTGCAACACCTACTTGACCCGCAAAAATATTATACTTACCAACCTTTGTACTACCTGCAAAACCAACCTGACCTGCCAAAGCAGAGCCCTCTCCAATTTCAACATTGTGAGCAATATGCACTAGGTTATCAATAATACAATTATCTGCAATAATCGTATCATTAATGGCACCACGGTCTATCGCACAGTTATTACCAATCCAAATATTGGAACCGATGACTACTCTCCCTATTTGTGGAATACGCACCCACTGTCCTGCGTTATTAGCAAATCCAAAGCCTTGACCACCAATAACAGACCCTGATTCAATCGTCACATTATCACCAATAATACAGTTATCCATAATGGTAACATTAGGTGCCAAATGTACATTACGACCTAATTGACAGTTTTTACCTATGAATGAACCCGCTTCAATAACACATTGTTCTTGTAGAACCACACCTGCCTCAATAACAGCATTATGTCCAACATGACAATCTGATGAAATATTATCTGACAAAATAATAGCACTAGAGGCATTTTCTAAAGGAAATTTAACAGGATTGAATGCCTGCGCTAAAACGGCATAAGCAAGGTAGGGGTCTTTAACAACAAGATAATTAGACTTATTTTCTTTTGATAAATGCTCTATGAATTTAGCCTGTATCAGAATTAAACCAGCTTGAGTTATTTTTAACTCTTCAACTCGTTTTATATCATTAAAAAAGCTTAGTTGCATTTTAGTAGCTTCTTTTAAACCAGCTACTTGGTCTATTTTAATATTTTTTTGGCTATGACACTCTACTTCAATATCATTTTGCTGCAAAATTTCAAGTATATTAATAAGATCCATTTAACAAACTACTTATTAAAGTTCGTTCGCTGTTGACGAGATTGTGCCGTTAAGTAATCTAGTATTTTTTTAGTCACATCAACTTTGTTATTTGTATAAGCGATACCTTCATACAAAATTAAATCATATTTTTCTTTCTGTCCAATCGTTTTAATGGCTTGGTTAACAATATTCTGTAAATTCGCAAGTTCTTCATTTCGACGAATATTCACCAACTCCTGAATATCATTTTTCTTTCTTTGAACATCTCTATTCATCATATTCAATTCACGTTCAGCAGACTGGCGTTGACTCTCAGAAAGGACTAATTTATTTTTTTGATACTGCTTTTGCTTACGATCTAACTTAGCTGCTAGTTTTGTTAAATCTTGCTGCTGTGGACCAAATTCTTTTTCTAAGTTCTGACTTGCCGCCTTAGCTTGAGGTGCTTTTTCTAACAACAACCCTATATTTACTACGCCAATTTTAACTTCTTTAGCCAAAACTGAGTTCGACGAAAAAAATATAGTCAAACTAACCAATGTCACCAACAAATAACGCATATACAATCCTTGCAAAAGTTAAAATTTAAACAATAAAAAACTATTTAGACTGGAGTTTATTGTAATGATAAAAACAGACTTCATTTACCAGACGATAGTATAAACCATGCTTTCTGGTAAAACTCTTAATATTTTATTAAGTTTTAAAGCGGTATTCCTAAGTTAAATTGAAATACCTGAGTTTTATCTGTCTTTTGAGCATTTAAAGGATAAGCCAAACTAAATGCTAACGGGCCCACTGGCGTTATCCATGCTACCCCTAACCCTGTTGAAGCCCTAACATCTTTAGCCTTAACATTCTTAAAACCATCAAATACATTACCGGCATCAACAAAGAGACTTAATCTTAAGTTCCCCGAGTCGTCAATAAATGGCATTGGAAAAATAATTTCAGCATTAGTTACAACCCTCACACTACCTCCCGCTGCCGAAGAAGATCCATCTGTAGCATAATTATAGACAGGCCCTAATGAGTTGGGCTCATAGCCTCTCACACTACCAATCCCCCCAGCATAAAAGTGCTCATAAAAAGGAATCCCCACTGAATCATTAAAGCCTGCACCATAACCTAAATCAGCTTTAATTTTAAGGGTTAAGTTTTTCGTCATAGGGAAGTAAACACTTTCCTTGGCAAACAACTTGTAGTAATAAATCTTAGAACTAGTGGGGACAGTAACCTCTGCGCTTAAACTAGTAGATTGCCCCGATGTCGGAAAATAAAAAGAATTTTTGGTATCATAACTCCAGCCTAACGTAGGTTTTACTGAATTAAAATGCGACCCCTCTTTAGCTGTATAATCGGTACATACTGTAAATCCTTGGTCACAAATTAGGTTTTGATCATCAAACCTAAGGCCATAGTTCAAGTTACTATATTCACTGGTAGGATAACCCATAGACAATCTAACACCATAGTTGTTGGTTGTATAGTTAGCTACCCTTAGTTGTTTCGCATCAACCTCTCGATAATATAGCCCCCCCCCTAATGAAACACCATCAGATGTGAAAAAGGGGTTAGTTAGACCTAAATCTAATGTTTTGGTAGACTTACTAAAAGTACCATTCAAATTTGCTTTATAACCAGAACCAATCACATTTCGCTCTGTAACGCCTAATGTTAGGCTTAAACCATCTAACTGAGAAAAACCGAGACCAGCATTAAAAGAACCGGTGGACTGCTCTTCAACATTCACGACTAAGTCTACTTGATCAGCAGATAAACGATTCGTCTCTATTTTAGCAACTTTAAAATAGCCCAGTCTATTTAGCCTGCTATTTGATCGGCGTACCGCTTTTAAAGAATAAGGAGCGCTTTCTAGCTGTCTTAATTCTCTACGAATAACATTATCATGTGTTCGAGTATTACCCCTAATAATAACCCGCCTAACGTAAACACGCTTCTTAAGCTCTATTCTAAAATCAATACTAACAAGATGATTATCTTTATCTAACTTTGTAATAGGCTCAATTTTTGCAAAAGCATACCCTTCTTCACTCAGTCTATCTCGAATAGCATTGACCGTTGCAATAATTTTCCCTCTAGAAAATAATTCATTTTTATGAATACGAAGCAACTTATCTAACTCTGCTTTATCAAGACCTGTTTCTCCTGAAAACCGTATATTGGATACTTCATACTGTGGGCCTTCTTTAAAATTAATCGTAATAAATACTTGGGTTTTGTCTAGCGCTAGACTTACTTGGCTACTCTTCAACTTAAACTCAGCAAAACCTCTGTCCATGTAATAGCTTTTGATTGTTTCTTGATCTGACTGTAACTTAGGCTTAGCATATTTATCACCCCCCCCCATCAAAGAAGTTTCAGACAACAACATCCTTCCTTTCAAATGATCATCACTATAAACCTTATTACCCACTAAAGTAATTCTACCTATGCTTGCTGGCTTACCCTCTTCAACCTTTACAACCAATGAAACTCGGTTTCGAGGCAATTTTTTTACAACAATATCAACTTCTGCTGCATAATAGCCCTGATTCTGGTATTGCCGTCTTAAATCCACCACAATTTTTTCCAGAGAGCTCTCATTAAAAATACGCCCCTTTTTCACACCCATGGAAGCCAAAGCCGTTTTTAAGTCTTCAGTTTTAATAAGCTCATTCCCTTCTATGCTAATATCCGCAATTGAAGGACGCTCTAGAAAGACTATTTTTAAAGTTCCATCTTCAAGTTTATAGAGAGATATGTCTTTAAAAAACTTAGTTTTATATAACTGCTTTAAACTTTTCGCCGCTAATTCTGGTGTTAAAACATCGCCTTTTTCAACCGGCAAATAACTTCTAATCGTTTCAAAACTGATTCTTTTATTACCTTCCACTGCAATATCTTTAATAACAAAGGCATTTGCCATCGTTGGTATTGTTAAAAATAAAGAAAGTAACACTCTTAAAATAAGTCGGCTAAACATTAGAAATACGAACCACATCATTAAATATTGCAAAAAACGTTAAACTTAAAATAAGAACCAATCCTATTTTTTGTAAAACAACTTGAGCCACCTCTGAAACAGGAGACCCTTTAATTATTTCTATCGAGTAAAGCGCCAAGTGCCCACCATCCAAAACAGGAATAGGCAGTAAATTAAGCACTCCTAAGCTTAAGCTCAATAATGCTAGTAACATGAAAAATGAAAACCAACCGCTTTGAAGCGCCTTACCAGAATAATCTGCTATAGAGATAGGCCCCGATAAATTGGACAGCTTAACTTCCCCTACGAACATTCTGCTAATCATTGATAATGTCATATCAATTAACTGAACAGAGTGACCATAACCCAGTTTAAATGATTCCAATAAGCCGTAGTCAGTAATGGACTGATAAGGCTTAAAAACAGCTTCATCATAAAAAGCAGAAGCACCAAAAAACCCATAGGTCGCCGCCCCTAACTGACGAGGTTGAATTTCAACCTGTACAGATTTTTCAACACCAAGCCTATCGAACTGAATTGATAATATTTTACCCGCACTCGCTCGGATAATTTTAACAAAACCAGACCAACTATTAATATGATTTCCATTCACTGATAATATTTTATCTTTTATCTGAAAACCGGCTAAATCAGCAGGGGAATCTTTTTTTACAGAGCCAAGCATAGGGCTCAAATTAGGCAACTTCGCAACAAACCCTAATTGCTTTAACAACCCCTTATTCGTTTCATTGATATCTAAACTAGTCAGAGGGATTTGTACACTATAAAGTTTTTCATTTTTTAAAGGCAATATCGCTGAGAATGGCGTTAATGAAATGGAAACCTTCTGCTTTCCATCAGCTAATGCTAATAAAATTTGTTGATTTACTTCCTTCCAGCTGGTGACATGGTGATTAGCAACAGAGTTGACCATTAAAGCTGGGAACTTTTCACCCAGTACAGAACTAACTGGGCTATTAGCAAGAGACTGTTCCATAACCGGCTTGTAACCCGTCATGCCTGAAAAATAAAGTAAGCTAAAAAGCAACCAGGCAAATAAAAGATTAATAATAGGACCGGCAGCTACAACCGCAAAGCGTTTTAAAACTGACTGCCGGTTAAATGCCTGTTGAAAGTCTTGATTGGGATTACTCGCATCCCTCTCATCTAAAAACTTTACATAACCACCCAAAGGAATTAAAGCCAGCTGAAAGTCTGTATTCCTCCAACGTTTACTATAAATAACTTTGCCAAAACCAATTGAAAACTTTTCAACCTTAACGCCAAGTAGTCTAGCGGTGATGTAATGACCCCACTCATGAATAGTAACCAAAACGCCCATTGCCACCACAAATCCAAGGACAGACCAAAGAAAAGACATTAAACAGAAACTGCTTTTAGAATAAGCGCAAAAAGCGGCATTGCCAACAATAAACTATCCATTCTATCTAGTAAACCACCATGCCCAGGCAGTATTTGACTACTGTCTTTCATGGCAACCTGTCTTTTCAATAAGCTTTCAAACAAGTCACCAAACACCGATAGAACCCCTACAAGACTTAACAGAGCGGCAAGCGCATAAATAGAGATAGAAATATCAGGGGCAACCCAGAGCAATCCTATTAAAGCAACGACATAAGAAAGAATAGCCCCTCCATAAACACCTTCCCAGGTTTTTCCAGGACTCACAAAATAAGCTAACTTACGCTTACCAAACTTTTTACCTGAAAAATAAGCACCGGTATCAACCGCCCAAACAACAAATAAGCATAATAAAATAATCTGTGGCGTAAAGTTTAACTGCACCGTCATCATAGAATAGAAAAAAGCCGTTAATACCAATACTGCCAAAGCAAACAAAACCAGCTTATGAGTCACCAGCAGCCCACCTTCATTTTTTTGATACAACAACACTAAGCTAATCATAGCGAGGGTAGAGAGCAAAGTCCAAAATAGAAATAGGCTCTCAAACCAACCAGAGAAAGCGAGACTAACAACCGCAATCATCACCGCACCACCCCAGGCGATTTTTGCCATTAGCCTATCTTCTTTTACAAAACCAGACCATTCGTAACCCATACCAAATACAACGACTGCTAACAGTAACTGCCACCAAACAGGGGCAGCAAAAAACAGCATATTACCTACAAACAAGGCCAACACCGTAGCCGTTATAATTCTTGTTTTTAGCATGTCTTTATTTGCTCACTTGTTTTACCAAAACGTCTCTCTCTATCAGAAAAGGAGTCCACTGCTTTTTGCATTGAACTTTCATCAATATCTGGCCATAGCTCATCCGTAAAGTAATATTCAGTATAAGCCATTTGCCAAATTAAAAAATTACTCACTCGCTTCTCTCCCCCCGTTCGAATTAACAAGTCTGGATCTGATTGTTCATGCAAACTCAAGAAAGGAATTAAAGCATCTTCATTTAGCGCATCAATAGACAGAGTAGGATTTTGTTTTTGCCAAGCCTTCATTGCCTGAAAAATATCCCAACGTCCGCCGTAATTGGCAGCTATATTTAAAAATAAGCCTGTATTATTTTCAGTCAAGGCTTCTGCCTTAAGGATATTTTCTTGAATCTCTGTCGAAAAGCCACTCCGATCGCCAATAACATTTAAACGAACATTATTTTCATTCAACTTAATAACTTCTTTTTGTAAGGCATTCAAAAATAGTGACATTAACTTAGACACTT
This sequence comes from Hydrogenovibrio sp., assembly GCA_015484555.1. Lineage (GTDB taxonomy): Bacteria > Pseudomonadota > Gammaproteobacteria > Thiomicrospirales > Thiomicrospiraceae > Hydrogenovibrio. Next base: position 19,280 of record WFMZ01000047.1, on the reverse strand, counting down.
CTTCTTTAGGTCGTTTCCAGTTTTCAGTACTAAAAGCAAAAAGTGTTAAAGAGTCCACACCTTGCTCTACACAAAACTTGACGACCTTTTTGACAGACTTAACCCCTTTTTGATGCCCCATAAAACGCGGTAACATTCTTTTTTTAGCCCAACGCCCATTACCATCCATAATAATGGCGATGTGCTTAGGCAAACAATTAGGGGAATTCAACTGGCTCAAAGTATTATTTTTAAACTCTTCTTGTAAAATTAAAAACGGCCTAGTAGAAAATAAAATTCCAACCAAGCCGCTAGTACGGCATAACAGAGCATTATGCCGTAATTTGTACTAAAATTCAGCTTAAATTTCTAATAGAGAAGCTTCTTTACCAGATAATAACTTATCAACCTCTACAACAAAACTATCGGTTGCCTTTTGAACAGCATCTTCTGCGTCACGCAACTCATCATCAGTAATTTCTTTATCCTTATTCAAGCCTTTTAAGTCTGAATTAGCATCACGGCGAATATTACGGATAGCGACCTTAGAGTGCTCTGCTTCAGCCTTAGCAACCTTAGTAAACTCCTTACGACGCTCTTCTGTTAAAGGCGGCATAGGAATACGAATTAGGTTACCAGTTGTCGCAGGGTTAATCCCTAAATCAGATAGCATGATAGCCTTTTCAACGACCGCAACCATAGGCTGCTCCCAAGGCTGAACGGCCAAGGTTCTTGAATCTTCGATATTAATGTTCGCTACCTGGCTAATAGGCACAAAAGAACCATAGTAATCCACCATCACACTATCTAATATACTTGGATGCGCTCGTCCAGTTCTAATTTTGGCAAAGTTTGAAACTAAGTTTTCAACCGATTTAGCCATTCTTGATTTTGCATCTTTTTGAATTTCATTAATCATTTTTATTTTCCTTTTTTAACCTTGAACCAAGGTACCCTCATTATCACCCTGCACAATACGAACCAATGCATCTTTTTTAAACATATCAAAGACTCGAATAGGCATGTCATTTTCTTTACATAAAATAAATGCAGTCATATCCATTACAGCTAGTTTACGCTCAATGACTTCATCAAAGGTTAAATTTGAATACAAAATGGCCGAAGAATCCTTAACCGGGTCAGCACTGTAAATACCATCTACCTTAGTCGCTTTTAAAACAATATCGGCCCCTATTTCAATACCGCGTAAAGCGGCGGCTGAATCAGTCGTAAAATAAGGGCTTCCGGTACCGGCAGAAAAAATAACCACTTGACCCTCAGCCATGTCTTTTTTAGCTTGATTAGCATTAAAAGCGTTTGAAACCCCTTCAATAGACATTGCGGAAACAACCTTAGCGGTCATTCCCATATCTTCAATGACATCGCGCAAAGCTAATGCATTAATTACTGTCGCCAACATACCCATGTGGTCACCGGTTGTACGTTCAATACCTGCACCCGCTATTTGTGCACCGCGAAAGATATTTCCGCCGCCCACCACTAGACCAATTTCAACACCTAGTTCACGTAGGGTTTTTACTTCGCTGACCACTTGGCGTAAAATATCTGCATTTAAACCAAAGCCATCTTTTCCCATTAAAGCTTCACCACTGAATTTTAATAAGATTCTTGTATATTTAAGTGTCATCAATCTATCCTTATCAATCATTTTAAATCTACCGACTCAAGTCTAAAACTAAATCACTATATTTAAAATTAATTAAAAAAAAACCGTAACTCATATCACTACGAGTTACGGCTTAGCAAGCTAAAGGGAAACCCTATGCACCTGCTGCCACAGCGGCGGCTGCAACTTCTTCAGCGAAGTCTAGTGTTTCAACAACAATACCGTCACCTACTTCCAAACGAATGAAATTAGTTACGGTTGCATTGTTAGTTTTTAACAACTTCTCAACTGAAGTATCAGGGTCTTTAACAAACCCCTGACCTAGTAGCGTAATCTCTTGAAGATACTTACGCATACGACCTTCAATCATTTTTTCAATGATTTCAGCCGGCTTACCAGAAGTTGATGCTTGTTCAATTTGGAACTTACGCTCTTTTTCTAGCATCGCTTGATCGACATCATCTGCAGAAATACAGCTAGGGTTAACCGCAGCAACATGCATAGCAACATCACGAACTAACGCATCATCACCACCAGTCATTGCAACCACTACACCGATCTTCTCACCGTGCTGGTACTGACCAATTGAACCTTCAGATTCAATTGTCTGTAAACGACGAACAGACATATTCTCACCAATTTTAGCAATCATTTCACGACGTGTAATGTCAATAGTTTTACCTGAAGCCATTGTTTCGTTCATTAATGCTTCAACATCAAAGTTACCGGTTGCTAATGCAATAGCCGCTACTTCGTTAGCCCAAGACTTAAACTCATCGCCTTTCGCAACAAAATCTGTTTCACAGTTTACTTCAGCAATGACACCCTTCTTACCATCTTCAGAGATAGCAATAGCAATAATGCCTTCTGCTGCAACACGACCCGCTTTTTTATCAGCGCCAGCCATTCCTTTCTTACGTAAAAATTCAATTGCATCTTCCATGTTACCATCGGTTTCTGAAAGTGCTTTTTTACAATCCATCATCCCTGCGCCAGTTGTTTGGCGAAGTTCTTTAACCATAGCTGCTGTAACTGCCATCGTAAAATCCTTATTCTATAAAGTTTGATACAAAAAGGGAGCTGCCTAGGCCGCCCCCTCAAATTAATTACATTAAATTAATTATGCTTCTGCTTTTTCTTCAACAAAGTCATCGGCAGCAGATGCTGTCGTGATAGAACCTTTACCTTCAAGAACTGCGTCAGCTACTGAAGATAAGTATAAAGAAATAGCACGAACCGCATCATCGTTACCAGGGATAACGTAATCTAAACCACTAGGATCGTTGTTTGTATCAACAACAGCTACAACAGGAATTCCTAGGTTCTTAGCTTCTTGAATAGCAATTTTCTCGTTACCATTGTCAATCACAAAAATAGCGTCAGGCATGGCACGCATATCTTTAATTCCACCTAAAGAAAGCTCAAGCTTGTGCTTTTGACGGCTACGCATTAGCGCTTCTTTTTTAGTGATCTTTTCAAAAGTACCATCTTGTTCCTGAACTTCTAACTCTTTCAAACGCTTAATAGACTGCTTGATAGTTTTGAAGTTAGTCAACATACCACCTAACCAACGGTGATTAACATAAGGCATACCACAACGAGTTGCTTCTTGCGCAACTAGCTCGCCTGCTGCTTTTTTAGTCCCTACAAACAAGATATTTCCTTTGTTCGCAGCAATACCACCTAAGAAGTTTAATGAATCATTAAACATAGGTAATGTCTTTTCAAGGTTGATGATATGAATCTTATTACGAGATCCAAAGATGTACTCACCCATTTTAGGGTTCCAGTAACGAGTTTGGTGTCCGAAGTGAACACCCGCTTCTAGCATTTGGCGCATTGTAACTTTAGCCATTGTCATTCTCCAATATATTGGGTTAAGCCTCCGTCTATTCAAATATCGAACCCTTTCACAATTATATTTAGCTATAACTGCTTGATTTAAGATAACTTAAATCAATTAGGCACCCCGACTATTTGTTGATAATAAACGTGTGGTTTAGTAAAAAATAAATACCTAAAAAGCCATTAGACTTTCCGGCGGCGCATTTATACCACAACACAGAGGTTTTAACAACCAAAGTTAGGGTTAACGGCTTGAAAATAAGCTTTTGTGAGGAAATAGAAAGGTGCCTATTGGCTTTACAAGCTGTGTCGATTGCTAACAGCTTAAAACCAAGCCATGTACTACTTAGTACCCACGACCAGAATCATTTTAAAAATATTTTGAACCTTTTCAAACAATAAGTTTTCAGCATTTTCCATGCAATCTTTTAAAGATATAGGGCCACTTGTAATACTAAAAGCCGAATCGATACCCGCTTCAAAAATGGCCTCATTAGAAAGTGAAATTTCACCAAACACCCCTAGCACCTTTTTCTGGTATTTTTTTGCCATACTCGCCACTTCAACAGGCACTTTTCCTAGCTGACTTTGGTAGTTTAACTGCCCTTCACCGGTCATAACAAGGTCCAAATCATACTCTGAAAAATAAGCTTCCAGGTTTAGCAAGCCTGCCATTACTTGAAAGCCTGGCTCTATCTTTCCACCCAACAACATTAAACCCGCACCTAATCCACCAGCTGCACCCGCACCGGCCACGGATGATAAATCTAACCCCAATGATTTTTGTACAACTAATGAAAAGTTTATTAATCCTTGATCCAATATTTCAACCTCTTCCAAACTTGCGCCCTTTTGAGGCGCAAATATTTGAGCCGCCCCTATTTCACCAAACAAAGGATTACTCACATCACAAGCAATACGGACCTTTAACTTAGAAAAGTCTGTGCTGGGTGCCACTATGCTATCTAGCCTTAGCAAACCCTTGCCAGACAAAGAAACTGGCTTCCCTGTCTTATCTAAAAACTGAAACCCTAGCTCAGACAAGCAGCCTATTCCAGCATCCGTTGTGGCACTGCCCCCCAAACCAATAATGAGTTCGCTCACCCCCTGATCAAGAGCATGTTGAATAAGCATACCTGTCCCTATCGTGCTCGTATGCAAGGCATCATATTCACCGACTTTTAGCAAAGCCAAACCCGATGCAGAAGCCATTTCAATCACCGCAGTATCTGCTTTATTGCTATAGGCATAATGTGCTCGAATTGAATGCCCAACAGGATTAGAAACATTGACTTCAACCGCTGAAAACTCAGACAAATTTAACAAGGTTTCCACCATACCATCACCGCCATCACTCATCGGTACCGAAACCACCTTAGCATCAGGAATGACCGACAGAATAGCATCACTTGCTACTCTGCAAAAAATAGTGGCTGACAAGCTACCTTTAAATGAATCTGGAGCAATCAAAACATTCATACTGTTTCCTTACCTATTCTTTACTAAATAATTTCAGGGACAATAGCGGCCATAATGTTAACGGGTAAAGATGACCTTAGGAAACCAAAGAGAGTTTTCCGATTTTTGGTATAAACGCCTAAAATCTCGCTTAAATTCTTTGTGTAACTGGCTTCGCGCTGCTGACTGACAGCCGCCTACTTCTAATAGTTTAGTCAACATAGCCTGTCGAATTCTTTCTGTCGCCTGGCGCGGGTCCTGGCTTAAATAAGCCTTAATATAGTTATTAAATGACAGGCTATATTTGCGTATAAATAAACGATTTACCTTTGCCTGATTTTTTCGTGCACTCACACCGCGACAACGCTGATTAAACACATCATATTGAATCGCTTCTTTCACCAATTTGCTGTGCAACGCTTCACCAACAAGTTCCACAGTTTGCACACCAGATTTTGCAAAAGCCTGTAAAGGTAAGAAAACCAACACAAAACTTATTAATATTTTTTGAAAATTTAACAAACAAACACCTTTAATTATTTATAGTTCAGCATAATGCCTAACCTAAGTATACACTTAATATAAACTCTGCCTTTACCCACGTAATTTCTCACCCAGTTTAGCGTGTTTTATATTCATTTCAAGCATTCTTCAATAAAATTTACTGAAAAAAAAACAGCCTTTGTATACACTAGCATCATTCAAAAAATTAAAACGAGTTTAGGCATGTTTTACACAACAGAAAGAGATAAATTACGACAGTTCTACGTCGATACTTGGAAAAAGAACCGTGCAGGTGAACCGATGGATGCGATGGAAACCATGCTAGCAAGGGTGATCGACCTACACCCAGAATACCAAACTCTGCTCAACAACCAAAGTCACTTAGGCAACAACTACTTTCCAGGAATGGGTGAAACCAACCCTTTTCTACACATGGGTATGCACTTGGGGTTACAAGAACAAGTGTCACTAGACCGACCCGCTGGCATTCAAGCTATTTACCAAAAGCTAGGCAACAAGCTAGGTGATGTTCATAATACAGAACACGCGATGATGGACTGCCTAGCCGAGTCCCTTTGGTTAGCGCAAAAAAATGGCGTTGAACCAGATGAAAAAGAATACCTACAAAATTTAAGAACCCTGTTAATTAAACAAGGTGTTAAGCCTTTAGATGGAGAGCATCATGACTAAAATCCGCCCTATATTTACCCTTTTTATGCTATTGATATTAAGCTGGTCAACCCTATCTTATGCTCAAAGCCCTGTCTTAGTTGAAGCTAGCTGGCTTAAAAAGGAAATGGCTAAACCCAACAATAATATTGTTTTAATAGACGTAAGTAATTCGGCACAATACCAAAAATTTCATCTACCCCATGCTATTTTTGTTAATTATAATTGGCTTATTAAACCTCAAGATGGTTTAGCACTAAGTGGCGGACAAAACTACATGGTTAAACTACTTTCAAAACTAGGCATTAAAGCCACAGACCATGTAGTTATTTATGATAACGAAGGCAATTTAAACGCCAGCCGGCTTTATTGGGAACTGTCTAAGCTGAAACACCAAAAAGTCTCCATGCTAAATGGTGGGTCTATCGCATGGGTATTAGCAGGTTATCCCGTTACCCAGAAGCCAGCACACTTAAAGCCTTCTAAATACTTTGCCAACAAGCACAATGCACAAGATGCCTTAACCGCCGATACCCAAGAAGTACATGCCGCTATTAAAAATCCTAAGGTAATTTTGCTAGATGCTCGCAGTAAGCAAGAATACTTTGGTAATCCTAAAGACAAAAAACACCCTTCAGGGCATATTCCCGGTGCATTATTTTTTCCCTGGGAAGTATCAGTTGATAGTACAAACGGCTATCGCCAACAAAGCAATGCCAGATTAAATGAGTTCTTTAATTATTTAAAATTACAAAACAAAAACACCCCTATCATTGCCTATTGCAACAGTGGCCACCGAGCGGCTAGAGTATTTACCATGCTAAAAAGTCAAGGGTTCAAAAACGTCAAACTATACGATGGTTCAATGCAAGAATGGTCTCTGTCCAAACAAAACCCACTTAAAAAAGGCAAGCAACCTTAATCATGAAAAATACGACTCCATTTAAAAGAGCGCTACGCAATAGCCTATTCATGGCATTTATTGTGGGTGGGCTACTTCATTTTCAAGGCAGTTCAACCTTAAACTCTTTACTCACCTCGCTTTACACCTTCGGCATTATTTTACCCGCGTTATGGCTATCTTACCGCTACACCCAAAAAGTCATGTTACGAATAGAAGCCAGAGCGTTAGCCAAGCAACAGAGTAAAGTTGAAGAGCCTGAAAAAGATAAGGTTAAAACAGAAACGAAAGAAATCGCGTAATGTGGTCTAAAAGCTAAGACCACCCCTGGCGATTTTAAGCTTGGAGATAGCTTAAAAATTCACCTAGCTGAACTGAAAGATAAAATTACCGGGGTTGGTTATCTTAAAAGAAAGTAGAATTTGCGACTTGTTAATATTAATTGGCTCTGGCCTTTTATGACTATTTTTGTCTTAACTCTCTTGAAATTTCATAGAGATAATCATGCATATCGAAATAGCCTATCATCACTTCAAACATCATACGCAAACACAATTCCATACAGAAAAAAGTGACTACCAAAACTATCACCGTTATTAATTTCTGTTTAAAAGTAAGTGAATGATAAATATTGACTATATTTGACTCAATTTTTTGTACAAAAAAGAATTTTTTAAGCAACGTAAAGCGCAATCTCCACAAGAAAAAAGGAACTAAAACAGCACAAAAATAGTAGAAAAAAATCAAAATATCTTGTGCGATAAAAGTGTTAAAAGTTGCAATATTCCACATAATTTAATGCTCTATTTTGGTTGGTATAGATGACGACGATACCCTCGTCAATTTAAAAGGGGCTCTTCAGGGACAATTAATACCCTTTATACCAAAGCTGGATGCAAACTCTGCTTAAGCCATCTGCACATTTGACCGTATTACTTTAACATCAACTGGGGTGAACTTATGACACTGACTTTCTGGACATAACCTTCTCTAAAATCTATCTCTTAGGATAAACTCTACTTAATACTATCAAACATACTCACTTTAGTCCCCTAATTTTTAACCAATGTGAGTATAACGCCCATTTTAAACCCTAAAATCGCCAGGGGTGGTCTGGTTAAATAACTACCTTGCCCTCTTGTTTTTCTTTTTAACGCCCCTATATAACTATCAAATAATATTCACCGTTGTTCGCAGCGGTTAAACTTTAAACTTGGCTGATAAGCCAATCACTATAATGAGAAAAACATGTCTAAAACTTATACTACTACGCCAGAAATCGTTAGCTACGGTATTGGCCGCCAAATGGGTTCACAACTTGCAAATGACCCTTTTGATGGTTTAGATGCAGAAATTGTTGCTAAAGGATTAATGGACTCTTTAACCGGTAAAGAAAGCCCGTTAAGCGACCAAGCTATTGGTGAAGCTTTTCAAGAGATTCAAGCTATCATGGCTGAGAAGCAAGCAGAGAAAGCAAAAGTAGCGGGCGCTGAAGGCGAGAAGTTTTTAGCTGAAAACGCTAAGAAAGAAGGCGTTTTTGTCACCGCTTCTGGGCTTCAGTATGAAATTTTAACAGAAGGAACGGGTGACAAGCCTAGTGCTGAAGATACCGTTTCAACACACTACCACGGTACTTTAACCGATGGCACTGTTTTTGATAGTTCAGTAGAGCGTGGTCAACCAGCAGAGTTCCCGGTTAACCGTGTTATCCCTGGTTGGACAGAAGCCTTGCAAATGATGCCTGCTGGTTCAAAGTGGCGTTTAACCATTCCTTCTAACCTAGCTTATGGCGAACAAGGTTCTGGCGAAAAAATTGCACCTTACGCAACCTTAGTGTTTGATGTTGAGCTACTAGATATCACTTCTAAGTAAGCTCTGACTTACTGTTTCAACCCCGCTAAACACTCTTGTTTAGCGGGTTGTATTTTTCAAAACCCCTCCCGCTTTCTCCAAAATTTCATTTACAAGTTTACTTAAGTTTTTTCTAAGGGTACAATTCCGCCCAGAATTTAGGTGCCGCACAACTTTAAACTGTGCAGTTAAACGGGAAACTTGTTCAAATCAAGTGCTGCCCCCGCAACGGTAATAGAGAAAAACAAACACCATGCTTACCCAAGCATCAGCCATTGAATTTTATTCGAGAAGGCGTTTGTAAACTGCTCTTAAGCCCGGATACCGGCCTGAGTTAAAAGTCGCTTTTTATGAAGCTACTTGAACCGATTGCGGAGGGCAGTACGGAGATAAGCCAAATTTTTTAAAATGTAATTTATCTAGACTTAAATATAGCTTGCTTACAATCTTATTTAAGCCCCGTTTTGCCTTTGCAGAATTATCTTTGCAAAGGAAATATCCATGAAAAAAACAACACTATCAACAGCCATTTTAATTGCGCTGTCATCTTCACAGCTACAAGCCGCTGAAGATACTAACACCACCCTAGAACCCGTGTTTGCCTCTGCAAACTATGTATCTATGCCACTATACAGCGTGACTGCTAGCACCAGTATTATTACCGCGAAAGAAATTAAAGAAAACCACTATCGTACTTTAGGCGATGCGATTAAAAGCATTCCAGGTATTCAAATTATTCGTAGTGGCGGCCTAGGCACCACAACCTCTATTTTTATGCGGGGTCAAAGTAATAAATCAACACTGGTTTTAGTGAACGGCGTTGAAATGAATAACCCGATGGGAACGGGTGGTGCCATTATTAGTAGTTTACTCCTTGCTGATGTTGAACGCATTGAAATCATTAAAGGCGCACAGTCTGGTATTTGGGGGGCGAATGCTTCTGCTGGTGTCATTAACATTATTACCAAAAAAGCAACCCACGGAACAAACGGTACCGTTAATATTGAAGCTGGCTCAAACCGCCAAACAAGGCTGGCAGGCACCCTTTCTTCTGCAAACGAGCAAGGTGACTTTGCCCTAGGCTTTTCAACTTTAAGTACCGATGGTTTCAGTGCGGTTAAAGTGTACGGTCAGTCAGTTGATAACTACGAAGACGATGCTTTCAGACAAACTGACTTCTCCTTGGATATGGGTATCAACATCAATAAAGCTCATAGAGTAGAAGTATTGGTAAAAACAGCCAACAGTACCTCTAACTATGACTATACAAACAACCCGAATGCCATTGCCTCAAACAACTATAAAAATGATTTGAAAAGAATTCAGTATTTATATAGCAAAAATAACTTAGACACTCGACTATACCTATCTGAAAATAAAATTTCTCAATATAACGATGCCATTATTGATAGTGTCGGCTTAAAAGGGGCTTACGCTTATCAAAAAGATCAGTCTTTGGCATTCGTCATTGAAAACAATAAATACATCAATGAAGCTAATAGCGATAACTACGACAATACAGGCGTAGGCTTAACCAACACCAACCAGTTTAACAACCAAAACTTAATTATGACAGAATCTCTTAGAAGTGACCAGTACAGTACCTTTGAAGATAAAGTAACCGGTAAAATTGGTGCTAAAAATTACTTTACTGATAATCTTGCGCTGAGTGCTAACTTTGGTACGGCTTATAATGCACCAACATTATTTCAATCTACAGCCAATTATGGTTCATCACCATTAACACCCGTTGACCCAGAGCAAACCCAGTCATTTGACATCAATTTAAGCTTATACGACTTAGAATTAAGCTATTACAATACAGAAACTAAAAATTTAATTGATTATAGTTTTACAACCAATCAATACGATAACCTAAAAGGCACGTCTAAATTTGAGGGGATTGAACTTTCTTACCAAAAAAATGTCAAAGCAATTCAAACGCTTGTGCAGCTTACCTATGCGCAAGGCACTGCAAAGGATGACAATGGAGAGTGGTTAGCGCGCCGTGCAGAAAATACAGCTGGTTTAAATTTAACCTACCAGGGGTTCAATAAAACCTCTTTAATTTTAGATACTCGCTATCAGGGTAAAACTTACGATAAAGCTAATCAACAAGGTGCACAAATTGGTGAATACTTCGTTACTGACTTTAGTGTGAATTATGATGCTACGGCTAACTTAAGCCTGTATGCTAACGTATTAAATGTATTCGCAGAAGATTACACTCAAGCAGTGGCGAGCTATGTAGGCACTAGCACTACGCCTAAAAAAGTGTATTCTAACGGTGGCCGCCAACTATTTGTAGGACTTCAAGGAAAGCTATAAGCACTTCAAGCTTATGAAACAAACAAAACACACCCTCATGATCCAAGGCTGTACCTCTGATGCAGGTAAAACTACCTTAGTGGCTGGGTTGTGTCGTGTTTGGGCGCGCCGGCAACTGTCGGTAGCGCCTTTTAAACCCCAAAATATGGCACTTAACAGTGCTGTTACCGAGGATGGAGGCGAAATTGGCCGTGCGCAAGCACTTCAAGCCATTGCCGCCAATATTCCTCTTTCTGTGCATATGAACCCTGTATTGCTCAAACCCAACAGCGATACGGGCGCACAGGTTATTCTACAAGGCCATAGCATGGGTAATTTAAATGCTATGGACTTCCATGATTACAAGCCAAAGGCACAAGAAGCCGTGCTTGAATCATTCCAAATTCTTAGTTCGCAGTATCAAACCATTTTTGTTGAAGGGGCAGGCAGCCCTGCTGAAATTAACTTACGCGAAAATGATATTGCGAACATGGGCTTTGCCGAACAGGTAGATTGCCCAGTGATACTGATTGCCGACATTGATAAAGGCGGTGTCTTCGCCCATATTGTTGGCACGCTGTCTTGCCTGTCAAAAAGCGAACAAGCACGCATAAAAGGCTTTGTTATCAACCGTTTCAGAGGCGACATCGCCCTTTTACAATCTGGGTTAGACTGGCTAGAACAACAAACTGGCAAACCTGTTTTAGGTGTCTTGCCCTATTTACATGGTCTGCATTTAGATGCTGAAGATGCCCTTGCGGAATCTGATGTTAGCAAAGCCAAAGGCACTAAGCTTAAAGCTTGCATGCCGTTACTGCCCCACATTAGCAACCATACCGACTTTGAACCTTTACGCCTACACCCTAACATTGACTTCACATTGGTCTCACACCTAGAGCCTATTCCCCCTGCCGATTTAATTATTATCCCTGGTAGTAAAAATGTGATGTTTGATTTAGGTTGGTTAAAATCTCAAGGCTGGGAAAAAGCGATACAAACCCACCTACGTTATGGCGGAAAAGTGATTGGTATTTGTGGTGGCTTACAAATGTTGGGCAGTCATATTTTTGACCCAGACGGTATTGAAGGTGGGATTAAGTCGCAAGCTGGGTTAGGCCTGCTGCCTTATGAAACCACGTTACAACCCCATAAAACATTAAAAAATGTTTCAGGCACCTTAACCTTAAATAACCAGTCTAGCCCAGTCAAAGGCTATGAAATTCATGCGGGTAAAACGGTTAATACCAACCCCCTTCTTTCACCTATTTTACTTAATGACCAAGAACCAGAAGGGGGTTTAAGTGAAGACAATCAAATATTCACCAGCTACCTACATGGGCTATTCGACCAACCCGAAACCCTAGACAATCTATTAAACTGGGCTGGCCTAGAAAACACCGAACCTTTTGATATTAATCAGCTACGAGAAACCCAACTAAACCGTTTAGCCGATACACTAGAAGCACATTTAGATTTGGAGCTTATTAATGACATCCTTAATCAATCTTAACCAACTTTAACAGTACCCACCCCGGGTGATTTTTGGCTTTGTAATCATTTTAAACAAGCCACTAAAAGCCGATATACTTATTCATTACTTGAACGCACATTAACGCTAGGTCTCAACCATGAACGAAGAAAAACGAAACCAATATCACAAAATAAAAATGGAACGTAAGCAGAAACAAATACACGCTTCCATGGACAAAGCCACCGATGAACAAGGCATTATGCTCGTCATTACTGGCAATGGTAAAGGCAAATCTACCTCCGCCTTTGGCATGATTGCCCGTGCATTAGGGCATGGTATGAAGGTCGGTGTTTGCCAGTTTATTAAAAGCCGAACTGATACTGGCGAAGAAGCCTTTTTTAGCCAGCAAGAGAATGTAGATTGGCACGTACTCGGCGATGGCTTTACCTGGGATACACAAGATAGAGAACAAGATATTGCCACTTCAAAAGCAGGTTGGGCAATAGCTGAAGCCATGCTCGCCAATGAAGATTATGACCTTGTTATTTTAGATGAACTCACCTACCTACTAAGCTACGATTACCTAGACAAGGCTCCGGTATTAGAAGCATTGAAAAATAGACCTGCCATGCAACATGTAGTGGTAACAGGCCGTAGCGCCTTGGTAGAGCTAAAAGAAATAGCCGATACCGTATCGGTTATTCAAGAAGAAAAACATGCCTATAAAGCGGGTATAAAAGCCCAAATTGGCGTGGACTTATAACCACATGTCACTCTGGTCATACTCATTAGCAAGGGCATTTTCATTTGCATTACTAGTCATCAGCAGCCAAAGCTGGGCAAGCACCTTAAGCCACACAAACCAACCAACTTCTTCAGAGATTAGAATTATCAGCCTTTCCCCTCACCTAACCGAAATGGTTTATTCAGCGGGAGCAGGCGATTTATTAGTAGGCGTGGTTAGCTATTCAAACTACCCAAAACAAGCCTTGTCTTTGCCTGTTGTCGGTGGTTATAACGCCTTAAACTTTGAACAGATTATTGCCTTAAAGCCCACCTTAATTTTAGGCTGGCAGTCGGGCAACACGGCTAAAGATATTCAACGATTAAAACAATTTGGCTTTAAGGTGTTACTGACCGAAGTCACCAAACTTTCTGATATTCCCGATCAAATAGAACAAATTGGCAAACTCACTCATCGAGAAAATTTGGCTCAACCTAAGGCTCAAGCACTACGATTACAACTTAAGCAGCTGAAACAACACTATCAAAATGCGGTGCCTGTATCGGTGTTTTATCAGGTGTGGAATAAACCGCTTTATACCATCAGTGGTCGCCAGTTTATTAGCCAAGGCATGGAATTATGTCAGGGAAGAAATGTCTTTGCAGACCTACAAGCTCTTGCGCCACAGGTAAGCATAGAGAGCATTATTCAGAAAAACCCCTCGTTAATATTGCTAGGCGGTACACGTAATGTACAACAACAGTGGTTGGCTTCCTGGCAAGCTTATCCCGTGATTGATGCGGTGAAAAACCAGAATATAAAACTATTAGATGCCGACGCTTACCAACGCCCTACTGCTCGATTTATTAACGCCCTACCGGCTTTATGCCAAATTATTCAACCAGAGAAATAACAAAGGAAAAAGCCTAAGTTTATTAACATACAAGGCGATGGCTTACAAGGTTAACCGAGTTGAGTGATTTCTATTTGTTTAAGCTTAATAAGCCTTAAACGTTACCTTAAATGTTATCTTGAACACTTGCAGGCACAACCATTGGCCAGCCATTTGGGTGCTGCATAATATCCGCATCAAAACCATAGACCTGTTTAATATTGTCTTGGGTTAACACCTTTGTAACCTCATCTTGACAAACCAGTTTTCCTTGCTTAAACAACAAGGCGCTGTCAGCATATTGTGCTGCTAAATTTAGGTCATGTAATACCACTAAAATACTCAAACTATGCTTTTCAATTAATTGATTTAAAACAGAAAATACCTGGTGCTGATGCGCCAAATCTAAGTTAGAAACACACTCATCTAAAAATAAATACCGTGGCTTTCCTAACTGTTCTGGTGCTTGTAAAACGACCTGGGCAACCACTCGACAAAGCTGAACACGCTGCTGCTCTCCACCCGATAGCGTAAGATAGTTTCTGCCCTTTAAATGCTGTACATCAAACAAAGCCAAAGCTTGATCAATATAGTGAGTTTGCGCTACTAAAGGCAGTCGCTTTAACAAACTCATTTCAATAATTTCAGATACCAAAAAGGGAAAGTCTAGTTGTATAAACTGTGGCAAGGTAGCACGAGCTTGTGCCAAATTTTCTAGGCTATAATCGGTAAGCGGTTTTCCCAACAAGTTAATGGCAGATTTAGCCTCCCCTATTTCGCCCGATAAGCTTTTTAACAGCGTAGACTTACCCGCACCATTAGGTCCTAAAATGGCCACCATTTTTCCAGGTTGAAGCTTAAAACTGACTTCATCCAGTACTTTCTGCTTATCGAAACAAAGTGTTAAATTATCAACTTCTAGCGCATAACTAGAAGGTGTCAGATAACTAGATTGGTTTTCCATTATCTAAAACCCCACTCTTGAACGGCGTTTTAATAACAACCACAAAAAGAAAGGCCCACCCACTGCCGACATAATAATACCCAACGGTAGTTCAGTCGGTGCTAACAAGCTACGCGCTAACATATCTGACAACACCACCAACAAGGCACCTAAAATAGCGCTGGCGGGCAATAACCAACGATGGTCAGGCCCAAGTAGCAAACGAACTAAATGTGGTGCTACTAAGCCTACAAAACCAATAATACCACTCACTGATACGGCTGCACCCACAGCCATCGCCGTTAAGGTAATCACCATCATTTTCATTTTTTTAATGTTAAAGCCAATTTGTGTCGAGACCGCCTCGCCCATTGAAAAGGCATTTAAGCTACGGGCAAAAAATGGCAAGCCCACAATGGCAATCAAGATGGGAATACTAGCAATCATATTATCTTGCCAAGTCGCACTGGCAATAGAACCTAGCGTCCAAAAAGTAAGGTTTCTAAGTTCTTCATCTGTCGCAAAGTAAACCAATAAACCTGTGGCTGAACCTGCAATAGCATTAATCGCAATACCCGTTAAGAGCATTAAGCTCACATCTGTTTGACCATTCTTGCTCGCCACCAGATAAATTAACCAAGTAACCAAGCCACCCCCTAAAAAAGCGGCCATAGGCAATGAAAATATGCCCCAAAAGCTCATCCAAGCACTAAAGGTCGTGCTTCCCAATACAATAATAATCACCGCAAATAAAGCCGCCCCGCTAGATACTCCTACCAAGGAAGGACCTGCTAAAGGGTTTCTAAACAGCCCTTGCATCGCCGCACCCGCAATGCCTAGCCCAGCACCCACGAGTAAACCCAGTATTAATCGTGGTAAACGTATTTCAGTAACGACCAGTTCAATTTGGCTATTACTGGCTTGCCCTGTTAAGGAGGCCAAAATGTCTGCAACAGAAATCGGTAAGGCACCCACGGCTAATGACGCTAAACTGCTTAGCAACAGTAACACGACCAATAAACTAACTGCAATAAATGGGTTTTTAAACAATCTCACCAAGGAATCTCTTTGTCTTTAATTTTATTTTAGTGCCCAAATTATAAAGGGTATTTTTGTAAATTTTTAGCTAATCCACCCAACAACCATTCAAAAGACGTTAAAATAATCCTATTCGGCACTATAAATTTTTGCCCTCTCTCAAACAGCTATTAAGGATTAAAGATGAAATTAGAAAAAAATAAAGTTGGCCTATTTAACTACACCTTAACCAACGAAGCAGGCGAAGAGCTAGATGCTTCTAATGGTCAGCCAATGGCTTATTTGCATGGTTACCAAAACTTAATTCCGGGGCTAGAAGCCGAACTACTTGGCAAAACAGTTGGCGATAAATTTACCATTACTGTTCCACCTGCGGATGCGTATGGTGAAACTGAAGAACGCCTAATTCAAAAAGAAGTGCCTAAGGCTATGTTCCAAGGCGTAGACAACCTAGAAGAAGGCATGCGTTTTGAAGCTCAAGCAGAAGGTGGCGGTATTCATTCAGTCATTATTACTGCTGTAACAGATGAACATGTCACCGTAGATGGTAACCACCCTCTTGCTGGAAAAGCATTAACGTTTGACGTTGATATTACTGGCGTACGTGAAGCAACACAAGAAGAACTAGAGCATGGACATCCACACGGCGATGGCGGACATCACCACGATTAATCGATCCAGACTCTAATATTAGGAACATAATCATGAAATATACTATTAGTTCAACCAAGACCGTTGATGAAGTTTGCACCGCAATGGAAACAGCTGTACCCGCACATAAATTTGGTATTGTCTGTGTACATGACTTAAAAGCAACCATGATTAAAAAAGGGGTCGATTTTGAAAATGAAGTACGTGTTTTTGAAATCTGTAATCCAGTGAAAGCAAAGACTGCTTTAACCATTGATATGGAACTGGCTTCTGCCCTTCCTTGTCGTATTTCAGTATTTGAAGATAAAGGCGAAACTAAAATTTCGATGGTTAAGCCTGTTGCAATGCTAAAAGCTTTAAATGACAACCCTGACTTAATTGCCATGGCAACTGAAGTAGAAGAAATTTCTATCTCAATTATGAATGCAGTGAAGTAAACGTCTAGTCATTAAGTTCGAACATAGCCCGCCTTTTGGCGGGTTTTTTGTGCCTAAGATATAACTATCATTATCGTGTATTTAGTGACACAGATACTTATATGTGTCACACCTAGATTAGTTCACCTTAGCTAAAAGCCTAAACAAACATGTACAGATAATTGAACATGTTTGCTATAATATTTAAAAAAGGAGAAGTAACATGCAAGTTGTAAGCTATACAGAAGCGAGGAATAGTTTAAAGTCTGTCTTGGATTCAGTCGTTGATAACGCGGATTGTACAATCATTACACGCAGAGACGCTAACAATGCAGTGGTCATGTCACAAGATTACTTTAATGGCCTAATGGAAACCGTCCATTTGCTTAAATCCCCTTCAAATGTACTTCATTTACAGCAATCTATTGAGCAATATCAGGCAGGAAAAATTGCTCAAAAAGAGTGGGCCAATGAAGATTGATATTCTGTCTTGGACAGAATATGCTTGGTCGGACTATGAATACTGGCAAGGCCAAGATAAAAAAACTTTAAAGCGTATTAACAAACTCATTCGAGATACGATGCGTTCACCATTTGAAGGATTGGGTAAACCTGAACCATTAAAAGAAAATCTTTCAGGTTTTTGGTCAAGAAGAATAGATGAATCTAACCGCCTTGTTTATGCGGTTGACTCGAATCAGATTACGATTATTGCTTGCCGTTATCACTACTAATGAATATCCATTAGTTCATATTCCTTCAAGTAATCGTTCAGGTATTTTACCTAACTTCAACCTACCCTTAACTAGCAAGGCTTGTCGATTAAGAAGTCTTCGTAATCTAAATCACCAGTATCAACCACCACAGGAATGGCCAACAAACCAACACCTGCTTGGGAAACACTTGCAGGCTTGCCTGAATTTAACGGGTGCCAGTCAGCTAATTGATCGCCTCTGTTTAATATTCGATAACCACAGGTTTCAGGCAACCAATCAAATTCAGCCACTCTTTCTCGGGTTAAAGGCACGCAAGTAGGCACATTCACGGAACGATTAGCATAGTCAGAACATTGTCCGGTTGCTAGGTCTGAATACTTGCAAACAATGCGGGTATAGACAATTTCATCGGTATCTTCATCTTGCAATTTGGTTAAGCAACATAGCCCGCAGCCATCACAAATAGATTCCCATTCTGCTTTATCCATCTCTGCTAAGGTTTTTGTTTTCCAATAGGCGTTATTCATCTCTAATCTCTTTATTTGTTCTTATTGAGTTCACTTATTAACAGGCCAATTTAATGCCCAAGGTGTTTGCCAGCTTGCTAAGGTATTTTGAAACGCTTCACTCACAAACCGTTCCCCCTTTGTCGGCGGACAGATTAAGTTAAAGGTCTCCCCTTTTAGATCAAACTGTAAGGCATAGGCATGTAAGTAGCCTCTTTGCTCTTGCTTAGCCTCTTCACTATTTTGATAACGGCTATCACCACTAATAGGCGCACCCAAGCTTTTAAGAGCGACTCTTAACTGATGTGTTTTACCTGTATGAGGCTTTAACAAAAAAGCACGTTCTTTAGGCTGGACTGACTGACTTATAAATTGAGTCATTGCGGGGTTTTCCATGCTTTTACACAGTTTCCAGCTACCACGTCGTGCAGGTTCCATATCGCCTTTTATCCAACCTTGTTTCTTTTTGGGTTTGTCTGTTGCAATGGCTAGGTAATACTTTTCAATTTGCTTGGTTTCAAATAGTTGACGAAAGTGATTGGCCATTTCTAGGTTCAAGGCAAATACCAATAGCCCGCTGGTCATCTTATCTAAGCGATGAACTGGGTATAAATCTTTTACTTGTAATTGTTGCTTTAACTGTACGACCACCCCTGGCGATTTTTGACTTTCACCCTCTTCAGTATGGAAGTTTAAGCCAGCAGGTTTATCAATCACCACAAAGTCAGACGTTTGCTTTAGAAGGGTTAATAAATTTGTTTTCAAAAAAGGATTCTCATATT
>WFMZ01000046.1 GCA_015484555.1 Hydrogenovibrio sp. | reverse complement strand
GGCGGTGTTTTAATGGGTTATGGTGCCGTCATTGCCTATGGTTGTAATATTGGTGCTTTTTTCAGTGGCATTGCTTCAGGTAGTTTGCATGGTTGGCTATGGGCTTTCTTCGCTCTATTCGGTAATATATTAGGCATCGCCCTTAAAAATAAACTTACCCACAACTAAAGCCTTTAAGCTTTCAGGTATAGAACCTATGAAACCCAATTTTATTATTTTTTATATCAGTGAGCAAAAGCAAACTTTCCCCCATGCCTTACTCGCGCTAAAAGAAAAGAACTGCCAATGCAAACTAGAACAAGCCTGTTTAGGAGATGCGCTTGAACGCCTTGATGAGTTTAAAGAAGATAACCAAGAACTGGCTATTTGCTTGTTTGATGTCGACACCAACCCAACGGCCACCTTAATCTATGACGCCCTTGTCCAGACATACCCTCAAAGCCAAAATATAGTGTTGTATTCCGATACACCTTGGCCAAACAGCTTGCAAAGATTAAACCAACAAAGTTTATTTTCCACCTTTCAAAGAGACCAAGTTGAAGACATTAATAACAGTTTAAAACTAGCCTTGGCTCGCTTTAGTGAAACCAAACAACTGCGTCATCAAAACCAAAAACTGCAAAACCAAGTTGAACAATTAAAAGAACAGCTTAGTGAACGCACGACAGAATTGTTAAAGAAAAATATTAACCTACAAAATTTATCTGTCACCGACAAGCTTACCCAGTTGCCGAATCGTTTAAAGCTAGATGAACAACTTAACCACCACCTTACTTTTGCCCAGCGTTACCATACAGAGTTTTCTATTATTTTGCTCGACATTGACCATTTTAAACTAGTCAACGATCAATATGGTCACACAGTGGGCGACAGCGTGTTGATGGAGCTAGCGCAAATACTACAAAGCCATGTTAGAAAAACCGACACGGTTGGACGTTGGGGTGGAGAAGAGTTTTTAATTTTAAGCCCTAACTCGGGCAAAGAAGAAGCCTTATTGTTCGCTGAAAAGTTACGAATCGCCATTGAAAGCTTTTCGTTTACCACCATCGGCACCCAAACAGCTTCTTTTGGTATTACCGACTATCAGCCCAACGATACCGAAAAAACCTTGCTAGATAGAGCCGACCAAGCGCTGTATTTAGCCAAAGAAAATGGTCGTAATAGAATAGAACAGCAGTAAATATCTTTAGCTTACCGCTGCTTATTTATCCAAACCATTCTTTTTTAGAATGTCTAATAACTCTGTATCCGGGAGTATTTCTTTTTGTCCCTTAGCATAAATAGTCATCAGAAAAACCTGGTTATGACTATCCAAAAAATAGTAAACCACCCTAAAACCACCTCTTTTCCCTGTTGAAGTAGAGGAATTGGCAACCCTCATTTTATAGCAGTTATAGGATAGCGCGACACCAGACTTTGGATCAGCCATTAACGCCTGTTGCATCGCTTGCAGGTCAAATTTAATTTTGTTATATTTTTTTGCTAACTTTTTCACCTTTGCTGAAAAAGAGGGTAAAACAACAATGTTACAACTCATCTAATAGCTCATCAAATGTTTGTAATTTTGTGACCTGTTTAGGGTTATCTAAAACCTCTTTTAACTCTTTACAGGCATAATCAAATTCATCATATCTTTTTTGCTCTTCTTGCTTTTCAAGATAAGACTTTATAGATTCTATAATAATATCTGTTCTGTTTAAGCTGTACTCTTTAGCCAACTCATCTATTTGCTCTATCAAATAAACAGGCAACCTAAGCCCAACTTGTTGTTTTTGTAACTGCGAAAGTAAACGCATAATAAAGCTCCCTATCAAAACCTATCAACATAAATATATCTAAAATTATATCTTATTGATATACATAAGTAAAACAGCAGAATTTAATCCCTAAAAAAACCCAGTAAGCACGACAAAGGCTTACTGGGTTATTAATGAGTCTTACGACCTTTTAAGGTTAATTAATACGGCTTAGTGAAAGTCAATTTTACCTTCTGTGAGCGACACATTAATCTCTGACCCAGGCATAAACTGACCTTTCAAGATTAACTCGGCTAAAGGGTTTTCAATTAACTGTTGCACCGCTCGCTTCAATGGACGCGCGCCGTAAACAGGGTCAAACCCAACTTCGCCAATTTGGTCTAGCACTTCATCAGATACCTTCATATGTAAATCACTCAAGACCAAACGTGCTTCTAACTGCTGTAACTGAATACCAGCAATAGCGCGAATTTGTGCTTTATCAAGCGGATGGAATACGGTAATTTCATCAATTCTATTCACAAATTCTGGTCTAAAGTGCTGACCGACCACTTCCATTACTTCATCCTTCATTTCATCATAAGAAGCGACACCCGCTTTCTCTTGAATGATATGAGAACCCAAGTTAGAGGTCATGACAATAACGGTATTTTTAAAATCGACCGTTCTGCCTTGGCCATCAGTTAAGCGACCATCATCCAATACTTGTAGCAATATATTGAATACATCTGGGTGCGCTTTTTCGACTTCATCTAACAAAATAACGGAATAAGGCTTACGGCGAACCGCTTCGGTTAAGTAACCTCCTTGCTCGTAACCAACATAGCCAGGAGGCGCACCAATTAGGCGAGCGACCGAATGCTTTTCCATAAATTCAGACATATCTAAACGCACAATCGCATCAGAGGTATCAAACAAAAACTCGGCTAATGCCTTGGTAAGTTCTGTTTTACCCACACCCGTTGGCCCTAAAAACAAGAAAGAACCATTCGGACGATTCGGATCTGACAAACCAGCTCTTGAACGTCTTATCGCATTTGAAACCGCCTTCACCGCTTCTGCTTGCCCAATCACTTGCTTGCCAATCACGGCTTCCATGTTCAGTAGCTTGTCTTTATCCCCTTCTAGCATTTTAGCCATTGGAATACCTGTCCAACGCGCAACGACTTCAGCTATTTCCTCTTCGCCTACTTTGTTTTTCAATAGGTGAGAACCTTCATCAGCTTCATCTTCAGCTGCTTCGGCGGCTTTAATTTTCGCTTCTAGCTCGGGAATAAGACCATATTGTAATTCAGACATTTTGCCTAAATCACCCGCACGATTGGCCACTTCTAGGTCCGTTCTTGCCTTGTCTAACTTCTCTTTAAACTGCTTGGCGCCCTGCAAAGCGGCCTTGTCTTTTTTCCAAATCTCTTCATAGTCGGCATATTCTTTTTCTAGCTCGACAATGGTTTCTTTTAACAAAGCCAAGCGTGCTTTAGAAGCCTTATCTTTTTCCTTTTTCATCGCTTCGGCTTCAATTTTTAACTGAATTAAACGACGGTCAAGCTTGTCCATCACTTCAGGTTTAGAATCTATTTCCATCCGAATACGTGAACCCGCTTCATCAATTAAGTCGATCGCTTTATCGGGCAATTGGCGGTCGGTAATATAACGTTGTGACAAACGTACTGCCGCAATAATAGCGGGGTCGGTAATTGCCACACCGTGGTGTAATTCATAACGTTCTTTTAGGCCACGTAAAATCGCAATCGTATCTTCTTCAGTTGGCTCTTCCACCAACACTTTTTGAAAACGTCTTTCTAGCGCCGCATCTTTTTCAATATTTTCACGATACTCATCTAAGGTCGTCGCGCCAATCATGTGTAGTTCACCACGCGCTAACGCAGGCTTTAACATGTTACCGGCATCCATCGACCCTTCCGTTTTACCAGCGCCCACCATCGTATGAATTTCATCTATAAATAAAATAACCTGACCATCTTGTTTTTCTAGGTCTTTTAACAAGGCCTTTAAACGTTCTTCAAACTCACCACGGTATTTTGCACCCGCCAGCAAGCCTGCCATATCTAATGACAATACACGCTTATTTTTTAAGCCTTCTGGCACTTCGCCATTAATAATACGTTGCGCCAACCCTTCTACAATGGCAGTTTTACCCACACCGGGTTCACCAATTAACACCGGGTTATTTTTGGTGCGGCGTTGTAATACTTGAATAGCACGACGAATTTCATCATCTCGCCCAATAACTGGGTCTAGCTTGCCTTGTTCTGCACGTTCGGTTAAATCTAAAGTATATTTATCTAAAGCTTGTCTGTTTTGTTCTGCGTTGGCATCTTGCACGGTTTCGCCCCCTCTAATATTTTCAATGGCAGTGGTTATCGCTTTTTCGGTTGCCCCTGCTTGTGTTAGTAATGTTTTAACAGTATCTTTCGACTGCATGGCCGCTAAGAAGAACCATTCACTGGCAACAAAAGCATCGCCCGCTTTGGTTGATAGTTGGCTCATTAAATTCAAAACATTGTGTCCTTGTTTTGAAAGCTGAACATCGCCCCCCGACCCTCTAACTTGTGGCAGAGTTTTCAGTTTATCATTCACTCCATTTTGCAACTTGACCACATCAACACCGGCCAAGGTTAAAATTTGGCTATCATCTGCCAAAAATGCCGCTAACATATGAACTGGCTCTATAAACTGCTGTTCGCCATTCACGGCAATAGTTTGAGCTTGCGCCAATATCTCTTGGAAATGGCTAGTAAATTTATCGATCATGCCGACCTCCTAATAATTGTCTTTACTAACTAATATATGGG
>WFMZ01000045.1 GCA_015484555.1 Hydrogenovibrio sp. | reverse complement strand
CCGATGGTAGTGTGGGAGTTCCCATGTGAGAGTAGGTCATCCCCAAGCTTATATTCTGAAAGCCGTTATCTTTAATTAGATAGCGGTTTTTTTTGCTCAAAATTTAGGGATTAGAGAGTGTTAGAGGAGAGTGTTGAAGTTTTTAGATGCTATCTATACAGCAAAGGATTAACTTACTAAGTAGTTTCACTATAGATATTTGCGAAATATTAATCTTGTTGCTATTTAAGGGGTGGGTAGTTTGTAATCGCTTTTCTGCGCAGGTATAATATTTGTTCATATTTTATTTACCGAGTTAGAGATGACACAACAATCAAGTTTTACAAAAGAAGAATTACTCAAAAGTGGCGATGGCGGTTTGTTTGGTGAAGGCAATGCGCAGTTACCCGCTCCTCCTATGTTGATGTTTGATCGAGTAGCCCATATGTCTGAAGAAGGCGGGGAATTCGGTAAAGGTGAGATTCGAGCAGAATTAGATATTACAGAAGATCTTTGGTTTTTTGATTGCCACTTTAAAAATGACCCTGTTATGCCGGGTTGTCTAGGCTTAGATGCTATGTGGCAGCTAATTGGTTTCTTCTTGGGTTGGACGGGTGGTCCAGGTCGTGGTCGTGCGTTAGGTTGTGGTGAAGTAAAATTCTATGGTCAAGTTTTACCGACAGCCAAGAAAGTTGAGTATGTGATCAATATGAAGCGAGTGATTAAACGTAAGTTATATATGGGAATTGGCGATGCCTACCTCTATGTAGATGGCAAAGAAATTTATTCAGCTAAAGACTTAAAAGTAGGTCTATTTACAAATACGGATGCTTTCTGATGAAAAGAGTTGTAATTACAGGTATAGGGATTGTTTCTAGTTTAGGAAACGATAAAGAAGCAGTAACTGATTCTCTTAAAAAGGGGAAGTCAGGAATTGTCTTTGCGCCAGAGTATGCTGAAAATGGCATGCGCTCTCAAATACATGGCGCGGTTAAAGACTTAGACTTTAAAGAACTGATTGGTCGTAAGCAGTTGCGCTTTATGGGTGATGCAGCCGCTTATGCTTATATTGCAATGGAACAAGCTGTTAAGGATTCAGGTCTGACAGAAGAGCAGGTTTCTAATCCTCGTGTTGGTTTGGTTGCGGGTTCTGGCGGTGGATCTAATTCTAATTCGACAATGGCGGTTGAAATAGCTCGGACAAAAGGTGTGAAGCGCGTGGGTCCTTATATGGTGACTCGTACAATGGGTTCAACTGTTTCGGCTTGTTTGGCCACCCCTTTTAAGATTCAAGGCATTAATTATTCAATTAGTTCGGCTTGCTCAACATCAGCTCACTGTGTTGGAACGGCGGTAGAGCAAATACAACTAGGTAAGCAAGATATTGTGTTTGCTGGTGGTGGTGAAGAGCTACACTGGACGATGTCTGTAATGTTTGATGCAATGGGTGCATTATCTACTAAGAACAACGATAATCCGACTAAGGCTTCACGTGCTTATGACGCTGATAGAGACGGTTTTGTTATTGCTGGTGGTGGTGGTATGGTTGTCGTTGAAGAGCTAGAACATGCTTTAGCTCGTGGTGCCAAAATTTACGGTGAAATTACTGGTTATGGTGCTAACTCTGATGGTTATGATATGGTTGCTCCTTCTGGAGAAGGCGCGGTACGTTGTATGAAAATGGCGATGGAAACCGTGGAGGGTAAGATTGATTATATTAACCCTCATGGCACTTCTACACCGGTAGGTGACACTAAAGAAGCGGCTGCTATTCGTGAAGTATTTGGGGCGGATGTTCCTAAAATTAGTTCAACTAAGTCAATGTCAGGTCACTCATTGGGTGCTGCTGGTGTTCATGAACTTATTTATAGCCTATGCATGCTAGAGCATGATTTTATTGCCCCTTCAATTAATATTGATAACCTAGATGAAGAGTGCGAAGGCATGCCTATCGTGACTAAGTTAATTGAAGATGCAGGAATGGAAAGATTCATGAGTAATAGTTTTGGCTTTGGTGGAACTAATGCTTCTGTTATTGTTGAGAAATATAAGGCTTAACATCAGCTGTTAAGTCATTAAGAAAAGGCCGGAAGGCCTTTTTTTATGCCTAGAATTTAGCAATAAGGCCAAGGTGCATTACAAGAATGGTTAGATTTGGATTGGCTCACTTTTTGACGGGTTTCTTTAGAAGGGTGCTCTTTTCGATGCTCTATTTTTTGGTACTTTGAACAATTTTTGAGTTGTTGTTTATAGCGGTAGGCACGTTTTTGAACTTTTTTAGCGACCTTTAGTAGCCAGGGTTTCTTGTTGTAAGTTTTTCGAGCATAGCCCCCATTACCCTCATGGTAGGCTAAATAAAGATGGTAAGCATCTGTTCGGTTAATGTGGTTGCGTTTATGTGATTGATAATTGTACCAACCAATAAAGTCTAAAGAGTCTTGAACACTGGTTCGCTTAGCCCCTCGGTTTCCCGTCGCCTTTTGGTAGTCATACCAAGCGGGATTCTGAGCTTGCGAATAACCATAAGCGGAAGAGCTCCTAAATAATGGAATAAAGCCTAAGGCGTAAGGCCTGCTTGGTTGAGCATCACTTTTAAATCGAGATTCTTGGTGAATGAAAGCCATTAATATGTAATCGGGTGTTCCCCACCTATTGGCAGAGTGTCTGGCAGCTTTTTCCCAGGCAGAATCATAATTATAAATATGGCAAATATTATCGTGAGTTTTTTTTGGTGGGTTGCTAGAACACCCGTTTAGTAATATTAAAATACTGATGATAAACAGTGTTTTTGATATTTTATTAAGGGTGAACATAGAAGAACCTTTGCCTAATAAGTGCTTTATTTTGTAAGTTAGTGATTAGCAAAATCCATTCTCCTTGCCAACGACTGCTTAATGGAATGGGTTTTAGATAGTTTCCGGAGCTAATATTTAAATTGTAGGCTTGGATAACCTGATTTTTTTGTAACCACTTTACTTGGATATCACCTTGAAAGTCTGATATGTTAAGTGCTAGTTTTAGATTCCGTATTTTTTTAGGAAGCGTTGTTTCCCATTTATAGATTACCTGTTTAGGCTGTTCGGAAAGTAGCTTTGCTTTAATATTAGCATTCAGTAAGTTTTTACTACTATTTAAATCTTGGTAGTGAATGAGGGTTTGTTCTTGGCGGTTTAGCTCGAGATCTTTTCTTTCTTCTTCAGATAGAATGCTAAGAGAATGCTTATTAAAATGGAGGATTGGTTGTTGTACGATAGGTTCTTTTGCTTTGCGATTTTTTTCAAAATTATTAATCATGGAAAGCGCGGTGATTAGCCCCCCTAGTACCATGATGGTTATCCAAATAAATCGTTTATTCCATTGGGGGGCATTGTCGGCTTCTTCTTCTAAGGCAAGGTCTTCTTGAGCTTGCTCCCAACCGGCTTCAAAAAGTTGCTTTAACTTAGTGTCTATTCGAATGGTCGAAGGCATATTTGCTAACGATTTTTCATCAATGGCCTGGCGGTAGCCTTTTTTAAAGGCACTGGCTTCTTGAGGATTATTGGTTTTAGGTAGTTTCATTGCAATGCTTATTGGCTATCAAAAATAGCTTCTGAAAACTCTTTTGCATTAAAGGTTCTTAAGTCATTGATGGACTCACCCACACCAATATAGCGAACAGGGATAGGAATCGTTTCTGCCAATGCATACACAATACCACCCTTAGCGGTGCCATCTAATTTGGTCAAGGTTAAGCCGGTTAGTCCAACGGCTTCATTAAACTGTTTTACTTGGTTAATCGCATTTTGTCCAGTACCAGCATCAATCACTAGCATGATTTCATGTGGGGCAGAAGCGTCGACTTTTTGAATAACACGTTTTACTTTTTTTAGCTCATCCATTAAGTTAGTTTGAGTGTGCAATCGCCCAGCGGTATCAGCAATTAAGATATCAATATTTTTGGCAGTAGCAGATTGAATAGCATCAAAAATAACTGAAGCAGAATCTGCACCCGTATCTTGTGCAACAACAGGTACGTTGTTACGTTCGCCCCAAGCTTGAAGTTGCTCCACAGCGGCGGCTCTAAATGTATCCCCTGCAGCCAGCATGACTGACTTACCTTCATTTTGAAACTTTTTAGCTAGTTTGCCAATGGTAGTGGTTTTACCCACTCCATTAATGCCAACCATTAAAATAACAAATGGGGTTTTAGTTTCTTGTGAGCCAGGCGTATGCTCAGGAATTAAGGGTGCTTCAATAGGCGCTAAAATCGTTTGTAGTTGTTGTTTTAAGGTGCTAATTAATAAGGCAGGGTCTTTTAAGTTTTTACGGCTGACTTGTTCTGTTAAGTTTTGAATGACCTTTTCGGTGGCCTCAATCCCTACATCGGCAGAGAGTAAGATCATTTCTAGCTCTTCTAGTAAATCATCATCAATTTCTTTTTTACCCACCACTAAGCGGGCAATAGATTCACTGAAGTTGCCGCGCGTTTTACTTAAACTTTTTCGTAAACGGGTAAAAAAGCTTTCAGTAGGTTTTTCTACGGCATCTGTTGTATTGGCCCGTTCAATGCCTTCAGTGGTATTATCTGCTTCAGGTAAGGGAATGCTTTCGATGTCACTATCAAGCAAAACATCCTCAATTAAAAGAGGTACTTCTGTTTTAGGTTGCTCGGGTGGTTTTTTCTTTTTTAAAAAACTGAACATCGTTGTTCCTTATGTATTCATGTTTCGTTCAAACAGATTGAATTAATATAAGGTATTATAAATGAAATAAACAGTAAACTTTGAATGAATAAGATGTGGTCAGCGCTTCAAATAGTGAAATTAAGGGTGAATAGTTCAATGCGAGAAATGCTCAAAAAAATAATACTAGTGGGTGGCTTATTAGTCAGCGCCTCTGCTTGGTCAGCTGTAACAACGTTTGAATTAAAAAATGGTTTAAAAGTAGTGGTGAAGGAAGATCATAGAGCGCCCGTTGTTGTTCATCAAGTTTGGTATCGTGTAGGCTCTAACTATGAACACAATGGTATTACCGGTTTATCTCACATGCTTGAACACATGATGTTTAAAGGTACAAAAGCTTATAAAGATGGAGAGTTTTCACAACGTGTCTCTAAAATGGGCGGACAAGAAAATGCCTTTACTAGTTCAGATTACACCGTCTACTATCAAATGGTGGGCAAGCAACATTTAGAGGCGGTGATGAAGTTAGAAGCGGATCGAATGCGTAACTTGCAGTTAGATGACAAAGATTTTCAAAAAGAAAGAGATGTTGTGACTGAAGAAAGACGCTGGCGAACAGAAGATAACCCAAATAGTAAGTTATCAGAACAATTCAACGCGATGGCCTTTGTGAATAGTCCGCCACACCACCCAGTAGTGGGTTGGATGCAAGATATTAAGAGTTGGACGTTACCAGACCTAGAGGGCTGGTATCAGCGTTGGTATGCACCCAATAATGCAACCTTAGTGGTTGTTGGTGATGTAGATCCTAAGCAGGTTAAAAAATGGGCCATTAAATATTACGGTGTTCATAATTCCAGTAAGTTAGTGCCCCCTAAGCCTCAGCTAGAGATGCTGCAAGAAGGGGAAAGGCGCATGGTCTATAAAGGGACGACTAAGCTGCCTTCTGTCATGATGGGCTTTCATGTGCCTACTTTAGTAACGGCTAAAACAGATGCTGAGAGGAAAGAAGCCTTTGCTTTAAGCTTATTAAGTAGCGTGTTAGATGGAGATGATTCGGCTAGGTTACCTAAGTCATTAGTGCGTGAATCTAAACTCCTCGCAGGTGTTAGCACCTCTTATCAAAGCACCAGTCGCTTGCAAACCTTGTTTATATTTCAAATGACCCCCTCAAAAGGGGTCACTACCCAACAAGCAGAAAAAGCAATTTGGAAAGCGATTAAAAAACTCCAAGATCAGCCTGTTTCTCAACAAGAGCTGGATAGGGTCTTGGCACAAGAGGAGGCCGCCTATGTTTTTGGACAGGACTCTATTCAGGGACAGGCGATGATTTTAGGCACTTTATCTAGCACAGGCTTACCCTTATCAACGGTTGACAACTGGGTTAAAAGCTTACGCTCGGTGACACCAAAAGATATTCAAGCCGTTGCGAATAAGTATTTTAACCCAGATAAAGTTACCGTCGGTACTTTACTGCCCAATGGCAAACAGGCTAGTTCTAAAAATATGGCGATGCCATCAGGAGCCTTAAGATAATGAGCATAACTTATCAAATTACTTTTTCTACTCGTTTAAACACTTTTGTCAGTGCTGGGATACTGATGGCACTTAGCCTATTATTTTCAACCAATGCTTTGGCAAAGTTGGATATTCAAACCTGGCACACCAGTTCGGGTAGCAAGGTCATGTATGTGTATGCACCTGAATTGCCGATGGTTGATATTGAAGTGCAATTTGATGCGGGCTCGGCACGAGATGGCAAGTTATGGGGTGTTTCCAGCTTAACCTCTGGCTTAATAGGCACGGCCACTAACAAGTTAACAGAAGACCAAATATCTGAAAAATTTAATACGATAGGCGTTAGCTTTGGCTCTAGTTCAGGACGAGATTCAGCGAGCATTTCTATGCGAAGCTTAACACGACCAGTAATTTTAAAATCGGCACTAAAGACCTTTACCGATGTGGTTTCTCATAGCCGGTTTAAAAAGTCGATATTGGAACGTGAAAAAGCACGCTTAAGATTGGGTTTAGAGCAAGCAGAAACAAAACCAGCTGCTTTGGCCTCTAAAGCTATGTGGAAAAGTTTATATGGTGAGCATCCGTATGCTCATAGCCCATCAGGTACTTTGCAAAGTATTGCGTCTTTAGATGCGGCTAAGTTAGCTCAGTTTTATAAAACTTATTACGTTGCACAAAATGCTGTGATCAGTATTGTAGGTAATGTTAAACTTCAGCAAGCTAAGAACATAGCAGAACAAGTCACTCAGCAATTGGCAAAAGGACATAAACCCAAGCCTTTATCTTTTCCCAAGCCTCTTACACAGGCAAAAAGTGAAACCATTCAATTTGATTCGAGTCAAACGTACTACTCGCTATCTCAAATTGGCATAGACCGAAAAGATAAGGATTACTTGCCTTTATTTGTGGGTAACCATATTTTAGGCGGTAGTGGTTTTAGTGCCTTATTAATGCAAGAAGTTAGAGAAAAACGTGGTTTGGTTTATAGTGTTTACAGTTATTTTGCACCAATGAAAGTCCCTGGGCCTTTTGTTATTGGTTTATCAACTAAAAATAGTACCGCTAAAGAAGCAGACAAGGTTGTTAAAGAAACCTTAGCGTCATTTATGAAAGATTTTAGTGATGAAAAGTTGCAAGAAATTAAAGATAATTTAATTGGTGGCTTTCCATTAAGAATGGATAACAATGGCAAAATTTTGGGCTATATTTCTATGATTGGCTTTTATGACTTGCCTTTAGATTATTTGGATACTTTTCCTGATCGAATTGAAAAGGTCACTAAACAAGATATTTTAAAGGCTTGGCATCGGAAAATTCATCAAGATAAAATGTTGACGGTGATGGTGGGTAAACCACAGTAATCTAAGTTTGTTTGCAAGTTCGCTGACTATACTAGTGAGTGATTCCAGGTTAAATTAGATTACGCTTTGCTAAAATTCGGTCAAGTTGGTTGGCAAAAGTTTGCCTGTCTTGCATCGAAAATACAGCAGGGCCTCCTGTTTGTACGCCACTAGAACGCATGGTTTCCATAAAATCTCGCATACTTAACCGTGCCCGAATATTGTTTTCGGTATAGATTTCTCCCCGTGGGTTAATGGCAATCGCACCTGCTTCAACCACTTCTGCAGCCAGCGGAATATCTTGTGTAATCACAATATCTTCTGGCTTTAGTCGTTTTACAATTTCATTGTCAGCGACATCAAACCCTTGTGGTACCTGTACAAAGTCAATGTATTTTGACGGCGGAATAGCCATACCGTGGTTAGCCACTAAGGTAGTTTCAATGGGCACTCTATTGGCGACTTTAAATAAAATCTCTTTAATGACCACCGGGCAGGCGTCCGCATCGACCCAAATTTTCATAACAGTCCTTATGTTTTATAGTTGTTATTGAAGGGTTTTGTTAAGACCCACCCCTGGCGATTTTTAAGCTTTTCAAAGTTAAAAATCGCCAGGGGTGGCCTATCATGCTTATTTAACGATATCCACGTAAATAAAGCTTTTCAAACATAAGCTTAGCAAAGTGTAGTAGACGACAAGGTGGAAGAAGGATGGTTCTTTTTTCAGTTCGGTGAATTAAAATGCCGTGGGAAAGCGTGTCAATAATGCACACTAACTCATGCTTAAAAACTTCAAAATTAGTGTCTCCGTTTAATTCTTTTACCAAGTTATTGGCTGCTGATACAGCTTGTAAGTCAGCTGCATGAGCTTGCTTGGCTTGCCAATCTGGTCCTGGAAAGCTGCCTGAATCGCCCGCGACATAAGTGGCTTTTAAGCCTTCTATTTGACAGAATTCATTGGCTTTTAATAAGCCTCCTTCGGATTTAACTAGGTCAGCGTTTTGTGACCATGCTGGTCCGGTCATGCCTGGCATGAATAAGATTAAGTCGGCGTCAATTTCGCCACCTTCGGTGATCACTTTATTTTCTTCAAATCGAACCATTTTGTGACCTAAATGGGTGTCAATGTCTTTTTTAGCCATTAGCTTTAGAACCGCATCAGGTACTTTATCGCCTAAACGTTTCCCTGGCTTTGGCATAGGGTTGAAGAAGATTATTTTAAAATTACTACGTCTTGATTGACGACGTAATAGCGTATCTAGCCCAAATAAAAATTCAAACATAGGGCCGCCACGCATGGCAGAAGGCTCTTTTGGGTTGCCTCCAAAGCCAATGGCAATAGTGCCGCCACTCATGCTGTCTAGTTTGTCACGAATGGCTTCCGCTGCTGCAATGCCTTCGCAAGGTGTAATGGCATGTTCAATACCTGGTAGCTTCTTAATAAAACGTCCACCAGTGGCGATAATGAGTCCGTCATTTTCAAAGTTACCCTCTGAGGTTTCTACTAAACGACCTTGATTGCTCACATTTTGAACCTTGGCTTGAATAAAATTAACCTGCTGCCGCTTAAAAAAGTTAGTTAGGTCGACAATTAAGTCGGTGCCTTTTTTAAGGCGAGCAGGAATCCAAATTAAGCTAGGAAAATATAACATCTCTGCTTTAGGGGCAATGACGGTGATGGTTGCACTGGGTGATTGCTTACGAACTTGTTTAATAGAGGTGAGTGCGGCAAAGCCGGTACCGAGAATCGTGATGTTCATGTTATTTTCTGCCCTTTTCTATTACGATGTCAGCCATTTTGTTGGCTATTTTCTTGGTTAGGTCGTTTAGGAACGATTTTAACGATAAAGTGAAGGTTTGTACAACAAGTTCTATTATGGTGGCGTGATAAGTGATAGGGTAAGTTGGCTTTAATTGTAGGAAAGACACGCTATAATGGCGTTAAAGTTTATGTTGAATGGAATAGGTTGTGGCAAAGCGAGTGATGAAAAAAACGGGGCAAGCAAATTCGGCTAAACAAACTGGTCAAGTCCGTATTATTGGGGGTAACTTTCGGGGGAGAAAGTTGCCCGTTTTACTTGCCGACGGTTTAAGGCCAACTTCCGACCGTGTTCGCGAGACGGTTTTTAATTGGTTGCAGTTTGATGTGGCTGGTCGGTCTTGTTTAGATGTTTTTGCTGGCACGGGGGCTTTAGGCTTTGAAGCTTTATCCAGAGGTGCCATGCCAGTGGTGATGCTGGAAAAGAATGTGCGTAATCAACAACAATTGTTAAGTAATCAACAAATGTTGAAAGTGGAAGGGCTATCTATTCACCCTGTTGATGCCTTGTCGTGGTTAAGCCAGGCGAGCCAAATTTCCTTTGACCTTATTTTTTTAGATCCACCTTTTGGTTTGAATTTAATGGAACCTACTTTAGAGCTAATTTTTAAAAATGGTTATATTCAACCTAAAGCGGGTAGGTTATATTTAGAGCAAGAAAAGCATTCTGCTTGGCCAAGCCTGTTAGTAGAGCAAGGTTGGCACTGCGTTAAAGAAAAAACCACGGCACAAGTTCGTTATGGTTTGTTTTGCCCAGAAGCGCTTTAAAATTTAAATGCCCGCCTAGTAAATGGGTCGGGTAAAATACGAAGTACACATTTATTTAAGGTAACCAGTCAGCTTATGTCTATTACGGCAGTTTATCCCGGAACGTTTGATCCCATTACCAATGGGCATGTTGATTTAATTGAAAGAGCCAGTCGTTTTTACGGCCGTTTGGTGATTGCAGTAGCAGACAACCGCAACAAGAAAGCTTTGTTTAGCTTAGAAGAGCGAGTGGCTTTGGCAAAAGAGGTGACTCAGCATCTTGATAATGTAGAGGTAATGGGATTTAGTGGGTTGTTGGTTGAATTTGTAGAAGAGATTGGTGGGCAAGTGTTATTACGTGGGCTAAGAGCTGTATCAGATTTCGAGTATGAATTTCAGCTGGCTTCTATGAACCGAAAGTTAGCGCCTCAAATTGAAACCATGTTTATGACGCCAGCTGAACAGTATGCTTTTATTTCTTCTAGCTTGGTGCGTGAAATCTCTGCTTTAGGTGGGGATGTTGCTGAATTTGTCCACCCAAGTGTGGGTAAAGGCTTAACAGAAAAACATGCCTTAAATGCCTTGTCGGCTTCCCATTAAAGCTGGCTTAGTTTGATGTTGCTAGTGGTGAGTGGATAATGAAAAGGTTGTCTTGTACCTTACTATTGCTTGCTAGCTTGAGTGGGTTATTTTTCCCTTCCTTGTCGAACGCGGCCACGCAACAAAAACCTATTCACCTTGCTGTATCGGCTAATTTTCTGGCCACGTTAAAACAAATTAGTCAAAAATTTACGAAGCAAACCGGTATTCCTGTCTATTTGTCGAATGGGGCAACAGGGATGTTGTATGCTCAAATAAAACGGGGTGCGCCTTATGATTTATTTTTTGCGGCAGATGCTCGTCGACCGGAACTCTTAGAGCAGGCTGGTTTAATAGAACCTAACTCTCGTTTTACTTATGTGAAAGGTAAGCTGGTCGTTTGGTCTCGTACAGGCTACTTTTCAACGGACTTGGCTAAGTTGGTAGTTACCTCGCCACAGTTACGATATTTTGCGATCGCCAACCCTAAGTCGGCACCCTATGGTCGTGCAGCGAAGCAGGTACTTGAGCATTATGGTTTGTATCGAACGCTGCTAAAAAGCCATCAACTAGCCTTGGGTGAAAATGTGGGTAAAACTTTTCATTATGTAGCGACGGGTAATGCGCAAATAGGGTTGCTTGCAAAATCTTATTTAATGACCCATTCCGTAAAAGGACATTTTAAAGATGTGGATGAAAGTTTATACAGTCCTATTATTCAGCAAGCAGTTGTTTTGAAAGGTAAAAAAAGTTCAGAGGTGCAACAGTTTTTAGATTTTTTTCGTTCTGAAGCAGTACAAGTTCAGCTACAAAAAGCAGGCTATGATTTGCCTCAGAAGGGCGTTAAATAATGTTAGATTTGATTCTAAATTTAGACTATCAACCCCTTTGGATTACCTTGCAAGTGGCGACCTACACCACCATTTTATTAATTATTTTAGGGACACCTTTGGCTTTATGGTTGGCCAAAATAACGGGTGCTAAGAAAGCGGTATTAGAAGCTGTCGTGGCCTTGCCCTTAGTATTGCCACCGACGGTACTAGGTTTTTATTTGTTGGTGACGATGGGGCCTGATGGGCCTGTGGGTCAGCTATGGGCTTCTATGGGGTTTTCACCTTTGACATTTTCAATGACCGGTTTAGTGATAGGGTCTTTCTTATACTCCCTTCCATTTGCCATTCAACCTTTAATGCATGGTTTTGAGCTGATGGGCAAACGCCCTATTGAAGCCTCAGCTTCGCTCGGAGCCAGTAAGTGGGATCAATTTTTTAGCATTACCCTGCCTTTGACGCGTAGACATTACTTGGTGGGGGCAACCTTAGCTTTTGCGCACACGGTAGGAGAATTTGGCGTTATTTTGATGCTAGGGGGTAATATTCCTGGTGTCACACAAGTGGTTTCTATTGCCATTTATGATCATGTTGAGGCGCTTGAATATTCACAGGCACATATCTTATCGGCCATTATGTTGGTGATGAGTTTACTGGTGTTAAGTATTGTATATGGCGTGAATAGGCGATTAGAGGTAAAAGTAGGATGAGCTTAACAGGGCATTTATCGCTTACTCGTGGTGGATTTCAACTAGACACAGGTTTGTTTGAGATTCCTGAAACGGGCTTGACGGCTATATTTGGTCATTCAGGTTGTGGTAAAACCAGTTTTTTAAGAGCCTTGGCTGGCTTTGAAAATGAAGCCAAAGGTGAAGTGGTTTTTCAAGGTAAGTTATGGTTAAAAGACGGTAAGTCATTGCCTGTTTACCAGCGAAAATTGGGTTATGTTTTTCAAGAATCTAGTTTATTTGCTCATTTAGATGTAGAAAATAACCTGAGGTATGGCTTAAAGCGTGCCACGAAACCTCATCATATTCACTTCGAGCAAGTGGTTGAATGGCTTAACTTAGCGCACTTGCTGGTCAGAGATGTACAGACTTTATCTGGGGGCGAAAAACAGCGGGTAGCGATAGGGCGAGCTTTATTGGGTCAGCCTAATATTTTGATGATGGATGAGCCGATGGCTTCTCTGGACAGCTTATCCAAGCAACAAATTTTTCCTTATTTAGAACGCCTAAGAGATGAAATTAAGATTCCTATCTTATATATCACACATTCATCAGATGAAGTGGTGCGTTTGGCGGATACGGTTATTTTTATGGCAGAGGGCAAAATAGCTTCTATTGAAAGTATTGAGCAGGCCTTAAATCAACCCCATTCACCTTTATATCAAAATCAAGATCCTCGTTCGGTGTTATCTGCCGTGTTGGATTCTCATGTGCTAGAAGATGGTTTGTCTTGCTTAAAAGTGGGGTCGGCGAAGTTATCAATTTCTTATTTAGATAAGGCGGTGGGTGAAACTTTACGAGTGGTTATTTCAGCTAATCAAGTGAGCTTGATGAAAGAAAAGCCTGTTTTAACCTCTATGTTGAATCACTTGCCAGTAACCATTGAAGATATTAGTGATTTTAATGAATTTAGTGTTTTGGTTCGACTTAGGCTTAAAGATGAGCCCTGGCCTTTATTAGCGCAAATAACCAAGCGGTCGGTAAAGCAACTGGCCTTAGAAGAGGCTAGTGAATGGATTGCTGCGATTAAGTCGGTTTCTATTTTAAATTAGGCGTTTTACTTGCTTTGTAGGCATAAAAAATCCCCGCATAGCGAGGACTTTTTATTTATAACACGCTAAGTTCATTTAGTCGCATCGTAAAGCTCTGAAACCTTGTCCCAGTTAACCACATCCCACCAAGCTTGCATGTAAGCAGGGCGTAGATTTTGGTAACGTAGGTAATAAGCATGTTCCCAAACATCTAACCCTAAGATAGGTGAACCTTTAGTGGCTGCAACATCCATTAAAGGGTTATCTTGGTTAGGGGTAGAAGACACTTCTAACTTGCCGTCTTCAGAAACTGTTAACCATGCCCAGCCTGAACCAAATTGAGTGGCACCAGCAGTATTAATCTTGGTTTTTAAATTATCTAAGCTACCAAAGGTAGCGTTAATATCATCGGCTAAAGCACCTGTTGGTGCGCCCATGCTATCTCCTGTCATGATGCCCCAGAAGAAAGAGTGGTTCCAATGCCCCCCTCCGTTGTTACGAACAGCCGGAGAAATGGACCCAGCACTGGCTACTAATTCATCTAAAGATTTATCTGCATGCTCTGTGTCTGCAATCGCATTATTTAAGTTAGTAATATAAGTGTTATGGTGTTTTGTGTGGTGAATTTCCATGGTACGAGCATCAATAGATACTTCAAGCGCATCATAGTCATAAGGTAATTCTGGAAGAGTAAAAGCCATGTTATTTCCTTGTTATAGTTAGGGTTTTTAAACGATTTAATCTTTTAAATTATACGAGATTTAAGTTGTTTATTTGAACAATTAAAATATATTGTCTAATCTTTCTGGTGGTGGTGCCATGTTGCCTGCCATTTCAATTTCGCCAGGCGGCATTTGAATGTAATACCCTTTTGTTTTTAATGCGGTAATTACTTCTTTGGCATCAGAGCGGGGCATTACTTTTTCTTCGGTTAAGCTAAAATCAAAGACATGCTTAGGCTCGCCAAACATGACCAATAATTCATTAGGCAGGTCTTTTAGGTCTTTTTCTTTAGGGATGAATAAAAATAGTTCATTCTTTTTGTGAGTTTTGTAGGCCGATACTTCAGTCGTTGACATGGGAGTTCCTGCTCATATAAGAGGCTGATTAAAATTTTAACGCTATTTTACCAGACCCTTAAAGTTTAGCTATTTTTATTCAAATAATGAGGCATGATCGGATAAGAGTGCTTAATTATCTTGACCTTAAGGCCTGTTTTCTTTATTCTACTGTCCTGTTTTTTGAGTGGCTAATAAGTGGTTTTACTTGAAATAGGTTTAGAATTTAAGGGATAAGCATGCTAGGTAAAAAGGTTGTTGTATTAGGTGGATCAGGGTTTGTTGGGCGTTCAGTATTAAATGAGCTTTCTAAGCAAGGCTACGAAGCTAGTGTGGTTGTTCGCCGAGCGGAACGTCATAGAGATTTATTATTGTTTCCAAATACAAAGTTGGTTGAGCATAAAGAGCTTAATGGTCAGGTACTAGAAACCTTATTTGCCGATGCAGATATTGTTTTAAACTTGTTTGCCGATACGACAGCTAAAACTGAAAACTTACCCGTTACTGAGTTACCGGCAATGGCGCAGCAAATTAAGCGAGCGGTGGAAGTCACGAAGGTGGAGCGTATTATGATGCTTTCACAGCTGGGTGCTGATGATACACAAGAGGGCAACTCTTTTTTAAACGAATTGGGAAAGGCAGATGCCATTATGCTGTCTACGGTAAATGCTTCGGTAACCGTGATGAAGCCGGGCATGTTAATAGGGGCTGGAGACGAAACCACTTCCTTGTTCAGTAAGCAGTTAAATATTATGGGTATCTTGCCAGTTGCTAATTCAGGGGTGACAGTACAGCCTTTAGCCGTGCAAGACTTTGCAAAAGCTTTTGTGGGTTGTATTGCAGATGAATCTGCTTTTGGTCAAAAGAAAGTTTGTGTCGGTGAAGAGTGTTTAAGGCTGAAAGACTTGGCTAAATTGATTGTGGCGATTAAAGATAAAAAGCCTGGTATTGTGATTCCAATGTGTAGTTTGGGTGCTAAAACAATGGCATATTTAGGCCGTCTTGCCCCGATAAAGTCAGTCAGTAATACCTTGGTTTATGCTCTAAAAGACGATTTAGTGAGTCAGGATTGTTTTTCATCTCTATATGGTTTTGAGCCAATTAGCATTGAACAAGCATTGGTTCAGTATGTGATTGACCCAGGGATGAGATGTCGCTATAACTTCTACCGACAGGAAGCTGGTAGAGACGAGCAAGATTTGGCTTAATACCCGTAAATGAAATATGATAAAAAGGCCATCTAATGATGGCCTTTTTTGTTTAAGCTATAATGAACGAATAGATTCGACTTAATTTACTTTCAAAAAAAGTTGAAAGTCTGGGGTAATAAATGGAAACTTGGTTAGTTGGCGGAGCAGTTAGAGATGGAATACTTGGTATTCCTGTTTACGATCAAGATTGGTTAGTGGTTGGCGCCACGCCACAAGAGATGCTTGACCAAGGTTTTCAGCAGGTAGGAAAAGACTTTCCGGTATTTTTGCACCCTAAAACCAAGCAAGAGTATGCTTTGGCCAGAACGGAACGCAAAAAAGGCCATGGTTATCATGGCTTTGAGGTTAATTTTGATAGATCCGTTACTTTAGAAGAAGATTTAATTCGCCGAGACTTAACCATTAATGCGATGGTTCAAGATAATCAGGGCAATATTATTGACCCTTATCATGGTCAGCAAGACATTAAAGATAAATGGTTGCGCCATGTTTCTCCTGCCTTTGAAGAAGACCCTTTACGAGTCTTACGGGTAGCTCGATTTGCTGCAAAATTGCATGGCCTAGGTTTTCGCGTTGCAGATGAGACGCTTCAGCTAATGCGCGAGATGGTCGCCTCTGGTGAAGTCAGCCACTTAACGCCCGAGCGTGTTTGGCAAGAAGTGGTGAAAGCATTAAAAACCGACCAGCCTTCTATTTTCTTTGAAGTATTGAACGAGGTGGGGGCGGTTGAAGTTTTATTTCCTGCGCTTTATCGTTTAAGAGGTGTAACACAACCTGTTAAGCCTCATCCTGAAGGGGATGTCTGGGTGCACAGTATGATGGTGTTGGATACTGCGGCGACTTTGTCTGATGATGTTGCCATTCGCTTTGCAAGCTTGGTACATGACTTGGGTAAAGGACTAACGCCTAAAGAGATTTGGCCAAGTCATCCCGGGCATGAGCTGGCAGGCGTGCCTTTGGTTAAGGCTTGGTGTGCAGACTATAAGCTGCCTAAAAGCATTGAAGCCTTAGCTTTAAAAGCGACGGAATTCCATGGCTTAATCCATAAGGGGTTTAAGAAGGGTAAGATTGAGGGGCAGTTGCAGGCTAGCTTAGAGCCAGATGTGTACTTAAAAGTTATTACCGCTTGTTTGGGGCTTAAAAATGATGACTTGTTTAAACGAGTTTTATTGGTTTGTGAGGCTGATGCAAAAGGTCGGATGGGGTTTGAAGAAGTGGATTATCCTCAAGCTTCAGCTTGGTTAGCTTTGGCAGAGGTTGCTCGGCAGGTGGATAATAAAGCGATATTGGCAACGGGTGTTAAGGGCGTTGAAATAGGTAAGGCAATTGAGTTGGTGAGATTGCAAAATATTGCCGAGGCTTTAAAAAGTTAACTAATTAGTTGGATTTATAGTGGCCTATCCAGGATGATGTTTTTAGACACCACCCACCCCTGGCGATTTTTGGCTTTCATTTTCTTTTGGGTAGGTATTTAAATAGCGAGATTTCATCTTCTCTTTAAGTAGTGGTTTAGAGATATTCAGGTTTGATTGAATGACTAAAATAAGATTTTTATAGGAAATAATATGATTAAGAAAATATCTTTAGGTTTAAGTGCTCGCACTAAGAATGGCTTGATAGGGTTGGCTATTGTGGTTATTTCCTTAGTTGCTGTTGCATTCTTAAAAGCAACTAAGCCGGTGCCAGTACCTATTGAAGTAAAGCAAAGAATTTGGCCTGTTCGGGTCATGGCGGTTACTTTAGAAAATGTGTATCCAGAGCAGGTGTTGTATGGCACAGTAGAGTCTAATAAGTCTGTCACCATCGCATCACCAGTATCAGGAGAAGTCGGCTTGGTTACTGTACAAGATGGTAGTCATATTGTACTAGGGCAGAAGTTATTGGCACTGTCAAAAGAAGATTTAGAGATTCCTGTGCAAATAGCTAAAGCAGATGTAATTGATGCACAAGCTCAACTAAAGCTTCAGTCACTGGCATTCAGTTCGTTTCAAAAAAACCTGAAATATGAAAAGGCATTGTTAACCTTAAAAAGAAAAGATTTAAATCGTAATAAACAGCTAGTCAAAAAGAAACTTGCCTCGGCTTCTGTTGTTGATAAAGTAAAAGAGCTTGTTGTTCGTCAAGAATTAGCGGTTATTAATGCAGAATTGCAGGTTTCTGAAAATAAATTAAAGGTGTCTCAATTAACCTCTAGGTTGGCTAAAAGTAAAGCAAATTTTAATAAAGTAGACTTAAATGCAGAGAGGGGTGTCGTCATCGCACCTTTTGACGGGCGGGTTTCAGCTGTAGATGTGTCGGTAGGAGATACGGTGTCTACTGGTACACCTTTACTTTCTTATTATTCGCTGGATTCACTGGAGCTGAAAGCTAAAATTCCTAAAAGCAAGGTGTTAGGGGTTTATCAAGCGGTTCAGTCGGGTAAGACATTGTTTGCCACCTTTACGGAGGGTAAGAAGGTTTATGTTTTGCCATTAAACCGCCTGTCTGCTCGTTCTTCAGCGAGCGGTTTAAATGCCTATTTTAGCCTGCCAGAATCATTACAGGTATTGCGTCCTGGTGATTTGGCTAAAATTCGTTTAAAGGGGCCAAAAATTGAAATGGCTTCTAGGCTGCCATTTTCTGCTTTATATGGTTCGAATAAAATATATCTTGCCGTAGACGGTGTGCTTCAATCTCGACTTATTCAAGTGTTAGGCGAAGTCTATCAAGATGGACAAAACTGGGTGCTGGTTAAGGGGGCGTTAAAAGAGGGTGAAAGTGTTGTGTTAACCCATCTGCCCAATGCTATTTCTGGTTTGCATATCTCTGTGGTGGGTAAATAATGGCTACTGAAAAATTTAAATCAACAGGCCTTATTGGTGTTTTTGCACGCCATAAAGTTGCGCCTAATCTATTGATGCTCATTATGATTTTATTGGGCTTGGTTGCCCTGTCTAAAATGAATGTACAGTTTTTCCCTAAGTTTGAATTAGATTATGCAAAAGTACAAATTGTGTGGCCAGGTGCTAACGCAGAGGATGTTGAGCGCTCGATTACCGATCCGGTGGAGCGAGTGTTAAGAAATGTGGATAACTTAGATGACATGACATCCACTTCTTCTTTAGGGGTTTCTAATGTAACCTTAAAGTTTAAAGAGGGAACCAATATGATTGATTCGCTGGATATTATTAATCAGCGAGTGAGTGAGTTGCGTAGTTTGCCAAAAGATTCCGAAAAACCCATTATTGAACGTATATTACGTTATGAACCTGTTGCGCGTTTGTTAATCATTGCAAAAGGTGCTAGCTTACAGGAGCTTAAAACCTTGGCTCGCCAGTTTGAGCAGCAGTTGTTACAGCGCGGGATTGATAAGGTTGATTTTGTAGGCTTACCTAAAGAAGAGATGGCGATTGAGGTTTCACAAGATAAGCTAGAATCACATGATTTAACCTTAGATAAAATAGCCAAGAAAATAGCCGAAAATAGCCGAGATTTACCTTCAGGTTCAATTGGAGATAACGAGTCCATTGTCGATATTCGCGCTATTCAGCAGCGTCGTTCAGAAGCGGGATTTTCTCATATTTCAGTGGTGGCGAATGGTACTGAAAATACGACCCTTGGTGACCTTGGAAAAATTTCAAAACGTCCGGTTAAAGATTTTCCTTATTTAATGGTGGATGGTTCGCCAGCGATAGAGTTGCGTTTAAAACGTTCGGAGAATGGAGATACCCTTAAATCATCTAAAATAATGCA
Source organism: Hydrogenovibrio sp. (assembly GCA_015484555.1). GTDB lineage: Bacteria > Pseudomonadota > Gammaproteobacteria > Thiomicrospirales > Thiomicrospiraceae > Hydrogenovibrio. The sequence goes on along the minus strand of WFMZ01000045.1, from coordinate 34,727 downwards.
AAATTGGTTGGCAGAAGTAAAACCTAATTTACCCAAAGGAGTACGGTTAAAGGTCTATAGTGAGACTTGGTCTTTAGTGAATCAGCGTATTATGTTGTTGGTGAGCAATGGATTGAGTGGTCTGGTCTTAGTCGTACTTATTCTCTATTTATTTATGAACGGCCGAGTTGCCTTTTGGGTGGCAATGGGTATCCCTGTCTCATTCTTAGCAACTTTGATGATCATGTATTTAAGCGGTGGTAGTATCAATATGGTGAGCTTGTTCGCCTTGATTATGGCGCTAGGGATTATTGTTGATGATGCCATTGTGGTGGGCGAAGATGCTCTATCCCATTTTGAACGAGGAGAACCGCCGTTAGAAGCGGCAGAGGGCGGAGCGCATAGAATGCTTGCACCTGTTACTGCGGCTTCAATTACAACCATTGCTGCTTTTGCTCCCTTGATGCTAATTGGTGGTGAAATGGGGAATATTATGTTTGCCATTCCTTTGGTTATTATTTCAGTCATTATCGCATCATTGATTGAAAGCTTTTTTATTCTACCAGGGCACTTAAAGCATGCTTTTAGCCATGTTAAGCCAGTGGTAGAAAATTCTTTACGCCATCGTTTAGATCAAAAAATAGACTATTTGCGAGAACATCAATTCCGAAATATTATCCGCTGGGTACTCACTCATAGAGCCATTACCATTGGCTCAACCTTGGCAATGATGATCTTTGCTATTGGCTTGTTAGTGGGAGGGCGTTTATCGTTTGTATTTTTCCCTTCTCCTGAATCGACCAGCCTGGTTGCAAATGCAAGTTTTGTGGCGGGGACTCCTGCTGAGGTGAGTGCGAAGTATGTTGAGAAGATGTACCAAGCTATGTTAGAAACAGAGCAAGAGCTTGATCCGGGTATGGTTAAGGTGGCAGTGGTACATTACAACGAAACAGGGCGAGAAAAAGGCCCCAATTTCGCTTCTATTAATATAGAGTTGACCGAACCAGACCAACGTGCAGCGCGTAATGCAGATTTTATTCGGTTGTGGAAAGAGAAGTCTGGTCGAGTGCCTGGACTAGACGTGATGACAGTGGAAGAGCCTAAAACGGGTCCGCCTGGTAGTGATCTAGATATTCGATTAAAAGGTATTGCCCCGAGAGAATTGAAAAAGGCCTCTTTAGAGTTGCAAGAAGTTATTTCACAGGTTAAAGGGGTTAGTGGTGTGCAAGATGACCTACCTTATGGTCGTGATCAGCTAGTATATGAGCTTACACCCACAGGAAAGAGCTTGGGCTTCACCTATGCTTCTATTGGACAGCAGCTATCGGATGCCTTTTCAGGGAAGTTGGTTCAAATTTATACAGAAGGTGAAGATGAAATAGAAGTTCGATTGCAATCTTCCCGTGCGGAGCAGGCAACGGTAGCAACATTATCAGATATGAATGTGGTCGCGCCAGATGGGAAAAGAGTGAGTTTGAACTCGGTGATAACTTGGCATAACCAACAGGGCTTTGATGTGGTTCGTCATGTTGCAGGCCATTTAGCGATTACAGTAACGGGGGAGGTAGATTCTTCTGTTAATAATGCTAATTTAATCTTAGAGCAATTAGAGGCAACTATCTTGCCTAAGCTAGCCGCTAAATATGGTTTAGATTATTCCCTAGAAGGGCAAAGTGCAAACCAGAGAAAAACCTTTTCTGATATGAAAATAGGGATGCTGATAGGCCTGATAACTATTTATATTGTGCTTGCCTGGGTATTTAGTTCCTATGGTTGGCCTTTAGTGGTGATGCTGGCCATTCCTTTTGGTTTGATTGGCGCAATTATGGGACACTGGTGGATGGGTATTGATATGACTATCCTTTCTATATTTGGTTTCTTCGGTTTGTCCGGTATTGTGGTAAATGATTCCATTATCTTGGTTAGCTTTTATAAGCGTCTACGAGAAGAAGGTATGGGTATCAATGAAGGGCTGGAAGAGGCCTCGGTTCAACGTGTTAGAGCAGTATTATTAACCTCTATGACAACTATTGCGGGCTTAAGCCCTTTATTGTTTGAAACCTCGTTGCAAGCGCAGTTTTTGATTCCGATGGCGGTGTCGATAGCCTTTGGATTGGCTTTTTCTACGCTTTTAATCTTACTGGTTATTCCCAGTGTTTTATCTTTGTATGAAGGTTTTGTCGAGAAAATGCAGAAAAGGAAAGCACTTAAAGTGAATTAAGCTGGCTTGTCAGTTTCGTTTGCTTCGCTTAAAGCTCAATGTTGTTGAGCTTTTTCATTTAAGGTAGGAGGCTGTCGTCATAAAGGGCTTTGAGCAATCAACAAGAAAACTTGATGAATTGTCCAATTTATACGATAATACTCCTCCAAATTTTATGTAATGGTTACTTTGACCTTCAAGAATCTTTTAACAGAAAAATTGTTAATAGAAGTCAAGCTAGCTTAATAAACCCAAATTTTTTAAACTGAGGAGAGTTACTTATGTCAACTCGTAGAGAACTTGCAAACGCGATCCGCGTACTAAGTATGGACGCTGTTCAAAAAGCTAAATCTGGACACCCAGGCGCACCAATGGGTATGGCAGATATTGCTGAAGTATTATGGAATGATCACCTGAAATTCAACCCTGCTAGTCCTAAATGGGTGGATCGCGACCGTTTTATCTTATCAAACGGCCATGGTTCTATGTTGATATACTCTTTATTGCACCTTTCTGGTTTCGATTTAAGTATGGAAGATATCAAGCAATTCCGTCAGCTTCACGCTAAAACAGCGGGTCATCCTGAATATGGTTATGCAGATGGTATTGAAACAACGACAGGTCCACTAGGGCAGGGGCTAACAAACGCAGTAGGAATGGCAATTGCCGAGCGTACTTTAGCGTCTCAGTTCAATAAGCCTGGCCATACTATTGTTGATCACCACACTTATGTGTTCATGGGCGATGGTTGTTTAATGGAAGGTATCTCTCATGAATCAGCTGCAATGGCCGGTACTTTAGGTCTTGGTAAGCTAATTGCATTTTGGGATGACAACGATATCTCTATCGATGGTCATATTGGTGACTGGATGGAGAAAGGTGTTCCAGGGCGTTTTGTTTCTTATGACTGGCACGTTATTCCTGACGTTGATGGGCATGATTCTGAAGCAATTAACAAAGCCATCGAAGAAGCAAAGTCTATTACTGACAAGCCTACTTTAATCTGTACTAAAACAACTATCGGTTTTGGTTCTCCAAACCTAAGTGGTACTCACGACTGTCACGGCGCGCCTTTAGGTGATGAAGAAATTAAGTTGACGCGTGAGAACCTAGGTTGGACTGCTGAGCCTTTCGTTATTCCTGAAGATATTTATTCTGGTTGGGACCACAAAGAAAAAGGCGCTGCTGATGAAGCAGAATGGAACGACAAGTTCGCGGCTTACGCAAAAGCTTTCCCAGCAGAAGCATCTGAATTTGACCGTCGTATGGCAGGTACTTTACCCGCTAATTTCGAAGTTGAAATGGATAGCTTTATCGCTAAGACTCAAGCTGATATGCCTAATATTGCTTCACGTAAAGCGTCTCAAAACGCGATTGAAGCAATGGGTCCTTTACTGCCAGAGATGTTTGGTGGTTCTGCTGACTTAACCGGTTCTAACCTAACAAACTGGTCTGGAACTGTTAAAGTTACGCCTACTAATGCTGATGGTAACTACATCTCTTGGGGTGTTCGTGAGTTTGGTATGGCGCACATGATGAATGGAATGGTTCTTCATGGTGGCTTCAAGGTTTACGGTGCAACTTTCTTCATGTTTATGGAATATATGCGTAATGCTTTACGTATGTCTGCTCTAATGAAGATTGGTACTATCTATGTTTATACTCATGACTCTATTGGTCTTGGGGAAGATGGTCCTACTCATCAACCTGTTGAGCAGCTTGCTACGATGCGTGTTATTCCAGGTTTCCAAACTTGGCGTGGTTGTGATGCAATTGAGTCTGCCGTTTCTTGGAAATTGGCAATGTTGCGTGGTAATGCACCAACAGCATTAGTGTTCTCTCGTCAGAGCCTAACACCTATGGAGCGTACTGAGCAGCAAATTAAAGATATTGAGAAGGGTGGCTATATACTGAAAGATTGTGCGGGTACCCCTGATATTATCTTTATGTCTTCTGGTTCTGAAGTACAGTTGGCAGTTGCAGCTGCTGAAGCAATGGATGCAAGCGTACGCGTTGTTTCTATGCCTTCTACTTGTGCTTATGATGCACAAGATCAAGCTTATAAAGATTCAGTATTATTGCCAGGTGTTAAACGTGTTGCGATTGAAGCAGGTGTTCAGCAACCTTGGGACAAGTATATCGGTCTGGATGGGGCGGCAGTTTGTATGACTACTTTTGGTGAATCAGCACCTGCTGACGAACTATTTAAAGAGTTCGGTTTCACGGTTGAAAACGTGGTTGCAGTTGCAAACAAGGTTTTAGGTAAGTAAATTACTTAATCGGTCTTCTCTTAATTAAAGAAGGCTGTTCAAATTTTTAAACTAGGCAGGCGATAGGGTTTGTCTAATTTTTTGGAGTATTAAATATGACTATTAAAGTTGGTATTAACGGTTTTGGCCGTATCGGCCGTATGGCTTTTCGTGCAGCAGCAAAAGATTTTGCAAACATTGAAGTAGTAGCAATCAACGATCTTTTAGATCCTGAGTATCTAGCTTATATGCTTAAGTTTGACTCAGTACACGGTCGTTTTGACGGTGATGTTGAAGTAGTTGACGGTAACTTGGTTGTAAACGGAAAGACTATTCGTATTACTGCAGAGCGTAACCCTGCAGACCTAGCTTGGTCTGATGTGGGTGCTGATCTAGTGATTGAATGTACAGGTTTCTTCTTAACGGAAGAGTCTTGTCAGGCACACATTGAAGCGGGCGCTAAGAAAGTAGTTCAGTCCGCACCTTCTAAGGATCACACGCCTATGTTCGTTTACGGTGTTAACCATAACGAATATAAAGGTGAAGCAATTGTTTCAGCCGCTTCTTGTACAACTAATGGTTTAGCTCCTGTGGCTAAGGTATTAAATGATAGCTTCGGAATCAAACGTGGTTTGATGACGACTGTTCATGCTGCAACAGCAACACAAAAAACAGTTGATGGTCCTTCAATGAAAGACTGGCGTGGTGGTCGTGGAATTTTAGAAAACATCATTCCATCTTCTACTGGTGCAGCAAAAGCTGTTGGTAAAGTATTACCAGAGCTTAACGGCAAGTTAACAGGAATGGCATTCCGTGTACCTACTTCTGATGTTTCAGTTGTAGATTTGGTTGTGGAGCTAGAAAAAGGAGCTTCTTACGACGAGATTTGTGCCGCAATGAAGAAAGCATCTGAAGGCGAAATGGCTGGCGTTCTTGGTTATACAGAAGAAGCTAACGTTTCTACTGATTTCCGTGGTGATTCTCACCCATCAATATTTGATGCTAAAGCGGGTATCGCTTTAGATTCAACTTTTGTTAAGATTGTTGCTTGGTATGATAACGAATATGGTTATACCTGTAACATGATGCGTGTTGTAGAGCACGTAGGTAAGTAATCATTGGCTTCAAGCCTTCGTGGTTTGAAGCATTTGATTGTCTTCGAAAACCTTAATTGTGTTTTCTGCCCAGCACTTTTAAAGTACTGGGTTGAAAACCCAATTTTTAAAATGATTTCTCAAAAAATAAAAAGGATTTCACATGTCTGTAATTAAGATGTCTGACCTGGAACTTGCTGGTAAAGCAGTTCTTATTCGTCAAGATTTAAACGTACCGATTAAAGATGGTAAAGTAACCTCTGATGCGCGTATTCGCGCTTCATTGCCAACCATTCAAGCGGCGGTTAAAGCGGGCGCTAAAGTGATGTTAATGTCTCACTTAGGTCGTCCTACAGAAGGTGAGTTTGCTGAAGAATTCTCTCTTGCGCCTGTTGCCGCAGACTTGTCTGCTAAGCTAGGTCAAGACGTTCGTTTGGTGAAAGATTATCTTGATGGTGTTGAAGTTGCTGCTGGTGAAGTGGTGCTGCTTGAAAACGTTCGTTTCAACGTTGGCGAAAAGAAAAATGATGAAACACTTTCTAAGAAATACGCGGCACTATGTGATGTTTATGTAATGGATGCGTTTGGTACAGCTCACAGAGCGCAAGCTTCTACACACGGTGCAGGCGCTTTCGCTGATACTGCTTGTGCAGGTCCTTTATTAGCCGGCGAATTAGAGGCTTTAGGTAAGGCGCTAAATAACCCGGCACGTCCAATGGTTGCTATCGTTGGAGGGTCTAAAGTATCAACAAAGCTAACTGTTTTGGAGTCTCTTTCTGAGATTGTTGATCAATTGGTTGTCGGTGGTGGCATCGCTAACACATTCATCGAAGCTGCTGGCTATAACGTTGGTAAGTCTTTATCTGAAACTGATTTAATTCCTACTTGTAATAAGCTAAATGACATTATGAACAATCGTGATGCGGCTATTCCATTAGCCATTGATGTAGTTTGTGGGAAAGAGTTTTCAGAATCTGCTATGGCAACAACGATGCCTATAGTGGATGTTCAAGATGATGATATGATTTTTGATATTGGTCCAGTATCAGCAGCTGAATTGGCTGACGTTATCAAAAACGCTGGCACAGTTGTTTGGAATGGTCCTGTGGGCGTATTTGAATTTGATCAATTCGGTGGCGGAACCAAAGCAATTGCTTTAGCCATTGCTGAGTCCAAAGCATTCTCTATTGCCGGTGGTGGTGATACTTTAGCTGCGATTGATAAGTATGATATCGCAGATAAAGTTTCTTATATCTCTACGGGTGGAGGGGCTTTCTTGGAGTTCCTAGAAGGTAAGAAGTTACCCGCAGTAGAAATGCTAGAAGCCGCTGCGGCTTCTTCATCTAACTGCTGTGGTGGATGTGGCGGGAAGTAATTTTACTTCAGGTTAATATCGACTAAAACGACTCTCTGCTTAGTTTATTAAGCAGAGGTTAAATTAAACCACTATGATTGGCTGCCAAAAGGTTTTGGAAAGACAAGAGGATGGCTCGGTAAATAAATTACACAATTCGTGTTAGTTTGTTTCGCGAGACGTCTTGCTTTCTAGCTTGCATAGTGAACTAAGCCTATATTGATAGTGCTTTATTCAAACTTAAGGAAATAAAATTCAATGCCTTCAGGTATCAGAAGAACAAAAATTGTTGCAACACTGGGTCCCGCTACAGATAGACCAGGTGAATTAGAACGAATGATTAAAGCTGGTGTTGATGTGGTTCGTATGAACATGTCTCACGGAGCTGCAGAAGACCATGTTTTACGGGCAAAGCAAGTTAGAGACTTGTCTGCCAAGCTAGATCGTGAAGTGGGTGTTTTGGTTGACTTGCAAGGCCCTAAAATTCGTGTCGGTCGTTTTGAAAATGAATCTGTCGTTTTAAAGGTGGGTGCTAAGTTTTCATTAGATAATAATGTTGATATCGCGAAAGGGAACGACTTAGAAGTCGGTCTAACCTATAAAAGTTTGCCTTACGACGTTAAGCCTAAAAACCACCTAGTATTAGACGATGGTCGTGTTGTACTTGAAGTTGATGAAGTGGTTGGTGAACGTGTTAACTGTACGGTTATTGTCGGCGGAAAACTGTCTAACAACAAAGGTATTAACTTACTAGGTGGTGGTTTATCTGCTGCAGCGTTAACTGAAAAAGATAAAGAAGATATTGTGACTGCTGCTGAAATTCAGTGTGACTACCTAGCTTTATCTTTCCCGCGTTCTGCTGATGATGTAGAGCTTTGTCGTTCTTTGGCTGAAAAAGCAGGTTTGGTTTGTAGCATCGTTTCTAAAGTAGAGCGTGCTGAAGCGGTTGCAGATGACTTTACGCTAGACAGTATTATCTTAGCGTCAGACGTGATTATGATTGCTCGTGGTGACTTGGGTGTAGAAGTGGGCGATGCTCAGCTACCTGCACTACAAAAGAAAATGATTAAGCGTTCACGTCAGTTAAACCGTGTCACGATTACCGCAACACAGATGATGGAAACCATGATTGAAAATGCTATCCCGACTCGTGCGGAAGTATTTGACGTGGCTAATGCGGTAATGGATGGAACAGATGCCGTGATGCTTTCAGGTGAAACTGCAACGGGCCATTCCCCTAGCTTAGTGATTAAAACCATGGCAAATATTGCACGTGAAGCAGAAAAATCTCGTACTTCTCGTCAGTCAACTCACCGTATTGATGAAATATTTACAGAAGTAGATGAAACCATTGCAATGGCTTCAATGTATGCTGCTAACCACTTTGATGTGAAATGTATTGTGGCTTTAACTGAATCGGGTAATACGCCTTTATTAATGTCTCGTATCAGCTCTGGTATCCCTATTATTGCCATGACACCACACTTAGACACACGCCGTAAGGTTACTTTGTACCGTGGTGTTTACCCAACATCGGTTAACTACGGTGATCTTGATGAAGAAAATATCAGAAGCTTAGTGATTGAAAATATCAAAAAACATGGTGTGGCAAAATCGGGTGATAGAATTGTATTGACCAAAGGTCGATTAAGTGGCCAGAATGGTGGGACTAACCAGATGGAAATTATTAAACTTCCTTAGTAGTTTCACCTTACCAAGGTTTAAAAAGCTATTTAAGTTGGTAAAAGCTTGGTAAAATAATTCAAATTTTTTTTCGTAGGCTAGCACTTAATTGAGTTGGCCTTAACAATATTTTTATAAACAAATAGAGGAGTCACGCAAAATGGCGATGATTACACTTCGTGAATTGATGGACTATGCTGCTGAAAATAATTTCGGTATGCCTGCTTTTAACGTAAACAACATGGAACAGGTTCGTGCGATTATGCGTGCTGCTGATGCTTGTGATTCTCCGGTTATCCTTCAGGGTTCTGCTGGTGCACGTAAGTATGCTGGTGAGCCAATGCTTCGCCACATGATTCAAGCTGCATGTGAAATGTATCCTCATATCCCCGTCGTTATGCACCAGGATCACGGTTCTGATGTAGGCGTATGTTTACGCGCTATTCAGTCTGGTTTCACATCAGTGATGATGGATGGTTCTTTAGAAGCTGACATGAAAACACCCGCATCTTATGAATATAACGCTGGAATCACTGCTGAAGTAGTGTCTATTGCACACGCCGGTGGTGTTTCTGTTGAAGGTGAACTGGGTTGTTTAGGTTCTCTTGAGACGGGTATGATGGGTGAAGAAGATGGTCATGGTTCTGATGAGAAGCTTGATATGGATAGTCTATTAACTGACCCTGAAGAAGCAGCTCAGTTTGTTAAAGATACTAACGTTGACTGTTTAGCAGTAGCGGTAGGAACTTCTCATGGCGCTTACAAATTTACTTCTAAGCCTGGTGCTGATGTTCTTAAGATTGATCAAATCCGTAAAATCCACGAGCGTATTCCTGATACTCATATCGTTATGCACGGTTCTTCTTCTGTTCCAGAAGAGTGGTTGGAAACAATCAATAACTACGGTGGTGATATGGGTCAAACTTACGGCGTACCTGTTGAAGCAATCGTTGAAGGTATCAAGTATGGTGTTCGTAAAGTAAACATCGATACTGATTTACGTATGGCGTCTACGGGTGCTATCCGTAAGTACCTAGTGGAAAATACTGCTAACTTCGATCCTCGCAAGTTCTACAATGCAGCTGAAAATGCAATGATGGAAATTTGTAAGTCACGTTTTGAAGCTTTCGGTTGTGCAGGTCATGCTTCAAAAATCAAGTCTGTTGGTTTAGAAGCGATGCAAGCGCGTTATGCTTCTGGTGAGTTAAACCAAACTGTTAAATAGTCTCTAAGATTATTGAATAGTCAAAACCCGAGCTTGTCTCGGGTTTTTTTATGTCAGGAGAAAAGTATGTGTGTTTTATTGGTATTAGCCTTAATGGCAATTGTGTGGGTGTATAGCAACTATGTGATAGAGGGTTATGTCTTGGCTGAAAATCTGGCAGGTCAAACAGTTGTGATAGCACAAGGCTGGGAGTTGTTGCCTTTAATTTGGCCGGTGGCTTTATTATTTATGCTGGTGGGAATGTTTTTATTGCTGGTGTTTTTAAAGATTAAGAAGGTGATATAGCGAATCGATAGCATAAGGGCGCTTATTAGCCTGGTAAGGAAGATGTAAGCAAGGTTCTTTAACTAACTCGCAAAGATCTGTGTAGTTGTCAGAATCGGTATTTACCGTCGTATCGTTTAATATCACAGCTAGCAACTCAAGTTGGCTGTATTTAATGGCTAAAATACTTAACAATGCTTGGTTTAAACACCCTATTTGGTTGCTCACCACCAAGATGACAGGCCACTTTAACTTAATGGCTAGATCACTGTTTAACTGGGTGCCGGTTAAAGGCGAATAAAACCCGCCCGCACCTTCAATAATACCAATGCTATCGTTTGGAAACTGACAAGCCTTGGCTAGGTCAGTTAAGGAGATATCTTGTTGGTTGAGTTTAATGGCACGAGCAGGGGAAATAGCTTCTTCAAATAGATAAGGGCAAATATCATTTAAGGTGTCTCCATTACTAGAAGATTTCTTGAGCAACATTGCATCTTCAGAAATAAGCTTTTGGGCAGTAAAGCGAATCGCACCAGAAGCGATAGGCTTGCGAGCGTATACAGTTTTGCTTTGGTGGGCTTTCAATGTTTCCATTAAGCAACAGGTAACAAATGTTTTGCCTACATTTGTATCTGTGCCAGTAACAAATAAGCCACCCATGTTAAGCGTTTGGCTTTAAGGGAGTTTGAAAGGCAAAAATCGCCAGGGGTGGTCTGCTTGTTAATGGAGACATAATAGCCTAGTCATTTTCCATTAATCTTGCTTGGACTTCAAGATACTTTGCAAGGGTACCATCAATCACTTCTTGAGGTAATTCTGGGCTAGGGGCTTGTTTATTCCAGTGTAGGGTTTCTAGGTAATCGCGAATATACTGCTTGTCAAAACTGGCTGGATTGTGACCTACTTTGTAAGTTTTAGAAGGCCAAAATCGAGAGCTGTCAGGGGTTAACGCTTCATCAATTAGGTGAATAGTACCTTCATCATCTTCACCAAATTCAAACTTAGTGTCGGCAATAATAATGCCGCGTTCTAGTGCGAACTCTGATGCCATGTTATAAAGCGCTAAACTTAAATCACGAATTTTAGTAGCACGGTCTTTACCAATTAACCTCTCCACTTCTTCATAAGCAATGTTTTCATCATGGTCGCCCACTTCTGCTTTGGTTGAAGGGGTGAACAAAGGGGTAGGTAGTTTTTCGGCTTTCTTTAAGCCAGCAGGTAATACAATGCCACAAATAGTGCCATATTTTTTATATTCTTTCCAACCAGAACCAACAATATAACCGCGGACAATGGCTTCAATAGGCAAAGGCTTTAACTTTTTAACAATCATGCCTCGGCCATCAATTTCTTGAATTTCTTCGGTGGTTAAAATATCTGAAAGTTGCAGGTCGTCCGCCAGTTGGTTGGGCAAAATAGATTCGCTTTTCTTCATCCAAAACTGAGCCATTTCTGTCAAGATACGCCCTTTACCCGTAATAGCGGTGGGTAATACCACGTCGAATGCCGAAATACGATCAGTGGTCACAATTAATAAATGTTTATCATCTACATCATAAAGATCACGTACCTTACCTTTGTTGATTAAAGGTAAGCTGGTTAAGGTTGATTCAAATAAGGCGTTCATAGTTATTAGTCCTAAATTTTCTTTTTTATCGGTAGGTCAAGGTCGCTAGCAAGGTTTTCTTCTAAGCACTTGCTGTCGGTGTAAGGCAGTTTTAAATGACCATATCGAATAATAATGACGGTGAACCCAATCAATAGCATGGTTGAACCAATGGCAAGCATTTCTAAGCTTTCAAGATTTTTCATGTCTAGGATTAGGTAGCGAGCTAAAGCAATAATAGCGATATAGAGCGGAAAGCGAATGGGTAGCTTTCCAGAATCAAGATAAATAGCCACCATCGCTAAAATTTCTAGATATAAAAACATCAGTAGTAAATCGCCTAGTGAAACGGCCATATTACTGACCATATTGATGAGTTCAATGACGCCAGCAAAGATGGTTGCAATGGCAATTAAAATGAGGCCAATGACTTCAGCCATGCGAATAGCACGCTTAACAGGTTTAATTCCAGGGTAATGTTTCATCTCTGTGGTCTCTCTAAGGTAGTTTTATGTTTAATAGAAATCTATTATCACAAATAACCCCTTTAAATGTTAGTGAAAAATGAGCTAATAAATAGATTAAAAAGGGCGCCTCTGTTAAAATTTAAAAAATTATTAAACTATTGGAAGGAATGAATACATGGCTAAGAAAGAAAATTGGATTGCTCCATCGATTTTATCAGCAGATTTCGCTCAACTGGGAACAGATGTTAAAGACGTTATCGCCGCCGGTGCAGATATGGTTCACTTCGATGTAATGGACAATCACTATGTGCCTAACTTAACCATTGGACCTTTGGTTTGTGAGTCTTTAAAGAACTTCATGGTTCGTGAAGACGTGAAAGCGCCTGTTGATGTCCACCTAATGGTCAAGCCTGTTAGCCGTATTATTGGCGACTTCGCTTCTGCCGGTGCAGATATTATTACTTTTCACCCAGAAGCATCAGAGCACGTTGATGGTGATTTAGGGCTAATTAAAAATGCAGGTCTTAAAGCAGGCTTAGTGTTTAACCCAGCGACTTCTTTAGATTACCTAGAGCATGTTATGGATAAAATTGACATGATCTTAATTATGTCTGTTAACCCAGGGTTTGGTGGACAGTCTTTCATTCCACAAGCACTTGAAAAGCTAAAAATGGCGCGCAAGCTAATTGATGCTTCTGGCCGTGATATCCGTTTAGAAATTGACGGTGGTGTTAAGGTTGAAAACATTGCAGCTGTTGCGGCGGCAGGTTGTGATACGTTCGTTTCAGGTTCAGGTATTTTTGGCAAAGCCAATTCATCTGATGCAAACCGTTATGATACGGTTATTGCACAAATGCGTGAAGAGCTAGCGAAAGCTTAATCTTAATTGTATTAAGGCTTATAAACGTCAGCTTATGCTGGCGTTTTGTCGTTTAATAAAACGATAAAACAACCCAATTAAAAGAGAGAAAACGATGACTTTTCCTAAAATTAAGCCAGAATTAATCTTAATAGATTTAGATGGAACCTTAATCGACAGTGTGCCAGATTTGACTTACTGTGTTGATGAAATGATGAAGCAACTAGATATGCCAGTACGTGGTCTTGATGCCGTACGTAACTGGGTAGGTAATGGCGTACAACGTTTAACAGAACGTGCCTTGGTAAATGCCGTTGAAGGCATGCCAGAACAAGCACTAATGGACAGAGCTTACCCTATTTTCTTAGAACTTTATAAGCACAATAACTCTCAGCGTTCAGCCGTTTATGATGGCGTGTTGGAAGGTATTGCTTGGATGAAAGACAATGGCTATCGCGTAGCTTGCGTGACCAACAAGGCCGAAGCCTTTACGACTCCTTTACTAAAAGATAAGCAGTTATTCGACCTAATGGAATTAGTGGTATCTGGTGATACCTGTGCCGAAAAGAAGCCTCACCCAATGCCATTACTGCATGCTGCAAAGCAATTAGGCGCTAACCCTAAAAATTGTTTAATGTTGGGCGATTCTCGTTCTGACGTTAAAGCGGCTCGTGCGGCAGAATTTAATATTTTTTGCATGACCTATGGCTATAACCACGGTGAAGATATTCGTGATTACAATCCTGATGTGGTGATGGATTCATTTATGGAATTACCTAACTACTTAGAAGCTAAGTAAGCCGTAATGAACTTTTTGAAGCACCTGTTCCTAACCTTAACGAAGCCTTTTTGGTGCTCGTTTAATGGCGTGGTGCAGGTGGTTCGTCTTGAAATTTATAAGCTTAAAAACAAATAACAACTTTGCCTAGTAGATTGTTTCAGTCGGTTAAGCAAAGTTTTTACCCCTCATACGAGAAGAGTCAAATCCATGAATGACATTCATTTATCTAGATTAATCGCAGAAGGCTACAAGACGACGCCCGTCATGCGAACCATCTTGTCAGATTATGATACCCCTTTAAGTGTTTACCATAAGGTAGCAGGGCAGCCCTTGTCTTACTTATTTGAATCAGTTCAAGGGGGCGATAAATGGGGGCGTTATTCTATTATTGGGTTGCCTTGCCAGAAAAAATTGGTGGTAGAAGGTAATCAAATTAGTGTGTTTGATGGTGAAACCTTAGTAGAACAACAAATAAGTGACGACCCTTTAGCTTGGATAGAAGCTTTTCAAAACCGCTTTAAGGTTTATGAAAAACCAGGCATGCCCGCTTTCAGTGGCGGCTTAGTCGGTTACTTTGGCTACGATACGATTCGCTATGTAGAAGAAAAGCTACAGCAAGGTGGCCCAGCACAAGATGATATTGGTTCGCCCGATATTGTCTTGTTAGTGTCTGAAGAATTGGTGGTGTTTGATAACCTAAGCGGCCAGTTACACGTGATTGTGCATGCAGACTTATCACAGAAAAACCCTTTAGAGATGGCTGAAAAACGTATTGATGAAATTGCTGACCTTATTCGTCAGCCTATGCCCGTGTTAACGGACTTGCCTGCCGAAGCCAATATTCAAGAAGCAGATTTCCAATCTAGCTTTGGCGAAGCGGCCTTTAAACAGGCAGTGGGTAAAATTAAAGAATACATCTTGTCTGGCGATGCCATGCAAGTGGTTATTTCTCAGCAAATGAGTGTAGACTTTCAAGAAAAACCGATTGATTTATACCGAGCATTACGTCATCTAAATCCCTCGCCTTATATGTTTTTTGTGGACATGGGTGACTTTCAAATTGTCGGCTCATCGCCTGAAATTTTAGTGCGTTTAGAAGCACAGCAAGTCACCGTTCGTCCTATTGCCGGTACACGCCCAAGAGGTGCAACCCCAGAACAAGACCAGCAGTTAGAAGTTGATTTATTGTCCGATCCGAAAGAGTTGGCCGAACACCTAATGTTAATTGATTTAGGTCGTAACGATGTTGGGCGCATTGCCCAAGTAGGCAGTGTTGAGCTAACTGAAAAAATGATTGTGGAACGTTATTCACACGTCATGCATATTGTTTCAAATGTAAATGGCCAAGTTGCGCCTAGTCTGAAAGCCATGGACGTATTGCGTGCCACCTTCCCTGCTGGGACGGTGTCGGGCGCCCCTAAGATTCGAGCCATGGAAATTATTGATGAAATTGAACCCGTAAAACGAGGTGTGTATGCTGGTGCCGTTGGTTATTTAGGCTGGAATGGTAATATGGATACCGCTATCGCGATTCGTACCGCAGTGATTAAAGACAATAAATTGTTTGTACAAGCGGGTGCCGGCATTGTTGCCGATTCCGTTGCGCAATCAGAATGGGATGAAACCATGAACAAGGGGCGCGCTATTTTTAAAGCCGCCGAATTTGTGACCAACGGTTTACAAACTAATAACCCAAACAACCGCCATAGATAGAGAAACCACTATGTTATTGATGATAGACAATTACGATTCCTTTACCTTTAATTTGGTGCAATATTTTGGCGAATTAGGGCAAGACGTACAGGTGTTTCGTAACGACCAAATTAGTATCGACACCATCGAAGCACTTAACCCAGACTACCTGGTTATTTCGCCAGGCCCTTGTACGCCAGCGGAAGCAGGTATTTCGGTTGAAGCCATTAAGCATTTCGCGGGCAAGTTACCTATTTTAGGCGTGTGCTTGGGGCATCAATCTATTGGGCAAGCTTTTGGTGGAGAGGTCGTGCGTGCTAAAACCGTGATGCATGGCAAAACGTCTCCTGTTTTTCATGAAGACACCGGCTGTTTTGTGGGCTTACCTAATCCAGTCACGACAACTCGTTACCATTCTTTGGTGGTCGATAAAGCCACGCTTCCAGATTGCTTGGAAGTGACCGCTTGGACACAAACGGAAGCCGGGGAGTTTGATGAAATAATGGGACTAAAGCATAAAACCTTAGCAATTGAAGGCGTGCAGTTTCACCCAGAATCTATTTTGACCGAGCAAGGCATTAACATGCTAAAAAACTTTTTAGAACAACACAAACAGCATTCACAAGATAACAAAGGGTAAGGTTCAATTATGTTGAAATCTGCACTGGAAAATCTCTTAAATAATCAAGATTTAAGTTCATCTGCAATGACGGGTGTGATGACCGCTTTAATGACTGGGCAAGCCACCGATGCTCAAATTTCAGCCATCCTAGTTGCCTTGCGTATGAAAGGTGAAACCACCGAAGAAATCACCGCCGCGGTTAAAGTAATGCGTTCACTAGCCAGTGGCGTGCATATTGCCGACACAACAAACCTAGTGGATACCTGTGGCACAGGGGGCGATGGGGCAAATACCTTTAACATCTCCACCGCTTCTGCATTTGTAGTCGCCGCTGCGGGCGCAAAAGTAGCCAAACATGGTAACCGTTCTATTTCCAGTAAGTCAGGCAGTGCAGACGTACTGGAAGCGGCAGGTGTGAACCTAACGTTAAGTTGTGAACAAGTAGCAGAATGTGTTGAGCAAACCGGTGTTGGCTTTATGTTTGCCCCCGCTCATCATAGCGCCATGAAGCATGTTATTGGCGTGCGTAAAGAGCTAGCTGTACGCACCATTTTTAATATGCTAGGCCCTTTAACCAACCCAGCTGGCGCACCCGCTCAAATTATTGGTGTCTATGATGCCAGCCTGTGTCGACCTTTTGCAGAAGTATTAAAAGCCTTAGGCTCACAACACGTCATGATCGTGCATGCCGATGTAGGGCTGGATGAAATTTCAATGACAGGCAAAACCTTTGTCGCTGAATTAAAGCAGGGCAATATAACTGAATGGCAAGTAGATCCAACTGATTTTAATATGCGCTATGATTCACTAGACAGTTTAGCCGTGACATCTGCCGTAGATAGTTTGGCAATGATTCAATCTGTATTTGATAACCAAGCGGGCGCCGCACTTGATATTGTGTGCTTAAATGCAGGTGCCGCTATTTATGTGGCGGGCAAGGCAAGCACTTTTGAAGCGGGCATAAAATCTGCACAGAGCTTGATTGCAAGCGGAGATGTCAAACAACTAATGATACGCTTTATTGCTAAAACACAACAGTGCAATTAAGCCATTTAAAAAGCCCGTGAAAGGCAAAAATCGCCAGGGGTGGTATTTGTACAGACCACCCCTGGCGATTTTTAAGGTCGATACTGGCTTTAACTACTCCTAATATTAATATAACCTACTAATTGAAGAAGCTTGAATATGACACAGAAACATCAAACCCCCGATATTTTAAAAAAAATCATCTTCAAAAAGTTAGAAGAAATTCAGCAAGGCTGTGAAAAAATTTCTTTACGTGAAATGAAGCAAAAAGCTTTAATGATGTCGACCGAATCGACTCAAGCAAAAAGTTTTGTCGATGCCATGCAAGCAAAATTAGACGCAGGCAAGTCAGCCGTCATTGCAGAAATTAAAAAAGCCTCGCCTAGCAAAGGTATTTTACGCGACCCTTTCGACCCAGTTGAAATTGCCAAAAGCTATCAAGCAAATGGTGCCGCTTGTTTGTCAGTACTGACTGATAAAGACTTCTTTCAAGGCTCAAACGACTACTTAATCCAAGTGCGTGAAGCGGTGGATATTCCGATTATCCGCAAAGACTTTATCATAGATGATTACCAAGTTTATGAAGCCAGAGTCATTGGTGCAGACTGTATTCTATTGATTGCCGCGGCAATTGGTGATGCACAAATGTACGAGCTAACTCAGACAGCCTTAACGTTAGGCATGGACGTTTTAATTGAAGTGCATAACGAAGAAGAAATGGAGCGCGCTTTAAGGCTGCCACTGCCTATGATTGGTATTAATAACCGTGATTTACACAGCTTTGAAGTCTCCTTAGAAACCACTATTAGAATGCTGGATATGATTAAAGATGACCGTATCGTTATTACAGAAAGTGGTATTCTAACCAAAGAAGATGTCGAAAAAATGCGCGGCCATTCAGTGAATGGTTTCCTGGTAGGCGAAACATTTATGCGCGCAGACAACCCCGGCGAAAAGCTAGCGGAACTTTTTAAGGAGTAATTTAAAAGTGGATAAGTACGGTTTACATTTTATAAGTGATGAAGATTTGTTTCTGCATGTAAAAAATACTGTGGAGCAATACCGGTTTGAAATAGATTTAAAATCTTTCAATAAAAATATTATAGACCCAATTAAACTAACCTTTGATTCATTAATCTACTCAGTAGATATAGAAGATGTGGTAAAAAGTGAAGCGCTTCGCCAAATTGATAAATCTAACACGAATCAAATTGGTTATTTTCACCAAAATATCTTTCAATATATTGGTGAAAACTGGTCTGTTCCTAGTGAAGGATTTGACATTATCAATGAAAGTGAAAATATATTTGTTGAGATGAAAAACAAACATAATACGATGAATTCATCATCTTCACAAAAAACGTATATGAAAATGCAAAATACGCTTTTAGAAAATTCCGAAGCAATTTGTATGTTGGTCGAAGTTATTGCGAAACAGAGCCAAGATATTACCTGGAAGATTAGCTTGGATAAAAAGAAGTACGATAACCGTAGAATTAAACGTCTTTCAATAGATAAGTTTTATGAGTTAGTGACAGGCGATAGCACGGCTTTTAAAGCTCTGTGCTCAGTGCTTCCTGTGGTGATAAAAGAGGTGGTTGATGGGCTGAATTTGGATAGTGAAAAAAATTCAGTAGTTAAAGAGTTAAATGAAGTATCAGATAATTTATTAAAAAGTTTATATCTTTTGGCATTTAAGAAGTATGAAGGGTTTGACAATTTTGATGTCTGATAATACTTACGTGAATGCATCTTTGGTTGCAGACATCCTATCTATTTCTAAGAGGACACTTTCCTCTTGGGAGAAAAATGGAAAATTAAAGCCTGTAAAAAACAACACTAAGGGTGCTAGTCAGTATCGATATAAAGACTTGAAAAAATTTGAAGTTATAAATTGGTTGTCTGAGTCAAGCTGGGATAAACAAACCAATATTCAGCCGATAAGACCGTTTAGTTCGATAGAACTATTTGCAGGAGCAGGTGGTTTGGCCTTGGGCTTAGAACAAGCGGGGTTTAAAGCCGAGCTTTTAAATGAGTTAGATAAAAATGCCTGTCAAACATTACGATTTAACCGCCCCGACTGGAATATTGTTGAAGGCTCAATTACCGCGGTAGATTTTAAAAGGTTTAAAGGGATTGATTTTTTGTCTGGTGGTTTTCCTTGTCAGGCATTTTCTTATGCTGGTAATAAGTTAGGATTTGAAGATACTCGAGGAACTTTATTTTTTGAGTTTGCCCGAGCTGTCAAGGAAACCCAGCCTAAAGTGTTTTTAGCCGAAAATGTAAAGGGCTTGCTTTCACATAATAATGGTCATACTTTGGAAACAATTAAAGAGGTAATTTCAGAGCTGGGGTATCATTTAATTGATCCCAAAGTATTAAAAGCCATGTTTTATAAGGTTCCTCAGAAAAGAGAACGGTTGATGCTAGTTGGCATTAGAAATGACTTGAAAGATGTTGCTGATGGCTTCCATTGGCCTTCACCTTATGGAAAAGTCTTAACGGTAAAAGATGCACTAAAAAAGAGTGAACTATACTCTTGTGACGTACCTATATCGGAAGGACAAAAATACCCTTTACGAAAAGAAGAAATTTTAAAAAAAGTTCCTGCAGGTGGTTATTGGCGAGATTTGCCTGATGACTTGCAAAGAGAGTATATGCAAAAAAGTTATTATTTAGGTGGTGGAAAGACTGGTGTGGCAAGAAGGCTATCGTGGGCTGAACCCAGCTTAACGCTTACTTGTGCGCCGGCTCAGAAGCAAACAGAAAGGTGCCATCCTGAAGAAACTAGGCCTCTCACCGTTAGGGAGTATGCTCGGATACAAACCTTTCCTGATGACTGGAGTTTTAGTGGGTCGAGCACAAATCAATATAAGCAAATTGGGAATGCGGTGCCTGTTAACTTGGCATTTGCAATGGGAAAAAGTTTAATTAGTTTATTAAATATTATAGAAAGGAAGTCATTATGATTAAAGTAAAATGGAAAGGCGGCATGGCGTTTGAAGCAACCAGTGAAATGGGGCATAACGTTATTATGGATGCAGCCGCTTCAGTTGGTGGTGCAGATTCAGGGCCCAGACCGATGGAAATGGTGCTAATGGGTTTAGGCGGGTGTACTTCTATTGATGTCGTGATGATGTTAAAAAAGAGCCAGCCAGAGCTTGTGACTGACTGTGAAGTGGAAATAGAAGCAGAAAGAGCAGAAGGTACACCATCTGTTTTTACTAAGATTCATGTACACTTTAAAATTACCGGTAAAGAATTAAATGTAAAGAAAGTAGAAAGAGCCGTTAACCTTTCTGCTGAAAAATATTGTTCAGTGTCTAAAATGCTAGAAGCAACGGTTGAAATGTCTCATGACTACGAGATTGTGGACGCTTAATGAAGAGAGATACCTTAGGTTATATAAAGGCCTCTAAGTAGCGCTTAAATACGGCTTGGAAAAGGGTTAGATAGCTCTTTTTCATAGCTTAATTGGAATCAATTGTAAGCCCCTTTCAATGCGATGGAGAACATTATGAATTTGTTGTGGAAAACCTTATTGGACTTAAAAGAGCCAGCTATTTTAATACGTTTATTTATTCCTTTTGCCGTGGGATTGGTGATGGTATCTTTGCTAGGCTATGGTTTATTTGGCCTTTTCTTTACCAGCGACCTAGTCACCCAAAGCCCAATGGTGCAAGACTACCAAAGCTGGGAAGCACAAGCTGAAACAACAATTGGTACTATTCCTTTAATTGGCGGGATGATACTGTGGTTTATTGGGCTAAGTATTGCCATTATTGCTGGCGTAATAGGCGTTATTTTGAGCAGTTATTTGGTATTGATTTTTGCGATGATTATTACCGGTTTTATGACGGACTCTATTGTGAAAGTGATTCATGATAAGCATTATCCTGATACTGACTATAAAGGTCATGGCTCGATGCTTGGTATGTTGTGGAAGGTGATTAAGTTTGCTTTGTTGATGTTGTTATTGTTGATTATTACCTTGCCTTTGTTGTTTATCCCTCTGATTAATATTGTATGGTTTTGGTTGATAGGATTTTTGTTTTTCCGTTATTCTGTGGTGTTAGATGTCGGGCAGGTTATTTTACCAGAAGCTTTGTTTCAAAAACTAAAAGGGGTGACAAATTGGGAGCCAAGCGGAGTCGTGGCGATACTGTTTGGCTTAAGTGTTTTTCCTGTGATTAGTCTCTTTGCACCCGTGTTGGCGGTGATTGCTTTATCGCATTATTACTTTGAGCAGTTATCTTTAGAGTCTGACCAGATTAGCTAGGCTTATCTAGTTATTTTTGGGCACAAAAAAAGGGGGGGGCTGTTTGTATTAACAGCGTCCCTTTTTAGTTTATAGCATTGGTAAAAAAACGATTAAGAGGCGGGTCTTACCTTTTTAGTCTTCTTCTTTTTAGAAGGCTTTTTGCTCGACTTCTTGGCCTTTTGAGCCAGCTTTTTCTTATGCGGTTTCTTGTGTGCTTTAATTGGCTGACCGACTTTGGTCTTTGCTTCTAGCCCAGGCAAGGTATTAACGGGTAACTTGGCTTGCACATGATACTGAATACGATTTAGCTTAGGAATGTCGTGCGACTCGACTAAACTATACGCCACGCCCATTTGTTGACCACGACCCGTACGCCCAATACGGTGAATGTATATATCGCCACGGTGTGGAAGGTCGTAGTTAATAACATGCGTAATGTTTAGCATGTCTAGGCCACGGGCGGCAATGTCTGAGGCAACCAATACTTTCACTTTACCCGACATAAACTTTTTGGTTTTTTCTAGGCGCTTGGCTTGAATTAAATCGCCATGTAAAGCGGTGCTGGTTATTTTTTGAGATTGTAGCCAGAGATCTAATTCTATTGCGCGCTCTTTGGTATTACAAAATACTAAAGCACTTTGGCAACTCTCATCGGTAATAAGTGCTTTTAATAAAGCCTGTTTGTGGGCTTTGCTGTCTGCAAAAATAACCTGCTGTTGTACGTTGATGGACTGTTGGTTAGGCGCATCTACTTCGACCAAAGCAGGGTCATCTAAAATATCGCTAGTAAAACGTTCAATACCGGTTCCTGCTAAGGTAGCTGAAAAACAAGCGCCTTGGAAGTTTTCAGGAATGGCTTCTAATAGTGCATTTACATCAGGTCCTTGACCCATATCTAACATACGGTCGGCTTCATCAATGATGACCAGTTCTACTTCTGATAAATCGATAAAATCTTTGCTCATAATATTAAGCAAACGCCCGGGGGTAGCCACTAGAATGTCGATAGGATCTTGAAGCTTTTCCATTTGCTGATCTGAAGAGAAGCCACCGGTAATAATTTGGGAAGTCGCTCTGCAATGCGTTGAAAGTTGCTTCACCACCTTGTGCGTTTGAAATGCCAGCTCACGCGTTGGTGCTAAAATTAACACACGAGGAATAGTGCTGTGACGAGGTTCATCTAACAACATTTGCAAGGCGGGCAATATGAAGGCCGCAGTTTTACCCGTGCCAGTTGCCGCACAGGCTAAAACGTCTTGTCGCATCAACATTAATGGAATGGTTTCAGCCTGTACAGGGGTTGGCTTGTGATAATGTAGCTCCGCGATGGCGGCCAACAATTCTGTGTCTAACTCAAGTTCTTCAAAGGTCATATCGGGTCTGTTTGGCTAAAATATAATAGTTGCTATTATACCCGTTATTTTTAAAGAAGGTTTAGGCGTCTTGAGAAGAGGCTAAACAGAATGGGTGATGATTTCATAACAAGGCTCGTAATGCTCGGTACCCAACTTCATGCGGCGTTGTTTGACAAACGATTGCAATAGCAAATCCATGTTGTGCATGATGTCAGCATCACCTTGAATTTTAAACACACCTTGTTGCTTAATAGCTTGAATAGTTTCTGACTTAACGTTACCAGCGACAATGGCAGAAAATACCTTTCTAAGCGTACTGGCCAGTTCGTGGGCTGGTTGTGTTTGGCTAATATTAAGTTGGGCAATACGGTCATGTGTTGGGCAAAAAGGTTGTTGTAATTCAAAAGGAATATGTAGGTTCCAGTTAAAGTAATAGGCATCTTTTGAAGCACGTCTAAAGTCACGTACTTGTTGAATGCCTTCTTTAACTTGCTTTGCCACTTCGATAGGATTATCAATAATAAGTTTCAGTTTGTTGCAAGCTTCTTGCCCGAGTGCATTTTTAATGAAGACCAATACCGCCTTAAAGTAATTTTGGCTGCCAAGTGGTGCGGTTAAAATAATGGGAAAGGGGAGGTCTTTATTTTTAGGGTGAAGTAAAACGCTTAATATATATAAGATTTCTTCCATTGTGCCCGCGCCACCTGGAAATATGACAATAGCATGGCCAATACGGGCAAAGGCTTCCAACCGTTTTTCAATATCAGGCAGAATAGACAGCTCGGTTACGATAGCATTTGGTGCTTCGGCAGAGATAATTTCAGGTTCTGTTAAACCAATAAAACGGGGTTTATAAGAACGTTGTTTTCTATGGCCTAACACGGCACCTTTCATAGGGCCTTTCATGGCGCCAGGTCCACAACCTGTACAAATATCAAATAAGCGAAGGCCCAGCTGATAGCCAATATGCTTGGCATATTTATATTCATCTAAAGAAATGGAATGCCCTCCCCAGCAAACCACTATGTTTGGGTCACGGTCGCTTTTCATTAGCCCCGCATTGCGGGCAAGGTGAAAGACGGCATCGGTAATACCTTGGCTGTGGTTTAGATTGAAGCTAGGGTTGTCTAATATTTGGTTTTTAGCATAAAGTAGGTCACGCAAGACGGCAGATAAATGTTCCTGCACACCCATAATCATTTCGCCATCAACAAATGCCTGCTGGGGTGGGTGTTCAAATTCTAATTGAATGCCTCGGCCTTTTACCAGCACATGCACTTGGTAGTTTTTAAAGGCTGCCAACAAAACATCGGCATCATCTTCTTTACTGCCTGTATTTAATACCGCCAACGTACAGCGTCTAAAAATCTCATTTAAACCTTCGTTAGACTCATCACAAAGTTGAGAGGCTTCTTTATAAGATAATATCTGCATACTACCAGCGGGACGAATTACTACTTTTTTTAGGTCAAGTTTCATGTAAGATTTAGCCTTTAAATTATGCTTGTTTTTAGGATACTCGGTTATGCAGACAAATCAAAGGTTAGAAGAAAAGTTTTTAGGGGTTTTATTATTGATTGCGGTGGTTGGGCTGATATGGTTATTTTCACCTTTTTTGGAAGCTTTATTCTTCGCACTAATTTTGGCAACTGCCACCTTTAGTGTTTATTTGAAAATTTTGCCGAAGGTAAAAAACAATGAAGATTATGCTGCTGCCTTGGTCAGTCTACTAGTTTTTGCGACGGTGATTGCGCCAGTGACTTATTTATTACTTGAGGTGGGACTACAAGTAGGTCAAATTTATGGCGAGGTGCAAAACTGGCTAAATATTCAAACGCCAGAAACTTTCCAGGCTTTAGATCAAAATTTAATTCATCTTATCCCCTTGCCAGAACACACTCAGGCAGCTTTGTTTGAACAAATTCAATCACATTCTCGTGAAATAATTCAGTTTTCACAAAATGCCGTTATATTTCTCGTTCAGGGCGTCTTTGGTAGTACAGCCTCTTTTTTAACATTTATGTCCTTGGCAGTATTTGCTTTATTTTTTTTCTATCGAGATGGTCGAAAAATAGTTCATCATTTAACAATATTGTCGCCGTTAGAGAATACCTATGACAATATGATAGCTTCTCGTTTTGCTAATCTATCCACTATTTTACTGTTATCGGTTTTAGGGATCGCTCTTATGCAAGGAGTGAGTTTTGCCTTGTTATCTTGGTTGGTTGGTTTGCCCGGGCTATTTTTAGGGATGGCGATTGCGGTCACCTCTTTTATTCCTATTGTTGGTTCTGCACTAGTGTGGATTCCAGTGGCTTTAGTTTTGGCCGCCCAAGGTGAATTAGCTTCTGCAGGATTAATTGTTTTTATGGGTGCAGTGGTGAATGGTTTTATTATTGATAATGTTTTAAGGCCTGTTATGATTAAAAAAATTGCTTCAAGCTTAAAAGGTGCAGAAGCTGATTTAGCCGTAGCAAATCATACTTTAATTACGGTGTTAGCTACTTTTGCTGGCTTGATTCATTTTGGTATTATAGGTTTGTTTTTTGGCCCCGTCATTGCAGCGATTGCCATTACCATTTTTGATGTGTATGCACTAAAACATTCCGACGTCTTGGATAAAAATTAAGTATTATTAACCAGACGGTTTAGATATTGTGTCATTTAAAACGATATACTCGGTCTTTGTTGTATAGGTCCTTAAGTAAGGCCTATTTTATTAGTTGTCTATTTTTCAACCGGAGGTTGTGATGACCGTTCAAAATAAAACACTTTTTGTATTGCCACTATTAGCAGCCATGTTTATCTCGCCCGTTCAAGCAGATGAAGATCCTTATGTTGCCGGGTTTGAAGCCTGGGCCAAAGAAATATCTTGGCAGCCAGGCGGGGAGATCTCTGCTCAGGCGGCTGAAGCCTATGCCAAAGATGTTGAAAAAACGATTAAAGCCCATGGGTACATTGGTAAAGAGTTACCGCTTCCACAAGCCACTAAAGTGATGAAGGGTGTTTACACCATCGTAGGGAGTCAAATTTGGCACAACCCAGCCAATTTTGGGTTAAACAATAATATTAGTTTTATTATTTTTAAGTCAGGCGTACTTGTATTTAATGCCGGTGCTAACCCAGCCGTTGCTTACAGTGCTCACCAACAAATTAAACGTATTACCAATAAACCCGTGAAGTGGTTAGTTGTCGAAAACAACCAAGGGCATGCTTATTTAGGCGCTAGCTATTGGGTCGATGTGGGGGTGAAAAACCTCTATTCCAGCACCCAGGCGAATGATATTTTTGATGCAGCCTTTAAAAAAGAAAAGCGTGAGTGGGGAGAGCGAGTGGGTAAAGAAATTACCAGTTCAGCTCGAAATGTGACGGATAAATTTACTACTTTTGATGGACGAAAGACTATTGATGTGGGGAATGGCGAAAGTTTTGAATTAATTGATTTTGGTCCAGGTCATACACCGGCCTCAACCAGTGTTTATATTCCGAGTAAAAATTTATTTTTATCGGGCGACCTAGCTTTCAATGAGCGTATGCCCGTCATGTTTAATTACACTAACAGCTTCGACTGGATGGAATCGTTTGAAAAAATGATGGCAGAAATTCCTGCAGATGCAGTCGTTATTCCTGGGCATGGCACGCCAACTGATATGGCGACGATTAAAAAGCAAACTTATGATTATTTCCGTTATTTACAAAAAGGCATTAAAAAAATAGCTGATGAAGGTGGTCACGTTGCAGAGGCAGAAAAGATAGACCAATCTAAGTATAAAGACCGTCCTGTTTTTGAACAGGCGGCTAAGAATAATGCGCGCAGAATTTACAATGAAATTACTGGAGGAGATCTATAAATCAAGTTTATAAGTAAAGATAATGGGTTTATAAAAAATTAAGTTTACCTTTTTATGAAAGAAAAAATAATAATAAAGGTCTTATATAGAGAGTATTATAAAAAGATTACGAATATGGCCGTTTAAAACGGCTCAATATAAAATATAAACAAGCTAATAATTAATATTATTTGGAGAGTCCCATGGCTAAACAATCGAGAAGAAACTTTTTAAAAATGGCTGGCGCAGTCGCAGTCGCAACCGTATCCGGCAGTGCAGTTGCTGAAACTGCTTTTGGTTTTAAGAAAATGGATGCTGGGTATCAGCAAGTAGCCATGGAAGGGAAATGTGGTGAAGGTAAGTGTGGAGGTTCTATGAAAAAAGAATCTGCGAAAAAGATGGAAGGTAAGTGTGGAGGTTCTATGAAAAAAGAATCTGCGAAAAAGATGGAAGGCAAGTGTGGCGGATCAATGAAAGGATCTGGCAAGATGGAAGGTAAGTGTGGCGGATCAATGAAAGGATCTGGCAAGATGGAAGGTAAGTGTGGCGGATCAATGAAAAAAGAATCTAGCAAGAAAATGGAAGGAAAGTGTGGTGGTATGAATAAGTAATTCAACCCCCATTTTTATTTTAAATGAAGGGGCTTTAAGCCTCTTTTTTTATCCTTAAAAATTAACAAAGAAGGTACTGACTATGAACCTTTTACGTACATTGCAGTTAATGATGGATTCGGTGCAGTCATTTAACTTTATTGCCTCTTTAGGGCTAAGGCTTTATCTCGCCCCTGTATTTTGGGTGGCAGGCATGAATAAAGTGAATGGTTTTGAAGGTGTGGTGAATTGGTTTGGCAATAAAGAATGGGGACTAGGGCTTCCCTTTCCTGAATTACTGGCTTTTTTAGCAACGGCTGCTGAAGTAGGCGGGGCTGTGCTGTTAATATTCGGACTAGGTACACGTTGGATTTCAATACCGCTTATCTTTACTATGTTGGTCGCCATTACCCAGGTTCACTGGCATAATGGTTGGCAAGCCGTACATGACTTACAGTCTCCGTGGGCTTCTGCAACAGCTGAAGCGGCTTTAGAAAGGCTTCACACCGCAAAAGAATTACTACAAACACAAGGCGACTATACTTTGTTGACGGAACATGGGCATTTCGTGATGAGCAATAATGGCGTAGAATGGGCGGTAACTTATTTACTGATGTTGGTTGCCTTGTTATTTTTAGGCGGCGGGAAGTACGTCAGTGTTGATTACTTTATAAGAAAACATTATATGAAACCAGGTAGTGAACTATGATGAACCAATGCGTTTCTGGTGTGGGGTTAAGCTTAAAAAGAGAATTTTTTGAAGCCATCATCACCAACCCAGATTTTGAAATAGATTTTTTAGAAGTCGCACCCGAAAACTGGCTTCATTTTGGCGGCCGCTTGGGCCGTGAGCTTCGCACTCTGTCCGAACGTTATCCTTTGGTTTGCCACGGCTTATCGCTGGATATTGGCGGGCCTTCCCCTTTAGATGTCAACTACCTGAAAGAGATGAAAACGTTTTTTGATTTTCATGAGGTTAAGGCCTATACCGAACACCTAAGTTATTGTGGGGATACAGGGCATTTATATGACTTGATGCCCATTCCTTTTACCGAAGAAGCCGTGCATTATGTGGCCGACCGAATCAAGCAAGTACAAGACATTTTAGAACGCCCTATTGGCATGGAGAATGTGTCTTATTATGCCCTGTTAACCAATGAATTAACGGAAGCTGAGTTTATAAATGCCGTGGTGTCCGAAGCCGATTGTGGGCTGTTGTTTGATGTGAATAACACCTATGTAAATAGTATTAATCACCAATATAATGCAGAATCCTTTATGAAGGCTATGCCAACCGAACGCATGATGTATCTGCACATGGCAGGGCACTTTGATGAAGCGGACGATTTAAAAATAGACACTCACGGTCAAGATGTTAAACCACAAGTGTGGGATTTGCTCGATAAAACGTATTGTACGCATGGCCTACAGCCTACCTTGCTAGAAAGGGATTTTAATATTCCCCCTATGGAAGTGCTGATGGAAGAAGTTGAACAAATTCGTCAAGCACAGCAAAAATGGCAGGCTCGATATGGACAGTAACCCAATAGTACAACCCGAACAAAACACAGCGTCGAAATACTTAGCTTTTCAAAACTTACAGTATGCTTTGTCAAAACATATTCGAGACCCTGAAAATAATCACTTCCAACCCTTAAAATCGCCAGGGGTGGTCAGCTTGCCTATTGAAGAAAGGCGGTTAGAAGCCTATTCAAGCTTGTTTTATAACAACTTGTTCGACTTCTTTTCTAATTTATTTCCTGTTTTGAAGAGCATTGTTGGGGATGAACGCTGGCATGAAATAACCCGTGAGTATCTGCAAAAACACAGTTCTAAAACGCCTTTATTTCATGAGCTAGGTCAGGAGTTTTTAAGCTTTTGTCAGTCAGAATTTACCCCTTTAGACAGTGATCCTGCCTATCTATTAGAACTGGCACATTATGAGTGGGTAGAACTAGCCGTAGGGATAGACGAAGCCGAAGGCCCTTTGAATCCGATAGGGTTAACATTAGATTGGCAACAGATTTATGAGCTCTCGCCCGTTGCCTGGCCCTTAGCTTACGAATGGCCTGTGCATCGCATTGATGTGGATTCTATGAACCTGGATAAACCTGACTGGGTAACCACTTTACTGGTTTACCGAGATGATGATGACGCGGTGCAATTTATGGCGCTATCGCCTATTTTATACGAGCTATTAAATGCCATTATGAATGCTGAAGATAAAACGCTCTGGGTTGTGCTAAGTGAAATGGCAGAACAAATGGGTGAGCCAGTGGAGTCTTTGCAAGGCTTTTCCGAACAGGTTTTAGAAGCATTATTGGCGCAAAATATTCTATCTCCTCTTAGTTAAATTATTTTTTATTAAAGCGAGTCAATTTATCAAGTAAAATCGGCTTTTTTAACTGAGAAAGTAGTATAGTTTCTGGATAGTTTTAAGGTCTAAAAAAGGAGGGTAAAGTGGGCGCGATCGCAAAGCATCAACTGGCTATATTAAAGCAGAGCATGGAATCAGAAAGTTTTTTTGCTTTAAGTAAAGTTCTGCCTGATCTCTTTGGCGATATTCTAGGTATTGTTCAAGCTGATCAAGCTTGCCTGTTTCAATTACACACCGAAGAAGCTCCTACCCAAACTTTAAGTTTACTAGAGTGTATTGCGCACTCTAGTTTTCAAGCTGAGAACACCCCTTTTCTAACCACGCTTTCTTTAGCTGACTGGCATACGCTGGGCTGGCAATCATCTCTTGAAGCTGGAACAAGCATTCAGGTAACGGCTAAAAAACTGACCGCTAAGTTATCTTCTTGCCTATCAGATAGTGATTTAAAATCTATCATGCTCGTGCCTATTTATCAAAATAAAGAACTTTGGGGTGGATTGGGATTTGAAATTTACCAACAAGATAGGCCAGTTTCAGAAAACCATATTTTATTTTTAACCCTATTTACCGATATTATCAGTTCTAAAATTGCGTTATTGGGCACAGAGTCAGACCCAGATACCTCACTTAATTTTTTAACCGCTGCAAGTCATAATTTAAACAAAGCACTTGCTTCATCAGACCATGGTTTATGGGAGTGGGATTTAACCACTAATAAAGTTTATTTTTCATGTGCTTGGAAAAGCTTGATGGGCTATGAAAATACAGATTTAATTAATGACTTTTTAGAATGGCAGACACGGATTCACCCAACAGATGTTGACGTTGTCATGGGGGCGGTTCAAGCTCACCTAGAAGGTAAAACAGACAGTTTTGACTGTGAATACCGTATGAAGAAAAGATCGGGGGAATGGGTATGGTTCCAGTCAGTTGGCAGAGTGATTCAGTTTGATGGCGGTGAGCCCGTTAAGCTTGCCGGTCTGCAAATTGATATCTCTAAACGTAAAAGAGCAGAGCAAAACCTAATTTCTGAAAAAAGCTTTTTAAAACAGTTAATCGATAAGATGCCTGCACTGGTCTGGGTTAAAGATAAAGCAGGCGTTTATGTTACGGTTAATAAATTGTTTGAAGAATACCTAGGTATTTCTTCAAATAACATCATAGGTAAAACCGATTATGAATTGGTTGATACTGATTTAGCGAAAGAAATCATAGCAGATGATCAGCTAGCTTTAGCTCAAAAAGTGGAAGGCATGCATCTGTTAGAAGCGAAGCTGCATTTTGATACACAGAGTGCAGATAAATCTGGTATTTATGAGATTATTAAAATGGGTGTGGATCTGCCCGAAACCAATGCCGAGGGCTTGTTGGGTATGGCGCACGATATTTCACACCGTAAGCGCTTAGAGAAAAAGTTAAGGCGAGAAAGAGATTTATTTTCAGGCGGTCCCGTTGCCTTGGTTAGCTGGGCGCTTGATGAGCATTGGAGCATTACCTATGCATCAGACAATGTAGAGCCTATTTTTGGTTATTCTAGCAAAGCCTTAATGGATAAAGACTTTAGGTACGCGACGATCGTTTACCCTGAAGATTTAGACAGGGTGGCGAAAGAGGTGTCCGAACATTTAAAAAACGGTGATGACAGCTGGGAGCAGTCTTATCGTATTGTGTTGTCTAGCGGAGAGGTTCGCTGGATATTTAATTACACGCGTGTTGAGAAAGATGAAGAAACTGGCGAACCGAGTTTATTGTACGGTTATATTGTTGATGATAGCGAACGTAAAAATGGAGAGCTTCAGCTAGGGTTATATGCTCGTGTATTCTTATCCACCCATGATGGGATTATGATTTGTGATGAAAATTCTAATATCTTAAAAGTAAACCCTGCTTTTACTGAAATTACCGGCTATGAAGAGCGTGAAGTAATCGGCAAAAACCCTAAAATACTTTCTTCTGGTAAGCAGCCTCCTGAGTTTTATGCCTTCTTTTGGGAAGCTATTCAGTCCAAGGGAGAGTGGTCTGGTGAATTGTGGAACCGTCAGAAGAATGGAGGCTTTTATATTGCAGAAACTAAGATATCTGTTTTATTGGATGCACAGGGCGAGATAACTAACTATGTAGGTATTTTCTCAGATATTACCCGAGAAGTTAAACATCAAGAGAAACTAGAGAATCTAGCGCACTATGATGCTTTAACACAGCTACCAAATCGTGTTCTGCTATCTGACCGTTTAGGTATCGCCCTGGCACGAGCTAAACGAAAAAAAACAACCCTAGCAGTTTGTTTTGTTGATTTAGATGGGTTTAAGCCAATTAATGATCAGTATGGTCACGATAGTGGCGACAAAGTTCTGATTGAAATAGCGAATAGAATTCGCCAAGACTTGCGAGAAGAAGATACGGTTGCCCGAATAGGAGGCGATGAGTTCATTTTATTGTTAGGTAATATTCGTAGTAAAACGTTATTAACTGAGTATTTAAACCGATTACTCCTCTCATTGAATCGACCTTTTCCTTGGTTAGGAAGCGATGTCAGTATTGGTGCCAGTATTGGTATTGCGCTTTCTGGAGCAGGTGAACAAGAAGGCGATGCATTAGTCCGTCAAGCAGACCAAGCTATGTATGAAGCCAAGCGATTAGGCAGAAATAGATATCACTTCTTTGATGTGGAAGAAGATGCCTTAATCCAAACGCAATCAAATAACCTGAATGAAATTAAATATGCGTTAGAAGATGAACAGTTCGAATTGTTTTATCAGCCTAAAGTGCTTTTGGAAACGGGAAAGGTTGAAGGGTATGAAGCCTTAATTCGTTGGAATCATCCTGAGAATGGTGTGTTGCCACCCGTTACCTTTCTGCCACAAACAGAGGGTAAGCCTATCTCATTATCCATTGATTTTTGGGTAATCAAAACCGCTTTTGAGCAACATGATACTTGGTCTCAAGCAGGCTATACGACCAATATTAGTGTCAATATTGCAGGCGAGGCTATTTTATCGCCTACCTTAATTCCTTTCTTAGTGGATTTGACCATCAAGTACCCTAATGTGAGCCCTTATATTGAGCTAGAAATATTAGAAACAGCCAGTTTATTGAATATTGATAAAGCGATTCGAATGATGGAAATGTGCATCGAATTAGGCTTTAGCATTGCACTAGATGACTTTGGAACAGGGCATTCATCCTTGACCTATTTGCGCCATCTACCTGTTCAAACCGTTAAAATTGATCAATCTTTTGTGCGCGATATGCTGGTTGATAAAGGGGATTGGAAATTAGTCGACTCAGTGATTGGTTTGGCAGAATCTTTTGAATTACATTCAGTGGCAGAAGGGGTAGAAACCTTTGAAATTGGCCGAGAGCTTAAAGAAATGGGTTGTGAGTATATTCAGGGTTATGGCGTGTCTAAACCCATGCCGGCACCTAAAGTGCTGGCATGGAAAGATAGCTGGGATCCTAAAGAATTACTTGAAGGCTAGTTTTTCTTATTTAAGTTGTCGTAAACTGCCCCATCATACCGGCATCTTCGTGTTCTAAAATATGGCAATGGTACATATAAGGCACTTCACTATTTTGGTAAGGGCCAGTGGGGAATAAAATTCTGACCACTTCATTATCATGAACCGTCACCGTATCTTTTAGCCCTTGTTCCCATGGGTGTGGCTGAATGCCATTTTTATCTAATATCTTAAATTGAGTGTTATGAACATGAAAAGGGTGGAGCATATCGCTGTTGTTTTTCAGTTCCCATATTTCAAAGGTATTGGCTTTTAATTCTTCATTAATCACATCCATATCCATCGCTTCACCATTGATGGTAAACCCGCCAGAGGTAAACATCATTTGTGGTCCCATGTGCATTTCTAAATTCATGGGTCGGGTTTGTGCGATGGCGACATCTGACCAGTTGGGTAATGTCACGAGTGGCTGTATTTTAAACGGCTTTACCTTCTTAGATTGGGTCGAGTTAAAGTGCATGACGGTCATGTTGCGGCTATCTGATACGTTGCCATAGCCTCTTAAGTTGACAAGGGTAAGGGGTTTTCTATCAGAAAGGTCAACGATAATTTCGGCACGTTCAGCAGGTGCAAGACGAATTCGGTTGATGGTAATGGGTTTTTCTAATAAACCTCCATCTGTACCAATTATATTAAAAGCACGTTGGTCACTGAACACCAAATCATAAAAACGAGCATTTGAACCATTATGCAAGCGTAAACGAACTGAAGTGGTACCCGGTTTTAGCTCTGAATTAATGGCGCCGTTGACTAAAATAGTGTCCCCGTGCATGCCATTCATTTTATGCATGCGTTGATTGCTGTAAAAGAACTCGCCCGACTCTTCAAATTGCCTGTCTTGAATGATTATAGGGTAATCATCTATTCCATATTCGTGCGGAAGATTAAGTGCCTTATCTTGAGATTCATCTACGATTTGCATTTGTCCCGCAAGCCCTTTCCAAACCTGTTCACCCGTATGGTTATGGGTGTGAGAATGATAAAAATAGGTGGCAGGTTCATTTAATACTTTCCACTCAGCGACCCATTTTTTACCTGGCTTCATGGCTTGGTGAGGGCCGCCATCTTCAGAGGCGGGTAAAATCATACCGTGCCAATGAAGTGCTGCTTCTTCCTCTAGCTTATTAGT
Organism: Hydrogenovibrio sp.; assembly: GCA_015484555.1. Classification (GTDB taxonomy): domain Bacteria; phylum Pseudomonadota; class Gammaproteobacteria; order Thiomicrospirales; family Thiomicrospiraceae; genus Hydrogenovibrio. Next base: position 566 of record WFMZ01000045.1, on the reverse strand, counting down.
GACCTGCATTTTAACGGTATCACCTTTTTGAAAGCGTAGAACCGGCGCCAGAAAAGCTTGGTTAATACCGATTGTTTCTGTGGTGGTATCGTCCAATATTTTTGACTCACCTTTTTGTAAGGTTAGGTTGAAGACACGCTTGCCATTCACCCACTTTCCTTCATCTAAAGGCGGTAGAGCAAAAGGCTTGCGTGAATAAGCATGAGATTGAAAGCTATTGTTATGATAAGCCAAAGCGGAAACAGGAAGTGCTAGGCCAGCTAGTCCGCCTAAGGAATGTTGTAGGAAAGTGCGTCTTTTCATTGGCTTGCCTTTATGGATTAAGTGCTTACTTTTATTATAGGATTACTAGGGCAAAGGTAAAGATAATAAGTATGGGCAGAAGGTAAATAGCAGAAGTTAATAAGCTCGCATGAGCAAGCGCAACACTGTTTAAATGATTTGCAAGAATGGGTTCCATCAGTTCTTGCGGCGTTTTAAAGTCATGTCGTTTCCGCGGTCTTGTCTGGACAACCAAGTTATTTTACCTAACGCCATCTGACTATGAGGCTTTACATTTATCCTTT
>WFMZ01000044.1 GCA_015484555.1 Hydrogenovibrio sp. | reverse complement strand
TTGTAAAACTTGCCAATAGCTAGCTATTAGCTGCGTTTCCCGCCTTGATTAGAAAATTTTTAGCTCATTTTTATGCTCGCGCCTCACTCGAACAAAGGTCTCAAACAGGAAAATTTTATGCGGATTTCTCGATTCTATTTACCTAGCGACTATGTAGTTGGTCAAACCTTAACCCTAAACAAAGAACAAGCGCATTACGCCATCACGGTTTTGCGTTTAAAAGACAACCGTCTTATTGAAGTGTTTGATGGCAAAGGCAACCAAGCCTTAGCCACCTTAAAACATACCAGCCGCCGTACGGCCGACATTCTCATTACCGAGGTGTCTAGCCCTGATACCGAATCGCCTTTGCACACCATTTTATTACAAGGTATTTCCAAAGGCGACCGCATGGACTACACCATTCAAAAATGTGTCGAACTGGGTATCAATGAAATTCGCCCCCTAATTACCCAACATTGCGATGTTAAGTTGAATGAACAGAAGCTAATCAAACTGGTTCAGCATTGGCAAAACATTGCTATTTCCGCTTGCGAACAGTCTAACCGAAACGTCGTGCCCATCGTCCACCCAGCACAATCCTATGCAGATTGGTTAGGCGAACATAATGAAGCCGTTGCGGGATTGGTACTCAACCCTTATGCCAAAGCAGGGCTTAAAGCAGCCCCTAGCCAACTAGCAGAACAAGCGATTCATTTGCTAATTGGCCCAGAAGGCGGGCTATCAGATAGTGAAGTGGCACAAGCCGTTCAACAAGGCCTAACAGACATTCAATTAGGCAAACGTATTTTAAGAACCGAAACAGCCGGTGTTGCCGTGTTGTCCGCCTTACAATTCCATTGGGGCGATTTTTAAGCGTTTCAAACCCAAAAATCTACCCTAAAGGGCACACAAGGCTAGGAGTGGGTAAGCTTAGTTAAACAACTAATATTAAATGGCCACCCCCACTTCATCAGATTTTATCAATCACCATAATGTGATTTAGCACGAACAACAAGTACAATGCAGCGTCCATTTTCAATACGATAAACAATACGGTCTTGATAACTAAGTCGAACCGAATAATAACCTTTTAAATCACCCACCAAAGCTTTACCTGCCTCAGAAACTACGGCTATTTTATGCCGAAGAATACCCTTTAATTTATCCTTCAGCTTAGGGCTGAGTTTACTGACATCTTTTTGAGCTTGCTTAGTGAACGTTACTTGATAATGCTGACAAGTCACAGAGCCTCACCAAATACCTCTTCAAAGCTAACTACCTCTCCAGCTTCCGCTTCTTTTAGCGACTGGTTAAAGGCTTGTTTAAAGCCTTGTTGAAACAATAAATGTAAAGTTTCCTGAAGACTCTCATACTCCTCAGAAGACATAATCACAGCATTACCTGACTTATGCTGAACTTCAAATACTTCATGTTGTTGATTAGTCTGTTTTATTAGCTCAAAAAATGTTTTTCTCGCTTCTGTTGCTGTTATTGTCATCATCATAATTGCCCTTCTAAAAGATGTACCAAATAGTGTACCACAAGCCAATATAAACTTAAGAAGACCTGCTGAATTTAGATTGCAAGTACAACAAGACCAACCGACATTCAACGAGGCAAACGTACCTAACAACCTAAACCACTGGTATTTATATTTAAAGGGTCTATTTAAGTATTTAATATTTAAGGGGTCAGTATTTAAGGGGTCAGAGCCTATTTAAGGGGTCAGAGCCAATTAATTAACTAAATAGACTCACTCAATTAGTTAAGCTTAAATCTCTATAAAAATTTTTATGGCTACCGATAGACAAAAGGATTAAGCAAGGTACATCATCAATAAAACGATACGTTAATAATGTTAGCTGATTTTGCATTTTAAATTTATAAACGCTAACCTCTGCAAGACTGCCCTTCTTTAAGTCACCTTTCTCTGGCGTTTCAATTAATATACGAACAGCCTTGTCTAAATCAGCCTTTTGATTTGAGTGTAATTTTTTAACTGCTTGCATAAAACGGCGAGTCTGCTCTATTTTCATCAAGACTAACCAAACTGATATTCTGATAGGCGACTAGGGTCTTTACTTTCCTCTACTGATAAAAGTATTTCCCTAATAAAGGTATAAGGTAAATCAGGGTTTTCTTCAACAATCTTGCCTAGACTACTCCAATACTCTATCTGCTTAGGAACAGAACGGTGCGAAGCTTTCGCATAGATTTTTGCATCTTGGGCTAAAGAATCAGATAATTTAATTGCCACAGACATAATGATACTCCTTGAAAATAAGGTTTCATTTAAACACCAAAAGACACCTTTAACAACCAAAAAGTATTAGGTAAACTTAAAAGGGGACGCTACCCTTTTAAATTTAAAGGGTAGCGTCCCTATTTAAAAATTCTGTTTTTGGCTTGATTTAAATCATATAATAGCCTCCTATACTAATGTTCAGAGAGTTCAACATGAGCGAAAAAAATGTACCCCACTTGCAGACGTCTTTATCTGGCCCGCTTCATGCGCTAGAGTCTCGTTTTTTAAAGCACCATGCCGAAATAGAAGCTTGGTTTAGAAAGCAGTTTAAAGAAACCCCCGCGCCATTTTATGGCTCTGTTGACTTGCGTAATGCGGGCTATAAACTAGCGCCTGTGGATATGAATCTGTTTCCAGCAGGTTTCAACAACCTACACGCAGACCTAAAGCCTTTGGCGGTTCAAGCGGCACAAAGTGCGGTAACTCAAGCTTGCCCAACCACTGATGGCGTGCTGATTATTCCTGAAAACCATACTCGTAATATGTTCTATTTTGAAAGTCTGTATGCGCTTCAAGAAATTGTGACCTTAGCAGGTTATGAAGTACATATTGCTAGCTTAAACCCTGATGTGACCGAACCCACCACTTTTGAACTACCTTCTGGTAAGAAAATTACCTTAAAGCCTATTGTGCGAAAAGGCAACCGAGTGGGCGTTGAAGGATTTTTCCCTTGTGCGGTGTTATTAAACAATGACCTGTCTGGCGGACGACCTGAAATTTTAGAAAATATTGACCAAACCTTGTTGCCACCAATGGAATTAGGCTGGGGCGATAGATACAAAACCCATCACTTCACGCATTACCAAAAAGTGGCAGAGCAGTTTTCTGAAATTTTAGACATGGATCCTTGGTTAATTAGCCCGCTTTCACGTCAATGTGGCCCTATTAATTACAAGGAACGTATTGGCCTAGAAGGCTTATCTGAAACTGTCCAAGAAGTATTAGATACCACAAAAACCTACTACGAAACCCATAAT
>WFMZ01000043.1 GCA_015484555.1 Hydrogenovibrio sp. | reverse complement strand
TTTATTTTGGTGCAACCGTTACTCTGAAAAGGTTAGATGTTGATACAGAAGAAATGAATTCAACAGACCCTGTTCAATATAAATTGGTCGGTATGATTGAGTCTCGCCCAGAAAAAAATGAAATATCTATTCTAACGCCCATTGCCAAAAGCTTGCTAGGAAAGTCTTTGGAGGATGAGGTAACCGTTTTACTGCCTGAAAAACAAACGGCTTCTTACCGCATCTGCTCTATTCATTATTAAACTGACTTTAACTTTCTGCTCTCTTATCTTATTGGTTACAAAATTGCTTATTTCACTCAATCATTACATATTTAAAAAGGGTAACCATGAGCTGGATTATTAAAGATCATTATGAAGACGAGTATGAGTTTGAAGTAGATAAAATGGCATTAGAGTCATTAGATATCACGGCTTTTTCCTGTCCAAAACTATTAATGATAGAAGTACCGGTTAAGGAAAGTGATGTGGAAACGATTGAACAGGTTTATGAAATTTTATTTCCAGGGCTGTTTGAAGACATGCTTGAAATGATGAATAGTACCGAAGAAAAAAGAGACCCTTATAAGGTTAGCTGTTTCTATCGCGTTCGAAAGTCAGATTCAGAAGCCTTAGCAGACTAAAGCGCTAAAATAGGTTTGGTAACGTGTGGTCAAGCAAGGAAAGATGGGAAAGTACTCGCGTAGTTTAATTTAATTTTATGTATGGTTGAATGGGAATGAAAAGAATGCAAGTAAATGAACAAAAAGCTTTTGGTTTATGGAGTGCTGTCTTTTTAGGCATTGGCTCTATGGTTGGAGCAGGCATATTCATTGTCATTGGGCAAGCCGGTGCCATTGCAGGTAATTTACTTATATACTCTTTTATTGTTGCAGCTTTCATAGCTTTACTTTGTGGTTACTCTCTGAGTAAATTAGCGATAGCTTATCCTAGTCGGGGTGGCATTATCGAGTACCTTGTCCAGTCTTATGGGGAAAACGTTTTTTCAGGTGCATTGGGAGTGCTTTTTTACTTCGCTCAACTTATCGCTATTGCAGCCGTGGCGAAATCTTTTGGAACCTATGCCTCGACTTATGTAACGGCTTCAGATGCACATATTTACATCAATATTTTTGCCATAGGTATAGTCCTTCTCTTTGTGGTTATCAACCTGATAGGTGCTACGCTTGTGGCTAAGTCCGAAAGCATTATCGTGATGGTCAAACTGACCGCACTTGTTGCGTTTGGCGTTGCGTCTATGTTTTACATCATTCCCTCACACTTTTCACTTAAAGATGCCCCTGAAACGATTAATATCTTTTACTCATTAGGCCTGACATTTTTTGCTTTTCAAGGTTTTAGTGTGATTACAAATAGTGTAGAAGACATGGAAAATCCGAAGGTAAATATGCTTAAATCAATGGTTATTACCATTGGTCTGGTAACTTTTTTATATCTTTTAATTACAATAGCCGTGTTTGGAAACCTTTCACTTCCCCAAATTATTAAGAGTCAAGACTTTGCACTTGCTGAAGCAGCCCAGCCTATTTTTGGTAGCTTAGGGTTTAAACTCATCGCGGCCACCGCTTTACTTGCCACAGCATCGGCCATAAACGCGACGCTTTATTCCGCAACACAGATTAGTTACGATTTAGCTAAGTATGGAGATTTACCGTCCGTTTATGAAAGGCACGTTTTTCACAATAGTGAGGGGCTTATCATCTCGGCCATTTTAATCATCCCAATGCTTCTATTTTTTAATCTTGGGGAAATAGCTTCTATCGCGGCGGTATCGGTTCTTCTTATCCAGGGTTTCACACATATAGGGCATCTCTTCAAGCTTAAAGACACAAATGCTAATATAAGCATCGTTATACTCGCTATTTTAGGAACTTTTATCGCTGCTGGTTTTGCCATTTATTACACGTCAAAATCGATAGATAATTTTGGGCTCTATATCTCGGGACTTTTTGTCATGGCTTTTTTTATAGAAGTCACACTGCGTTTAGTGAATTCAAGGGCGATCAAAAAACAGCATATTCAAACGATAAAAAATGGATAAAAAACTTCAATACAAAAAAGATAGGCGATAGATTTTATAAGTTTTTTGATATTTAACCTTATAGCTAGGAAATTCTGTTGTCTACAATACAAGCAATATAGGGTATAAAAGTAAAGCAATATCATGCAACGAAATAGAATTTTTGTTGTGGGATGTGTGGTCGAACTAGGAAAATGGTGGCGAAACTGCCCGCCTAATCTCGGCGCACGAATCAGAAGGTACCGTTGCTCCCTTCCGGGCCTGGCGGAGTTTCCAACCTATCGTCGCGAGGGACGAACAGAATCACCATAATGGAACGTTCATTAAGTTAACTTAGTGAACAACCAGTAGAGTAACTACTAGATATAAAAAAACCCTGGTTAAAACAAAAGTTTCAAACCAAGGTTTTAGAATTTGGCTCCCGATTCAGGACTCGAACCTGAGACATACGGATTAACAGTCCGGTGTTCTACCAGCTGAACTAATCGGGAATGGTAGACCAAAACATCGTTTTGATGGGGCGTATTATAGGCGGTTTTTAGACCTTTGCAAGTCCTTTTTTTGAAAAAGGTTTGTTTTTTTTAAGCTTGGTTTTAAATCGCCTAAAATGGTGAATAATTTCATAAAGTTGTCTATTCTAGGCATTTAAATAAATCAAATAGTCCTGACCACCCCTGGCGATTTTGGGCTTTAAAAATCGCCAGGGGTGGTCTAAGTATAGAAACTTTTGAAGACGTACTAGCCTCTGATAAACTTCTCAATACGGTCTAATGCATTTTCTAGGTTTTCCATGCTAGTGGCAAATGAAATACGTAAGTGTGCGTCTGCTCCGAAGGCTGAACCAGGTACCAAGGCGACTTCTACTTCTTCTAAAATAGCGGTTGCCATTTCTGAGTCGGTTGCAAAGCCTTTTTGTTTCATGGCTTCTGCCACGCTAAAGAAGGCATAGAATGCGCCGGAGGCATGAATACATTTAAAGCCTGGAATCTGATTGATGCGATCCACCACAAACAAATGACGCTTTTTAAATTCTGTTAACATCACTTGAATACAGCCTTGATCACCATTTAAGGCTTCTACTGAAGCATATTGCGAAATAGAGCAAGGGTTAGAGGTGCTTTGCGACTGCACTTTACGCATGGCGGCAATCAAATCTACTGGGCCGGCCGCATAACCAATTCGCCAGCCGGTCATTGAATAAGCTTTAGAAACACCGTTCATAACAATGGTTCTGTCACTTAAAGCAGGGCAGACTTCTAATATATTGGTGAAAGGGATGTCGGCTAATAAAATATGCTCGTACATGTCATCTGAAGCAATAATAATATTAGGGTGTTGCAATAGAATGTCGGCAAGATCAGATAGTTCTTCTGCGGTATAGACTGCTCCCGTTGGGTTAGAAGGGCTGTTTAACACTAACATTTTAGTTTTAGGGGTAATCGCAGCCTTTAGCTGACTGGGGGTGATTTTAAAGCCTTGCTCAATGCCGGCTTCCACAATAATCGGCTCACCGCCTGCTAATAACGCCATGTCTGGGTAAGAAACCCAGTAAGGCGCTGGAATAATAACTTCATCACCATCATTTAATACGCCCTGGCAAAGGTTGTAAAAGCTTTGCTTACCGCCAGAAGAGACTAGGATTTGGTTGGCTTCGTAGTTTAAGTTGTTGTCTCGTTTAAACTTGGTGATGATTGCTTCTTTTAATTCAGGAATACCATCTACGGCGGTATAACGTGTTTTTTCTGTTTGAATGGCTTTAATGCCCGCCGCCTTGATGTGATCAGGCGTTCCAAAGTCTGGCTCGCCCGCGCCCAGGCTAATAATATCCTTGCCTGCTCGCTTTAATTCTGCAGATTTTGCAGTAATAATTAAGGTTAAAGAAGGTTTCACTCGGTTAACACGGTTCGACAGTCTAGACATAGTTTGGGCTCATCACTTAATTAAGTTAAAATACTCCGTTCAGTTTACCAAAATTACAGTGTCTTTTTAAGAGAATTCCATGGCAAAAGCGTTTCAAATCAGTTCCCCATACCAACCCGCTGGTGATCAGCCTGCTGCGATTAAACAATTGCTAGAAGGCTTAGACGATGGCGAAGCGTTTCAAACTTTGTTAGGGGTAACTGGGTCGGGTAAAACTTTTACCATGGCGAATGTGATTCAACAGGCTAATCGGCCTGCAATTATTTTGGTACACAATAAAACGCTAGCGGCACAAATTTATGGTGAAATGAAAGGTTTTTTTCCTAATAATGCGGTGGAATACTTCGTTTCTTATTTTGACTATTTTCAGCCAGAAGCCTATGTACCCGCATCAGACACCTATATTTCAAAAGATTCATCTGTCAACGACCAAATTCAGCAGTTGCGACTGTCAGCGACGAAGTCATTGCTAGAGCGCCAAGATGTTATTTTGATTGCGACGGTATCGGCTATTTACGGTTTGGGAGATCCTAAACAATTTTTAAGCATGATTTTACAGTTGCGAACGGGCGATGAAATATCACAAAGAGATATTTTAAAGCAACTGGCCATTATGCAATATACTCGAAATGATATTGAACTTTGGCGAGGAACCTATCGTGTTCGAGGGGATGTGATTGATATTTTCCCTGCAGAATCGGATGAATATGCTATTCGTATTGAATCGTTTGATGATGAAATTGAAGGCTTTGCCTGGTTTGATCCTTTAACGGGTGAAGTGATTAGCCGCCCGAGCCGTATTACGGTTTACCCTAAATCTCACTATGTTACGCCACAAGAAAAAGTGCTGTCAACGATTGCAAAAATTAAGGTAGAACTAAAGTCCCGCTTGGCCGAATTGCGAGAGATGGATAAGCTAGTAGAAGCGCAACGTTTAGAAGAACGCACGAAGCTAGACATTGAAATGATGCAGGAACTCGGCTATTGCTCGGGCATTGAAAACTACTCTCGTTATTTATCTGGCCGAGGGGAAGGGGAAGCACCCCCGACATTATTGGACTACTTACCTAAAAATTCGATTATGTTCATTGATGAAAGCCACGCGACGATTCCCCAAATTGGTGGCATGTATAAGGGCGATCGTTCTCGTAAAGAAAACTTAGTGAATTATGGTTTTCGTTTACCTTCCGCATTAGATAACCGCCCAATGCGTTTTGATGAATTTGAAAATATCATGCCGCAAACGATCTTTGTCTCTGCCACCCCCGGTAAGTATGAGCCTGAAAAAGCATCGAAGGTGGTTGAACAAGTGGTTCGTCCAACTGGCTTGCTAGACCCTATTATTGAAGTTCGCCCGGCTACCACGCAAGTAGACGATTTGTTAGGTGAAATTAATATTCGTGCGGAAAAATCACAGCGTATTTTGGTGACTACTTTAACCAAAAAGATGGCGGAAAATTTAACCGAATATTTAGAAGACCATGGTGTTAGGGTTCGCTACCTACACTCTGATATTGATACGGTAGAACGTATTGAAATTATTCGAGATCTTAGGCTGGGTGAGTTTGATGTATTGGTTGGGATTAACCTGTTAAGAGAAGGGCTGGATATTCCCGAAGTGTCTTTAGTGGCTATTTTAGATGCCGATAAAGAAGGCTTCTTACGTTCAGAACGGGCTTTAATTCAAACCATTGGCCGTGCGGCACGTAACTTAGAAGGGCGTGCCATTTTGTATGGTGACAAGGTTACTCGTTCTATGCAATTGGCGATTGATGAGACGCAAAGACGTCGTGAAAAACAAATGGCTCATAATGAAAAAATGGGCATTACACCACAAGGGTTGAATAAAAAAGTAACAGATATTCTGGAAGCCTCGCCGTATGCTAAGAAGCTTACTGGTTCGGATAGAGAAAAAGCCTTGCAGGTAGCTGAAGGGAAGGGCGAGTACTTATTAGAGCCAGGTCAAAAAATGACGCCTGCACAGCTAGCTTCAGCCATTAAAGAGATGGAAAAAAAGATGTATAAAGCGGCTAAAGACTTGGATTTTGAGCTGGCGGCACAGCTACGAGATGATGTTAAAAAGCTAAAAAATAACATGGTGGGTGTCGGTGCCTTACAAAGTTAGCCGTGAAGGTTGTAAATAATCGGTGATGTTAGGGTAAATACGATAAAATACCTTAGCCCTAAAATTTAAGTGGAAAAAAGTATTCATGTTTGAACAAAAACCTTCTAAGTCGTTAACTTGTCAGCGTTTTTTAAACTTACTAATCATGGGGCTAATCATGTTCTCGACAGCAAGTTTTGCAGAAGGTAAGCTGAATAATAATGTAGAACAACCTCTTGAGTCTTCTGCTAAGCCTAATATCTCTCCCGCTCATAAAAGTCACTATTTAACGAGCTTTCAACAAGTCATGGACTTGTCTCAAAACCCTGACCTAAAAACATCAGAAGACGTCTTGGCGCAATGGGCCAAATTACAAGCCGAGTTTCCTGCTGATAAAGCCGTTGCCAATAACTATGCTGTTTATTTAATGCGTATTGGTCGAATAGAGGCCGCTCGAGCCAAGCTAGAACAGGCCTTGCGATATGATGCAGATGGTGAGGTGTTGATGCAAAATTTGAATGCCGTTTATGCCTATCAAGCCCAAAAATCTTATCAAGACCTATTCAAAAAAACAGCCGTGACAACGCCTAAAACCGTTTGGGCGAGTGCCAATAAAACCCCCGCTTATTCGAATGTACAAGCCCAGTTAGATTTGGTTGAAAATAATATGGATAAGGTGCTAGCAAGCGTTGAAAACTGGCGGTTAGCTTGGTCTTCTCAATCTGCCAGTGCTTATTTAGCCTTTTATGAACCCGGTTTTCTTTCAGTGCACTATCCTAGCCACGAAGCATGGGTTAAAGGGCGTGAAAGTAGTCTGCAGCGACCTAAGTTTATTAAAATTACCCTAAAAGATTTTGTGTTAACCCCTCTCGCAAATGACTTGATTCAGGTAAAATTTAAACAACATTATCGTTCTAACCGCTTTAATGATGAAGTTTTGAAATCGATGGTCTGGCAACAGCAGGAAGGCAATTGGAAAATTGTGAACGAACGTGTGATTAAGCGAGCGGTTCATTAATAATGTCTGTTTTTAACCGAGTTAATTTGAAAGCTTATGGGTTAAGTTGGCTTTGTGTTGTGATGTTTCCGATTTCTGCTCAAGCAAAGAATTTAGAACCTATCGTATTAGAAGGCTACCAGGCATTAGAGCAAGCTCAGTTTGAAAAAGCGGAAACAAAATTTGTTTCTTTAGTACAAACAGACTCTAAATATAAGCTAGCTTTATTGATGCAAGCAGAGCTACAAGCTATTAAGGCGGGTAAGTTAAGCTGGATAGAGCAAAATCGTCAAAATAATAAAAAATTAACCGATCAAATTTTTCAAGAAGCCAAAGTACGCTGGCAGAAAAAAGATAATGAACAGCGCTTATTATCTCAGTATGTTTTGAAGCAATCGGCTTCTCAAGTACCTTATTTAGTGATTATTAGCTCGCAAGACCACCGTTTATATCTATTTAAAAATTCAGAAATAGGGTTTCAAAAAGTAGCAGATTACTATATTTCAATCGGTCGAAAAGGCGCGGGTAAAGAAGTTCGAGGAGACTTAAAAACGCCTATTGGTATCTATAGAATTGTAAAAGAAATAAGCGATGAGCGCCTGCCAGAGTTATACGGCGTAGCTGCCTTAACCCTAAATTACCCCAACAAATGGGACCAAAAGCAAGGGCGGACGGGTTCTGGTATTTGGTTGCATGGTACGCCTAGAAGTACCTACAGTCGTGCGCCTTTGGCGAGCCGAGGTTGTGTTGTGTTAAACAATCCTGCGATGCAAACCTTAATTAAACAGTATGCTTTGGAGAAAAATACACCCGTTTTAATTGTAGACTCTTTAGCCAAAGAAGAGGGCGGTTTGGTTGAAAACAAAACGACTGTCTTGACCCAGATTAATGAGTGGTTGGCAAAGCAAAAAAAATACAAGGTGGATTGGAAAGAAGTCAATGTTTACCAATACCCTGGCGAGGCAGGCTTGTACTTTGTCAGTTTTGTGCTGCCAGGTTCAAATAAAGTGGTTGAGCAGTACTGGCAAAAAGAAGCCAAAGCGGATGACTGGCAGTTGGTGATAGAACAAACACGTCATACTTCAATTGTGTCGGGTTCAAAGTTCAAAAAGTTATCTTTAAAATAAGCTTTTTAGATTGTTACGTCGTTACATATCCTGTTCTTGTTGTTCAATTTTATCGTTCACCCAATGCTCTAAATCATTCAACATAATCTTAATTTCGGTACGTTTAGGCATATTGCCCGCCGATTTTAGCTCTAGCGTTAAAACGGGTATATGTAAAAACTCCCCTGCATAACGTCCCAAAGAACCCGGGTAAGTCCCTAAAGCGCGATGCTTTAAATGGCCTATTTTGTTAGGTTGGGCATGCTCTGGGCCATCATAATCCAATAAGCCATAGGGCGCATGAATGGAGATGATGGCATCTGGTTTAAAGCGTTCAATGATGTCTACTAGCCATTGTGTTTCCAGTTCACTGTTAGCAAAAGGGCCTGGGTAACGTCTTTTATTGGCGTTGTAATGGGTTTTCCAGGTTGAGATAGCTCGTTTATCCCAGTCGGGAGAAGGGAAGTTTCGGTTTAAATCTACCCCTTTTGCATTGGTGCGGGTGGAGGATTGCTTGAATAGACCATCAGGGTTGGCTAAGGGTAGAAACAACCAGTGAAAGTGAGTGTTATTTTGACTGCTTTGTAATTGTTGTAGCCATAGGTAAGATAAGCTGATGGCGGCATACTCATCGCCATGAATCCCGCTGATAAATAAAATACGCCCTTGGGGCGGTTGATTTTGGCTTGGTAAAACCTCTACAAAGGGTAAAACTCGGTGCTGTGTACTGTGCGCTGATGCTGGCTGTAAATTTAACGCTAAGCACCCTTTAAAGGTAACGGTGCGTAATTTATGAGAAAGTGCTTTGCAAAATTTTTCTATATTTTGGGGTTGGTTCGTCGCTGTTACCTTGTCTTTAAGTTCCCTTTTTTGTGATAGATTATCAGTCGATGAAGCTAAGCATGGGCTTAGGTTCAAGCTTAGGCAAAGCGTGAGTAAGCTTAAAAATAGTGCTGAATTATATTTAAGGGGAAGCATGAGGTGCTTATTCTGGGAAAACATTAATCTTCAATATTTAAACTAGAGGTGACTTGCTCTGCTTGCTTCACAACATCTTCTGGTAAAGGTAGTTGGCTATTTAGTTTGATGTTTAAGCGTAAGTCATTTAAAGAATCGGCGTTGCGAAGAGCATCTTCATAGGTTATTTTTTTATCTTCGTAGAGCGTAAATAGAGCTTGATCAAAGGTTTGCATGCCAGAATCACCACCATTTTTAATTAATTCTTTCATTTCGCTAATGTCACCTTTAAAAATTAAATCAGCCATGCGGGGGGTGTTGATCAGTATTTCAATGGCCGGAACTCGCCCGCCTCCAATTTTAGGAATCAGCCTTTGTGACACGATGGCCTTTAAATTTAACGATAAATCCATTAATAATTGCGAACGTCTTTCTTCCGAAAAGAAGTTAATGATTCTATCGAGTGCTTGGTTGGTGTTGTTAGCATGAAGAGTAGACAAGCAAAGGTGGCCGGTTTCGGCAAAGGTAATCGCGTGCTCCATGGTTTCTTCGGCTCGGATTTCGCCAATTAAAATAACATCAGGTGCTTGGCGCAAAGTATTTTTTAGCGCCACGTCATAAGACTCGGTATCTACGCCCACTTCTCTCTGGGTAACAATAGATTTATTGTGTGGGTGAACAAACTCTATTGGGTCTTCAATGGTAATAATATGCCCTTGAGAATGAGCATTTCTATAGCCAATTAAAGCGGCTAGAGAAGATGATTTACCTGAACCGGTCCCTCCGACTAATAAGATAAGGCCTCGTTTTTCCATGATTAAGTCGGCTAAGCTAGCGGGTAGATTAAGGTCTGCTAAATTAGGGATTGTTGAGTTGATAACCCGAATAACACAGCCCACCATGCCTTGCTGCATAAAGGCATTAATACGAAATCGAGATACATTCGGTATTTGGTAGGCAAAGTTACATTCATGACTGCTCTTGAAGTCTGCCTGCTGTTGAGCATTCATTAACCCTAATACTAATTGTTTGGCCGCATCAGAGGTTAAAGCATCGTTGGTCAATGGTAGCATCTCGCCATCTTTTTTCATGGACACGGGAGCATTGGCGGTAATGAATAAGTCAGAACCACCTTGTTGAAAGAATGCATTTAACATGGCATGTATTTGCTGAATTAAAGAATGGCTCACTGTGTTGAACTCCTACAAGCTTAAAAATCACCAGGGGTGGGGTTGTACTATTATTGAAAAGTTGCTTTATTAACTGCTTTTCGCTGGGCATCTTCTTTATTAATAAGCCCTTCTTTGACTAATCTTTCTAAATCTTGGTCTAGGGTTTGCATACCTCGCCGATTAGAAGTTTGGATGATAGAGTACATTTGAGGGACTTTATCTTCACGAATTAGGTTGCGGATAGCCGAAGAGCCTAGCATAATTTCATGGGCAGCGATTCGACCGCCCCCTATTTTTTTCAGTAGTGTTTGAGAAATAACGGCCTGCAATGATTCTGATAACATAGAACGTACCATACTTTGCTCGGCTGCGGGGAAGACATCCACAACACGGTCGATTGTTTTGGCAGCAGAACTAGTGTGTAAGGTCGCAAAGACTAAATGCCCTGTTTCGGCAGCGGTTAAGGCTAGGCTAATGGTTTCTAAGTCACGTAATTCACCGACTAAAATAATATCAGGGTCTTCTCTTAACGCTGAACGAAGGGCGCTGCCAAAGCTTTTAGTATCTCTATGAACTTCGCGTTGATTAATTAAAGAACGTTTCGGAGTGTGAACAAACTCAATGGGGTCTTCAATGGTTAGGATATGGTCATTTTTAGTGTCATTAATATGGTCAATCATGGCTGCTAAGGTGGTAGATTTACCTGAACCCGTTGGGCCGGTCACTAAAACAAGCCCTTTCTGCATGTCGGTAAGTTGTTTAAAAATATCCGGTGCATTTAACTCATCAAGTGAAAGGACTTTACTGGGGATGTTTCTAAATACGGCGGCAATGCCTCGGTTTTGTAAAAAAACGTTGACCCTGAAACGCGCAATGTTAGGCAATTCGAAAGAAAAGTCGGACTCTAAACGTTCTTCAAATTCTTTACGCTGAAAGTCATTCATGACGTCATAGATCATCGTATGAATTTCTTCTTGTGCCAGAGGGGCGGTTTCCACTTTTTTGATATCACCATCTTTTCGAAGCATGGGTGGCATGCCTGCAGAAAGGTGGAGGTCTGACGCCCCTTGTTGGAACGAAAACTGTAGTAATTGTGTGATATCCATATCGTTTTCCTTTATGCGTTTTGATCGTACCTTAAGCCAGGTTAAGGGAGTTTATGTACCGTAGGCTCAATGCCTTGTGCTTTATATTGTTTCCAGCGTACGCGTCCCATTTCAATTAGCTCTGGAGACTGGTCAAGCACTTCAATTGTGCGAGCATAGTGCTGACATTGCTCTGGAAAAATAGGGTGCAGGTTTAGGAGCACATCATTGCAAGGTTGTTCAATTTGATCATGCCATAATTGAATAGGCGCACCCACTTTTTTAGCAATACTGTGCGGAATAAAACTTTCTGGTTTAAACTGCCAAATAGCCAAGTCTAACCGTTCACAATCTTCTGCTGAGGCTAGTCGAATATCTGCTTGACGGTTTTCAGTATAAATTTTATTGACCAGTTTACTGATAAATACATCACGAGCAGATATATCACTAGAGCTTAGGATATAAAAGAGTACATCTTGTTCAGTTGGACTAGTCATCTAACACTAGCCATTAGCCGCTTGTACTAAGTATTCAACTAAAGCAGGAACAGGTCGGCCTGTCGCCCCTTTATTTGCGCCACTTACCCAAGCGGTTCCGGCAATGTCTAGGTGTGCCCAGCTAACATCTTTGGTAAAGCGTGCTAAAAATTGTGCGGCAGTAATGGTGCCAGCAGGGCGGCCACCAATATTGGCCATGTCGGCAAAGTTAGATTTCAGTTGCTCGTCATATTCATCAGACAAAGGCATTTGCCAAAAGCGATCATAGGTGGTTTGGCTGGCAGAAATTAAGTCGTTGACTAGGTCTTGGTCATTTCCTAATACGGCTGAAATATGATGGCCTAGTGCAATAATACAAGCGCCTGTTAAGGTAGCCATATCGATGATTTTTTTAGGCTGATAAGTCTGTTGGCAATAGGTTAAAGCATCACATAAAATTAAACGACCTTCTGCATCGGTGTTAAGAATTTCAATGGTTTGGCCAGAAAGAGATGTCACCACATCACCCGGTTTAATCGCATCACCAGAAGGCATGTTTTCGGTAGAAGGAATCACCGCCACCACATTAATAGCGGGCTTTAACTCTCCTAGTGCTTTAAAGACACCTAATACGGTCGCGGCACCGCCCATGTCATACTTCATTTCATCCATGCCGGCACCCGGCTTTAAAGAAATACCGCCTGTATCAAAGGTCACCCCTTTTCCAACAAGCGCGATAGGGGCATCCCCTTTCTTACCGCCTTGGTAGGATAGGCTAATCATTTTAGGCGGCTCTTCACCCCCTTGTGCAACAGACATGAATGAACCCATGCCCATTTTAATCATTTCGGCTCTGTCTAAAATAGTGCTTTCAAAACCATATTGTTTTGCCATTGCTTCTGCGGTATCGGCTAGATAAGTTGGCGTACAAAAGTTACTAGGCATATTGGCAAGATCTTTGGTTAAGGTCATTCCCGTCGCGGTAGCTTGTGCTTGTTTGATGATGTTAAGCGCACTTTTGTCGGCTTCAAAACAAACCGATTTTAAGTTGTGCTTAGCAGGTTTGTGGGCGCCTCTACTCGGGTGAACATAGTCATATCGGTTATTAGAGAAGGCGAGTGTTTGTTGGTAAATAGCCCAGTCACCATTTTTAGATTTTGGGAGTGCATCAGTGAGTAAACTTAGACAGTTACTTGCGCCAGTTTGCTGAACTATTTTAGCGACGGATTGACACAGCTCAATATAAGTTTTTTCATTCATCTCTTCAGCTTTACCAACCCCCACTAAACAAATTCTAGGAAAAGCCTCTGTGGCAGTCACTAAGCAGGTTTTACCTGATTTAGCTTCAAAATCACCTTGTTTAATGACTCGGCTGACTAAGTTTTCTAGCCCTTCAGAGTTCGCTGAACAATGAAGTTTTCCGTTATCAAATACAGGTAAAATCAGGGTGTCAAAATCATGTAATAGGGGGGTGCTTTGTGTTGAAAATTGTAGTTGTGTCATTTGTTTAAACCTAGTATTAATAACAGGGATATGAAAATAGCCTGTTAGGGGTTAAAATATTGCTATATCCTTATTTTAGCCTCTGGACGGTTCTTTTTGCGAATTCTTGACAAATATCTTTATAAAGAATTGTTTTCGACTTTTTTTGCCGTTTTAATGGTGTTGCTTTTAATCACCTTTGGTACTGAAGCGACTAAGTTGTTAGCGGTGGCAGTTCAAGGAGAGATTCCGCCCAACATTATTTTTCAGGTCTTACTTTATAAAATTCCACCTGCCTTAGAGGTTATTTTACCCTTGGTGGCTTTGTTGTCAGTTATGCTGGCCATTGGTCGTCTATATCAAGACCAAGAAATGGTGGTATTAAGTAGTTGTGGTATTCCCAATCGCTATTTTCAATGGCGAGTTTTCTGGTTTATTTTACCTTTAGCACTTGCCACTGCTTGGGTTTCTCTTTACTTAACCCCTTTAAGTTTTAAGCTTGAGCGAGAACTCATTGCTCAAGCTCAAGTCGCTAGTCCCTTAGCGGCGATTACCCCTGGTAAGTTTAATGAACTCCCCGGCGGCGGCGTGTTTTATGCTAAATCTATTAGCAAAGACAAAATGTTAAAGAATATTTGGGTGCAATTGGATTCTAAAGAGAACGGATCTATTATTATGGTGGCACCTTCTGGTCGATTTGAATGGATAAATGGCAAGTTAGCGATGGTATTGTTAAATGGTATTAGCTATCAAGGTGTTAGTTTTGATAAAACGGGGAAGGTAGATGATGTTCAAGTCCGAAAGTTTGAACGTTTTGAAGGGTTTTTGCCAGAAATTCAAGTCACTCCGCCTGGCAGGCAAAAATATGAAACTCCTACAAGCGTACTATGGCACTCAAATAAGCTAGGTGATATTGCCATGTTGCAATGGCGTATTGTTGTTCCTTTATCTATTTTGGTGCTCGCTCTGTTAGGTTTAAAAATGAGCAAGTCAGGGCCTAGAGAAGGGCGCTTTGCCAAGGTATTTGTCGCACTGGTATTGTATGTGGTGTTTAACCAACTATTGGTGACGAGTCGATCAGCTTTAGCGCATGGCGAGATAGCACCAGAAATAGGGTTGTGGCCAGTATTATTGGCTTTTCTATTTTATGCCTTATATCAAGGTAGTTTAAAACCGAGTTTTTTAGTGATGCCTGATATCAAAGTATGGTTTAAACCCTTATCCAAAAGTGGCTTCAAAGAGACCGAAAAATGAACTTAATTGAACGTTATTTAGGCAGAGTGTTGGTCAGCCATACGCTAGTGGTTATTTTGGTATTATTGATTATTCTAGGCTTTTCTGAGTTTATGATTCAGTTGGGAAAGGTGTCTGAAACCTATACGCTTAATAAAGGTATTTTGTACACCCTGTTAAAATTGCCTGTTTTTGGGTATGAAATTTTCCCAATTGCAATTTTAATCGGTACCTTGTTGGGGCTAGGGGGCTTGGCAAACCATGCCGAGCTTACTATTTTACGTGTGACGGGTTGGTCAATAAAACGTATTTTTTGGGGCGTGATGAAGTCCGCATTCATGCTATGGCTAGCCGTGGCCATTCTAGGCGAGTTTGTTGCTCCTAAGGCAGAAGCTTATGCCAAGAAGATGCGAGGAGAAGCTTTAAATGCGAACTTTTCATTAGGGAGTAGTGATGGGCTCTGGATGCGAGATGGTCAGCGTATTATTTATGTAGGACGATTGGCATCAGATAAGTTACTGCTAGACGTTAATATCTATACTCTTGAAAAAGGTGAAATAAAAACAAGGCTACATGCGGCTAGAGCAGAGTTTAAAGATAAAAAATGGTTAATGAAGGATATTGAAGAAGTGCAGTTAGGCTGGCAACCAAATGTCATCAAAGGCAATAGGAGCCATTATTGGCGTAGCCTACATTATCAAGAAACACATGAAAAGTCACAAACAGAAGCCCTGCCTTTAACACCTAAATTGTTAGATAGCTTAAATGTAGAAAGACGCTATATGGGGATTACAGATCTCTACCACTATATTCATTTTTTAGACGAGAATGACTTGGATTCTGAAAGCTATAAACTCGCTTTCTGGCGAAAAATAGCCACCCCTTTGGTTATTTTAGGCATGATTGCACTGGTATTTCCTTTGATATTTGGCTCACAAAGACAAGTCAGTATTGGGCAAAGAGTGTTTGTCGGGATTATGATCGGTATGAGCTTTCATTTACTCAACCAAATATTTGGTAACTTAAGCGTGGTTTATCATCTACCTGCAATGTTGGGTGCCTTTTTCCCTTCTGTCGTCTTGCTTAGCTTAGCCCTGTATTTATTTAGGCGATTACGCTAGCAGCGGGAAGAATGCTTTAGTCTAATAGGCTATGGGAAAAGGGCTAATCATTTGTGTACTAGCCTGTCCTTTTCATGGCATGAAAACTTTGGAAGGCAATAGTTTTAACCGAATTTATATCAAACCTAGTATTTCAGTTCTATCTCTACTTGTTTGTAAACAGTTTCGACGGTAATAGCATCCATGCACACTGGTTCTTGGCAAGGGGTGTTGCGGTGGTTAGCGGCACTCACACAAGGTGAGCAAGCAAGGCCTGCAAAAATGGGGGTGCTGTTACCTAAAGAACCGTAGAGTGCGGGGGTCTCAGGGCCAAATAATACAAAGGTTTTTAAAGGGGTGATAGATGAAAAATGCCCAGGTCCAGAGTCATTGGTGACCATTAAATTGGAAAGGGTATATAAAATAGGCATTTCTAGCAACTTAAGCTGGCCAGCATAGTTAATGCAACGTTCATGATCAACGTTAAGGCGTAAAGCTTCAGCCTCTTCCTTTTCATTAGGCGCTCCCGTAATCAGCACTAATGTATTTGGGTGCTCCGCTAATATTTGTTGCATTAACGCGATAAAGTTAGCTTTAGGCCAACGCCTTTGTGGTAGTAAATCACTGGCATTTGGGTTAATTAGGACTAGCTTCTGTTTGCCGGGTTGATAGTCAGGGTAGAGGGCTTGAATACTTTCTTGAATAGGCTGTTTTTCAGCATTAGAAAAAGTGACTTGATCAAGTTTAGTATCCGCATCGGTAATCAGTGTTTTGGCAAAAGGCACTTCTGCGGTTTTAGCTTCCAGCGCATAAATTAAGGCAATAAAGTTTTTGGCAATATGAATATGTGGGTTGTAGCTGACTCTGTGAGTGAGCATCTCGCCACGGTACAAACCTTCACCATTAAAGTTGTGGTAGCCAACACGGTTTTTTGCGCCACTAAAACCGGTGAGCAATGCTGATACGCGAGAGAATAGTTCAAGGTCGATGGCGGTATCAATTTTTTTCTGTCGACACCAAAAAAGGTACCGAATAGCATCTCGTACCAGGGTAAAAATATTATCTTCACAAAGGGTAAAAATATTGTCTTGGGGGATAGTATTTAGTAGATCTAAGCTAGGCTTGTTTTTGCTGAAAATAACAAAAAATAGGTTGGCATTAAAGTGCTTTTTAGCACGCTTCATTGCCGGGTCTGCAATAATGGTACTGCCCATTTCAGAGAGTTCTACAAATAAAATGTTTTTAGGTTCAACGGCTTTACATGGCTGGAAGAAACGCATGGTTTTTAGCAGTAAAGTTCCTAGAAAAGTAAGTGGAATCCCTAAATGGTGATCTACCTTTCGCATTAAGTTGACGTTCATGTGGGTCTCCAAAAAAGGGGCTATAAATATTTGTGTTGGCTTCTTAAGTAAAAAAATAATCCGGGTAGCGCGCTAACAATAAGCACGAGACCATATAATAAAGACATGGCAAGTACTTTATTTTCATCTGTACCAATGAGTAAGAACAAGGCCACTAAAGCGCCTTCCCGAACACCCCAACCGGCAAATGAGATGGGTAAAATGGTTAGCAGGATAGCTGGCGGTACCAATACTAAATAAGTAATTAGAGGCTCATTGATGCCGACACTGTGTCCTAAGCCAAAAATAGCGACCATGCTAAACAAGTGGATTAAGATGGATAAGCTAACCTGCTGACTAATTCGCTTAGGCGTTTTATAAATTAAACGAAATCGGGCAGAAAGATCATAAAACAGACGTGTTATTTTATAACGGTTGAAAATTTCAAATTTATGAATGGCCAAGAGTACAAACAAGCCAAATAAGGCGCCAATTAAAATAATATTAATGCTGTAATAAATGTGTTCTGGCAGAAGGTGGGTATCAAATTGATTGGCAAATAGATTTAGCAATAAGAGCCCTACCAATCCAACGACTCTGTCAATAAATACGCCATAAAAAGATTCTTTTAAATCGCCTCCATGTATTTTTAGTTCTGCTATTCGATAAGCATCTCCGCCAATACTGGTGGGTAATATTTGGTTGAATAGGCTTGCTTTAAAGTAACTTTTTAAATAGAACATAAAAGGATGACGGAAATTGAGGATATGCATAATTAGCCCCCAACGATAAGCAGCAACCAGTTGGCTTAGTAGCTGAAACAGCACTGCACCAGCAATATAAAGGGGATTAGCGGAAACGATGCTTTCCCATACAGATTCAGCATTGAATTCTGCGAGAATGAAAACGAGTATGGCGACCGATAAGCCTATTTTAATGTAGTTGCCCAAAGAGCGTCCTTTGCGTAAAATTTTATTTGCTAATTATACCCAATAAAAGGGCGTTACAAATATAGGGTTTCAAAAAAGTGCTAAAAACCGTTTTACTGCTTTATGGTAATGCCTTTACAAAAGGTAATTGACCTGCCCAGCCGCCAAATTTTGGTGGTTGAAAATTCTGGCAGACATAAAAATGGTAAGACACTATTTCAATCTGGTGGTGGAGGATGGGTAAGGTAGCTTGGAGATGACAGCTGGTAAAATTTCCAGGTTGCCCGTCTGCTTTTGGGGGCGATTCATAAGAAGGTACGATGACAATGCCTGTGGTACCTTGTGGCGGGTTACCAAACCACATATCAAACTGATCAAAACTATTATCGGTAACAAAACAGGCTTGTGGGTAAGCGTACCAAGCAATGCGGCTGGCTTGTGTCCAGTTGGCGGCAAACAATAGGCTGCCTGGGTGCTGTTGTTGAATATCTTTTGCTTGCTCAATGGCTTCAGGCCAGCCCTGCAGTTCTTGTACAATATTTTCATTTTGATTAAATGGTATCCAAGGGGTGACCAGCTGGCTGTTCATAATCAGGCTGATAGGAATCATTATGATAAAGTTCAGTATCACCAATATACGCAACCATTTTTTCTGCCAGTGTTGCCAAATAAGGTAGACCACCCCTGGTGAAATTAGCAACCAAGCCAGTTGTGTCCAGTGTGGTAGGCTTATTTCATAACCTGACCCTAAGGCAAATAAAATAATCGTTGGTAGGGCAAAAATAGCCAGTAAACGGTTAGAAATTTGCTCGGGTTGAATCGCTTTCCAACTGCTTATCATCACCATTAAGCCGCCTATATATAAGAGAGGGCTATAAACACCCAATTGTGCCAGTTGGGTTTGCCCCACGCGCAACCAGTCCCAATTGTCATTATGGGTACCATGATGAAGTTGGTACAAAATAGAAATCCAATCATATTGTGCATTCCAAATAACAACCGGTAAGAGCATAATACTGGTTAGGACAATGGCGGCCCAAAGCCCTGGCTCTTTTAACCAATGCCAACGTTTTTCTAAAATTACGATTACCAGTAAGCTGGCTACCAGCGTAATGGCAGTATATTTAGAGAGGGCGGCAACCCCTAACCAAAACCCTAGTTGTAACCAAAGCTTAAAAGAGTGGGTTGTTTGGGCGGGGCTTTCTCGTAAGTTTAAAACCGTCCAAAAAACGAGCAGAGTAGCGACCATTAATGGAGAATCTGGCAACATAGCATTGCCCAATAGCTGAAACATAATGGCGGAATTAACCAGCACAACAGCACCCAACCCAACCCAGCTAAAGTCAGGGTAGAGGCGGTTTGAGATTTTAAAAAGTAGCCAGTTTGAGAGTGCAAATAGCAGGGTGGGTATCACCCGTAAAGCGGTGTCTGAATGAGAGAAAAGTAGCGGAATACTGTTAAGCCAACCCACCATAGGCGGGTGGTCAAAATAGCTAAGGGCTAGGTTTGCGCCGTATAAAGCGTAGTGCGCTTCATCGACACTTAAATTGACCCGACCTGCTAAAAATAGGTGCCACAGTGCAATTAAGGTAATGAAACCTAAGGTAGCCTTTTCAGCCAAGTGGGTAGGCTTAGAAAATAGTTTTTTTGTATTTGGCATTGGGCTTAGTCGGCTCATTCAAAAGGCTCTTTTAGGGTTTATTTTTTAGGCTTGGCAATGCTAAGGGCGTTTTATAAGGCTCACCTGCAATTTCTGCTACAAATTTGGGAACCAAATACCCCGGTAATTGCTGCTTCATGCCTTCTAGTAGCACCCACCCCTGGCGATTTTTAACCTCGAAGTGGCTTGCGCCGGCAACTTTATCTAATAGATGGCAATAATAAGGCAAAACGCCCTGGCTAAATAATTTTTTGCTTAGGTTAACCAAAGTTTCTACCGAATCATTTACCCCACTCAATAACACCGACTGGTTTAATAAGGTAATGCCTGCCTGCTGATATTGTTGAAAGAGTACGTGCGATTCCGCTGTCAGCTCATTAGCATGGTTGCAATGCACCACCAACACAATGTTTAAACGAGAAGCTTGCAAACGCTTCAACCAGTTTGGGCGAACAGCCTTTTCAGGCATCACCACCGGTGTTCGGCTGTGGATACGCAGGGTTGATACGTGTGAAATGACTTCAACTTGGGTTAGCAAGTCAATCAATACTGCTTCAGCCAAGGCATAAGGGTCGCCGCCACTTAAAATCACTTCATGAATAGAATCATCATTTTGAATGTACTGAAAAGCATCTTGCCAATGCGTTTTTTTAACTTGCTGATAAGGAAAGTGGCGACGGAAACAGTAGCGACAATGAATATCACACTTTGGGCTGGCCATCAGCAACACGCGGCCTTGGTATTTATGCAATAAACTTTCAACTGGGTTAGCTTTTAAATCGCCAACTGGATCAGTATGAAAATTTAACACCTGTTCTTGCTCTTGTAAACTAGGTAAAATTTGTAATAACAAAGGGTCGGTTGGGTTGCCGGGTTCAATTTGTTGGGCAAAATGTCGCGGTACTTTAAAGGCAAAAGAAGGATTTTTATCAACGCCCAGGTCTGCGGGGGAATGCTTAATCAGGTCACACAGCTCGTTAATCGATTGAATCATTTGCTTTTAAGGTCTTTGAAATATAGAATGTGGCGGACATTTTATAACTTTTAGGCTTCGCAGATATGGCAACTTACAGTACAAACGAATTTAAACCCGGTTTAAAATTTTTAATGGACGGTCAACCTTGTTCTATTGTTGAAACCACCAGCGTATCGCCAGGAAAAGGCCAAGCTTTTAACCGCGTTAAGTATCGTAACTTAACCACGGGAAAAATGATTGAAAAGACGTTTAAGTCAACCGAAAAAGTAGAAGCGGCCGATGTAACAGATACCGAATTACAGTATCTTTATACAGATGGTGACTTTTGGCACTTTATGGATGAAGGAACATTTGACCAGTTTCAAGCCACTGCGGCAGCCGTTGCAGATGTTGAGAAATGGTTGGTTGAGCAAGATAGTTGCACCGTTACCTTGTGGAACGGTGACCCTATTGCCATTCGCCCACCTAAGCAAGTTATTTTAGAAGTTACTGACACAGATCCAGGCCTAAAAGGGGATACAGCTGGATCAGGTGGTAAGCCTGCAACCCTTTCAACAGGTGCTGTGGTTCAAGTTCCTTTATTTATTACGATTGGCGAAAAAGTCATTTGTAATACAGAAACCAAGGAATATGTTTCAAGAGCAAAGTAATGGCCTTGTAAACATCGTTAAATTGAGACGCCCCTTTTTAGGGGCGTTTTGTTAAGGAAAAAATATGACCACTGCACATTGGCAACCAACCGCACCTTTAGCCATGTTACAAAAAAGAGCGGCTGCCTTAGCCAAGGTACGCCATTATTTTGCAGAACAAAAAGTGCTAGAAGTGGATGTGCCGGCACTTTCTTCTGCGACCGTGCCAGATTGTTATATTGATTCCTTGCAAACTAAAATTGATATTCCCGGCACAGGAAATAACCAGCCTTATTTTTTACATACCTCGCCAGAATACGCCATGAAACGTTTGTTATGTGCTGGTTCGGGTGATATTTATTTTTTAGGAAAAGTCTATCGACAGGGTGATTATAGTCCCCGTCATCAGCCAGAATTTACCTTGGTAGAGTGGTATCGTTTGGGTTACAGCCTTCGTGAAATGATGCAGGAAACCAGTCAAGTTATTCAGCTATTGTTAGGTAGTATGCCAACAGAGTACTTAACCTATCAAGCTGCCTTTCAGCGCTATGTGGGTATTGAAAATATTCACCAAGCCTGCGCACAACAATGTAAAGCCGCTTTAATGGCACAAGGGGTTGCCGATATTGTTGGGGTGGCTGAAAACGATAAAAACTTGTGGGAACAGTTGTTACTAACCGAGGTCATTGAGGCGCAGTTGGGTCAACAACAAATCACCGTTTTATATGACTACCCCGCAAAAGATTCTGCCCTCGCAAAAGTTTCCACCAATAATGCCGACGTGGCGGAACGCTTTGAAGTTTTTGTTAACGGCATGGAACTTGCAAATGGTTATTTCGAGCTTCAAGATGGCGAACAATACGAACAACGTTTTCAAGCTAGCCTAGCGCAAAGACAGCAACAGGGTAAGCTTGCCGTTCCTATTGATCAAAACTTAATCGGTGCCTTAAACGATAAGCAACAGGGTGGCTTACCATTATGCTCTGGGGTGGCACTTGGGTTTGATCGTTTACTTGCCTTGGTAGAACAGCAAAACAATATTGAAAAGGTCATGCCTTTTTCAATTACTAACAGCTAGTTTATTTGGCGTTCCCCCCAACCCTTGACAAGGGGTGTATACTAATTAAATCTATCAATTAATTCTTGGAGAAATTCATGGCTGAAGTGCCTATTTTACAACGTTCGGTAATTACCTTGTTTTCGGATCCTAAGTGTCCAAGTTCTCACCGTGTACGTTTAATGGCCAAGGAAAAAGATATTCCCATGGAAGTCATTGACGTA
The DNA here is from genome assembly GCA_015484555.1 of Hydrogenovibrio sp. Taxonomy (GTDB): domain Bacteria; phylum Pseudomonadota; class Gammaproteobacteria; order Thiomicrospirales; family Thiomicrospiraceae; genus Hydrogenovibrio. The sequence continues at coordinate 1,207 of WFMZ01000043.1, read as the reverse complement.
ACAGAAGAAACCGGTTTTCCAGAAGATTTATTAGAACTTAATCCTTATGCTACCTTGCCAACTTTAGTAGATCGCGATTTAGTATTGTATGACGCACAAGTTATTATTGAATATTTAGATGAGCGTTTTCCTCATCCGCCATTAATGTCTGTAGACCCTATTTCTAAAGCACGTTCACGTCAAATGTTGCGTCAAATTGAAACAGAATGGTATAAGTTAGTTGATGTTATTCAAACCAGTAAAGATAAGGCCGAAGTGAAAGATGCTCGCCGTGATTTACTAGAACGTTTGGTACAAATGATTCCAGTTTTTGACCACCAGCCTTATTTCTTAAACGAAGAATATTCTTTGGTTGATGTCAGTTTAGCGGTATTGCTATGGCGTCTACCTTCTTTAGGGATTGAGCTGCCTAAGTCAGCTAAGCCAGTTAGAGACTATGCTGAAAAAGTATTGGCTCGTGAAATGTTTGCAGAATCTTTATCTGACGATGAGTTAGATATGAGAGATGTTATTTAAGCTTTTTTAAAGTTTATTATTCATTATGAGTATTTCAAATAGACCTTATTTAATTCGCGCCATGATCGACTGGATAGTTGATAATGACTGGACACCCCATTTTCAAGTAGATGCAAACTACCCTGGTATATTGATTCCAAGAGAGTTTGTTGAAGATGACATGATTATGCTGAACATTCACCCTGATGCGATACGTGAAGGGTCTTTTACCAACGAATGGTTTGGCTTTAAAACACGCTTTCAAGGTGTTGAGCAGCAGCTAGGGTTTCCGCCAGATGCAGTGTTAGCGGTTTATGCACGTGAAAATGGAGAGGGGCTTCCCTTTCCAAAAGTTGACTATCCTGACGTGGCGCCTGTGCCACCGACCGTTGTCAGCGACGATACTAAGCAAGCGGCTAAGCCTGCTAAAAAGAAGTCTCACCTTTCTATTGTGAAGTAAGACTTCTTGTTTAAAGATGCCTATTTATAACATTTAAATAGGCTACCCACCCCTGGCGATTTTTGCCTTTCAAACATTCGCCTTATCTTACTTGCCTTATAAACTAACCTTCTTTAGTTAATCTTTTTTAAAAGGTTTAATGATTTGAATGTCACCAAACGTTTGAATAATCTTGGCTTCATCTTTTTCTAAAAATAATAACTTTAAGTTTGGCCCTGCATCCATCGTGAAATAAACCGAAAGCCCATCTTC